>JAEEPQ010000162.1 GCA_016284885.1 Desulfovibrio sp.
TGCGCCCCGTCCCCGGCGTCGAAGGACGCGAGGCCTGCCAGCCTGGCGGCCTCCCCGAGCAGGACTGCAGGCGAGACTGCCTCTTGCGGCCGGCAGAGCAGGACGAAGGAGGCGTCCCTGTCCTGGCTCTGCATGGCAAGTCCGCCGTCGGCGTTGACGCAGGTCCAGCCGCGGGGCACCCTGGCCTGGATGCCGGTGCAGACGTCGCGGAACTGGGGCCTGGCGTTCTCGTGGATGCGGTCCTCGAAGACGAAGATGGTGTCCGGGCTGTCGGCAACGCCCGTGAGGACGCAGATCCGGGCTGAGGTCAAATCGTCGACGCTGACGCGGGCCACGGCGGGAAGGCCGCCTGCCGCGCCCTGGAGATCGCGCCACTGCCGCTTCGCGTCGCGCAGGCCCGTGCCGCCCGTGACGCGCATCTCGATGCCGTCCCGGGCCATGAGCTCCTCGGCGAGATCCTCCGCCGAGCGCCCGCAGGCTTCGGCCGTCTCGATGCGGAAGGAGTCGGCCTCGCTGCCGGAGCTTTTGAGGAGCACCCCGCCCGCCACGTTCACGGCGCTCCACTGCGGAGGCACGGTGATGCAGGCCTGTGCGCCAAGGCTGCGCTCCTCGTTGTCCTGAAAGGCGTAGAGCATGGTCTTCTTGAGGCCGTCGATTTTCTTCTCCCAGGCAAGGCGGGAGCCGAAGTCGGCGAGCAGATGCCTGTCGGCGCTGCCCTCGAGCAGGAACTTCCAGCCCTGGCCCTTCGAGTCCACCACGGCAACGGCCAGGGCGGGCTGGCCGGCCAGGGTGCCGGCCAGACGGCAGGCCTGGCCCCGGCCCGTCAGGCGCACGTAGGTGAGCTCCATGCCGGCGTCCCTGGCGCCGGCTATCTGGTCGGCCAGATCCCTGGCGGACGGGTTCTTGTCCCGGCAGCACACGATGCGGAAGCGCTCCCTGGTGCCGGTGCGGGCCAGCAGGGTGCCGTCGCCGTTGTCCTCGGCCGTCCAGCCGGACGGGATGTCCACGTGGAGGCCGGCGCGCACGGGATGGCCGAGGGGCTTGCGCCGCGTGAAGAAGGAAAGCAGCTTGTCGAGCATGGGGCGTCTCCGGAAGGATGTTGGGAGGCAGCAGGAAGCTGCCTGACATGCAGGCAGGGGGGCTCCTGCCGCCAGGCGGCATAGTGCCTTCCCTTCAGGGCAAAAGCAACCTGAGGCGTGACGAACACGCCAGCCGGCTGTCCGCAGACAGGCGCAGGCTTCCGCCTTCTTCTGGTCAATTGACGGACGTCTGCTCCCCATTGGCACAAAGCGCCCTGCCCGACGGCAGGACTCGTCGATGCCGTCCCTCTCCGCACAGGCTGCCTGCCGGCTGGCCCGTACCAAGGAGCAAGTCCCAGCCAGCCGGCAGGCTTGAAGGCCTGCTGCGGCGCGGAGTCAGGCGCCACGCATCGGCGCGCTCCGCGCCCGTCCCCGTCCGGAAAAGGGAGCCGGACCGAGGAGGGAGAAACGCCGGACGGACGGCAGCCACTGCACGCCAGTCCGGAAAATCCTGCGCGCCTGGAGTTCGGAAGCCAGCGCGCAGCATCAAGGCAAGTCAGGCGCAGCAGCCGAAGCAGCTGGCCTGCTTCAAACTAAGCAAGAACAGTGCCAAACACGGCCGGCGCGATGCCATGGCAGAGCGGCGCCTCCTCATGGAAGTCCTCCGGCCCTCCGCGACGTCGGGCCAGCACGCTCTGCCGGCCGTTTTCCCCCATAAATCCACTCTGCTGCAGAGGGGCTTCCTCCAGACGTCTCGCAGGCGGCCTGCGCCGAGCTGCGGACGGTCTGAATCGTCTGGAACATCCCGTTTCACAAGCCCAGCGTTGCAGATGTTTCTGAAACAGTTGCAGACGCGGCACGCAAGGCCCAGTCCTGACATGGGTCCAGTCCTCCGCCAGCCGGCGGCAGCCACAGCGGCCTCGCCAGAAGCAGGCTCGCGGCGCCTCCCCAACGGGCGATGGCTCTCATGACGGCATAGCCCTCGATACCGCTGGAGGCGAACACCGTCTCCCGGTGCGGTCGCAGGCCAGAGGGGGCACGCGGCTAGCGGCAGATTCGCATTCGCGAGGCGCAGCCATCAACCGGCGCGACGCAGGTCCGCAGGTGCCAAGGTCCGGCCCCGGAGCCTCCTGCAGGCGCAGCCGGCTTTGCTCTTCCTGCCGAAGGCCGCAGGAAGGCCTTGAGCGCCCGTTGAACATCCCCCAGTTGCGGCGTATCTTTCATCCCGTGCCTGCAGCCAGCATTCGCCCTGGCTGGAGCCTCCAGCATCCGGAGGCATGCCGGCGCGGCACCTGCCAAGGAGGTCTTGACCGTGATTGAAATCATCCAGGAAGTGAACATCCGCATGCTCCCCGGCCTCGGGAAGGCCCGCATCGCCGTGAAGCGCGCCGAGCGCGCCGGCCTCAAGGCCGAGCTCGAAGCCTACGTCATAGACCGCCTCGGCCCCCATCCGCGCGGGGAAGAAGTTACGAAGCTGCTGGAGGACTCCGACGCCGTCTACAGGGCGCTCGGCCTGACGCAGTATCTCGTTGGCCAGAAGATCGAGGGCCCGACGCCCCTGCACATCGACCGCTCGCCGGTCTGGGGACGCAGGGACGGCCTGCTGGCCGACTATGGCCTGCCTTCGGCCGGCGAGGTCTTCGGGCCCCAGCTGCGCTGCGAGCCCAACAACCCGCCCAAGGATCTGCAGGAGCTTGCCGACGACCGCGCCCGCCGCATCGTCGTCTGGGACGAAAGCATACTCTTCCTGGCGCCCCGCATCATCCCCGGCGAGTGCAAGATGGCCTACGACAAGATCGAGGGCAAAGGCTCGCTGGACGCCGTCTTTGCGGCCGCCTTCCGCTCCTACTACTCGGGCTGCGCCGTCATGTGCGGCGGCAACACCGTCTTCAACTACCTTGCCTCCTGCGCCGAGCAGACCACGGCGGGCCTGCTCTTCGACGAAAAGGGCCAGGCCGCGGGCGCCGAGCTCGTTGCCAAGGTCTCGCAGGAATGGGAGGAGGATCCCGACCAGCCCATGGGTCCCTTCATCGACCGCGTCGCCGAGGAGGCGCTCAAAATCCCCTTCGCAGGACGCGAATAGCCAGGGTCCCGCATAGCCAAGGCACCAGGCAGCCTGTACAGGCTGCCAGGCCCGAGCCAGACAGGCAAGGGGCAGTCCTGCCCCTGTCCGGCCTCGCCCCTGAATCTCCCCCTGCCCTGAAGCTTCCTTCTGGAGGAAACGATGTCCCGCAAGCTCCTCTCCCTCTGCGCCCTCGTCCTGCTGGCAGCCCCGGCCGGGCAGCCTGTCCAGGCCGAGCCCTACGGCCCCACGCTCAACGAGGCCGTCCAGCGCTATGCTGCCACGCGCAATTTCCACAAGCTCAACGAGTGCCTCGAGAAGGAGTCCATAGCCATACGCCTCGGCATGAACGCCCGCGACGTCGAGCGCTGGGCAGCCCAGAGCAGGGCCTTCAAGCTCGAGTCCCGCAAGGGCTCAGTCTACAAGTTCGTGCCGGCAGACCCTGAGGCCACGTTCTTCGACCTCTCCTTCGAAGTGTGGCTCGCCAAGGGCGAAGTGGTCACCATCAAGACATTCAACGTCAACAACTTCGAGCCTGAAGAGGGCGACTTTGCCGGCCTCAAGCCGCTGAAGCCGGTGCGCGTGAACGAGTGCTGGGTCAACCGCAACTACGTGGACCCCAACTCCTGGGACAACGGCTACGATTTCGTCCTTGGCACGCAGATCGGCAAGGCAGCTCCCGGCGTGGATGCCTGCATGGGCAGCGACAGGGCCCACGTGGTCCTCGGCAAGCCCGGCCTGCTCTATCCCAGGCACGTCAGCAAATAGCCAGCCCGGCCTGCTCTCGGCAGAGGAAGCATGGATCTGCACTGGCAAGACGGCTTTGAAATCAGCGCATCGACCGATGCCTGCGGCGCCATCGTGCTCTCCGCCAACCGGGAGGGGCTGCTGTCCCTTGCCCGCATCCTCCTTGCCCTGGCCGAGGAGACGCCCGGAAGCCACGTGCACCTCGACGCCTCCAACTCGCTGGAAGAGGGGTCGGCAGAGCTCATCATCGAACGCACTGCGTAGCTGCCCGATCCGGCACAGGCAAGGCCTGTCAAGCCGGCGGGCCTTGCCAGAGAAAGCGGGAAGCTCCCGTGGACCTGGCCAAATCAGGCTGTTTGGTGCGGAAACAGAATAACTTATTGATTTTACGTGTCATCGTGATCTTCACCAGCTGGGCGGATGCGGAAGGCCGAGCCCTGCCCGGCGCCGGACCTGTCGCCAGACGCTGAGACGGCAGCGGGGACGAAGGCGTATGCGAAGCGGTCTCATAGCCCCTTGCAGCCCTGCCGGTTTTCCGACACGGAAGCGGATCCAGCCGGCCTCGCCTCGATCCAGCGCCCAAGATACCTGCCAGTCTGGCTCTCAGGACAGGCGCACAGGCCTTCGGGGGGCCCCTGATAGATGATGCGTCCTCCCTCAAGGCCCCCGCCGGGCCCCATGTCGACGGCGTAGTCGGCGCTGCGCACCACGTCGAGATCGTGCTCGACGACGATGACCGTAGCGCCGGCGGCCGTCAGGGACCGGAAGACGCCAAGGAGGGTCTCCACGTCGAGCGGATGCAGGCCCACCGTCGGCTCGTCGAAGACATAGACTGCGTCCTGCTGGCAGCGGCCCATCTCGGCGGCCAGCTTGAGGCGCTGGGCCTCGCCGCCGGAGAGGCTCGGCGTGTCCTCGCCCAGGGCGAGGTAGCCGAGGCCGAGCCCGCTCAGGGTCTTGAGGCGTCTGGCCACGGCCGGGATGTCAACGCAGGCCGCAAGGGCCTCGTCCACGCTCATGGCCATGAGTTCAGGCAGGCTGCGCGCAGGCCCGCCCCCCTTGGGGCTGCGCCGCACGAGGCCGGCCTGCCTGGCGTAGCGCTAGCCCTGGCAGGCAGGACAGGGAATGGCGACGTCCGGCAGGAACTGCACGTCGAGGCTGACCGAGCCCGTGCCGTCGCACACGGGGCATCTCAGGGAGCCGGTGTTGTATGAGAAGTCCCCCGCCCGGTATCCTCTCTTTTTCGCGCCCGCGGTCCTCGCGTACAGCTTGCGCAGCTCGTCGTGGACGTTCGCGTAGGTGGCGACCGTGGAGCGCACGTTGATCCCGATGGGCGTCGCGTCGATCAGCTTGACCTGCCGGATCCCCTCCGCCTCGATGCGCCGGACGTGCTCCGGCAGCTTTTTTCCGCCGACGAGGGCCTCCAGGGCCGGGACCAGGCTCTCCAGCACCATGGTCGTCTTGCCGGAGCCGGAGACCCCGGTCACGGCGATCAGGCGGCCTTTCGGGAAGTCCGCCTCCAGGGGCTTCACCGTGTGGATCTCCCCCGTGGACAGATGGATCTTCCCAAAGGAAAACAGCTCGGCAGGGGCGCAGGGCGTTCTGACCGTGACCGATCTCTCCCCGGAGAGGAAAGCTCCGATGCGGGATCGGGGGTCCTTCTCCAGCTCCGGCGCCGTTCCCTGGGCGATGACCTCTCCTCCCCCGGCGCCCGCCTCCGGCCCCAGCTCGATCAGCCACTCCGCCTCCCTCAGCACGCCGGTGTCGTGGTCCACCAGGACGACCGTATTCCCGTCCGCCAGCAGATCCCGCA
>JAEEPQ010000015.1 GCA_016284885.1 Desulfovibrio sp.
CAGGCATGGCGTCAAGCGCGTTTTCGACAAGATGGATAAGAATCTGGCGCAGCTCCGCCTGGGAGCCGAGGAAGGACGGCATGCCGGGATCGGCCGTCACCCTGCCGGCCACGCCCGAGGCCTGCATTCTGGCGCCAAAGACGTCGAGCACCTCTCCGGCCGCCTTGCGCAGGTCAACGCCGATGCGCTCGGCATCGAGCCCGCGGCCCAGGACGAGCAGGGTCCTTGTGAGTTCGCGGACGCGGCGGCTCTGGCGCTTGATAACGTCGACGGCTTCAAGGACCTCGCCCCGAAGGGCTTCGGCTTCCGCCGGCGCCTCCAGCATGAGGTCCTCGATCTCGCCGGCTGCCTGGACCATGATGTTGACCGGATTATTGACCTCGTGGGCTATGCCCTGCGTGAGGCGATCCAGGGAGCGCATGCGGGCGGCCTCAGCCAGAAGCTCCTGCTCGCGCGCCTTCCGCAGGCTTGCCTGGGCTCTGGCCAGCGCGTCCTCCACGCAGGCCAGGGAAACCGGCTTGGCAAGCCAGTCGAAGGCGCCGTGGCGCAGGGCTTTTGCCGCGGCGTCCACCTGGGACGCGCCCGTGAGCATGCAGCAGGCCGTGCCGGGCCATTTCCGGCGGATCTGCTCCAGCAGGCTGAGCCCGTCCATGCCGGGTAGGCCCACGTCCAGCAGCGCGCAGTCGCTTGGCGACTCCTCCATCTGCGCCAGGGCGTCTTCGGCCGTTCCGGCAAGCCTGACGGCGTAGCCCCTCAGCCTGAGCCGCTCGGCAAGCAGCTGGGCAAAGGCCCTTTCATCGTCGACGATAAGCACGTCCATGGCTGCACCTCCTGCGACCTTGCCTTGCGCACCCTCCCGGGCCGGGAGGCCGGGGCTCCCCCCGCCCCCCGCCGGAGAGGATGATGGGAACGCGCTAGGCGTCCTTGAGCAAATCCTTTTCCCGCATGACTTCGCGGGCCGTATCGAAGTCCCCGCCTTCGGCCATGGCCGCTGCCACGTAGGGCTTCTCCACGCGGTCGCGGTAGGCGAGGCGGATGCAGCCCAGCAGGTCGTCGATGTCCATGGGCTTGCGCAGGAAGCTGTAGGCCCCCATGCGGAAGGCGGATGCCTCCTCGGCGTCGCCACCGTGGCCCGTAAGGATGATGACCTGGACGTCGGGATTGGTCTTCTTGACGGCGCGAAGCACTTCAAAGCCGTCGATGCCGGGCATGCGCAGGTCGAGGACGATAACGTCCGGCGGATTCTTCTTCACCTTCTGCAGGCCCTCCTCGCCGCTGTATGCGACTGCGGCCTCGAAGCCGCGCAGGTAGAGCCTGTCCTTCAGGGTGTCGACGAACTGAACTTCGTCGTCGACGAGGAGGATTTTAATGGGTTCCTTGGTCATAACGACTCCTTGCTGTGCCTCCGGAGATCCATTCTCCGGGGGCGTTAGGCTGTCTGCCCTGCTCCTAGGGACAGCCAGAAATGCTTTGTGTCGCCGCTCACCCAGGGCACGAGGCGCGATGCCCAGCCGCCCTGGTCGGGCATGAGGCTTCCGCTACCCGCAAGCGCGGAGACGACCATCTCCTTGGTCTCGCCGCCCGCGCCCAGGGAGACGAGCAGGCCTGGCCCTTCCTTGCGGCGCTGGGCCTTGAAGCACACCTGCACGTCGCCGCCGGCGGAGGCGCAGATGTCGAAGACGGCGAGCAGATCGAGCAGGACGTCCATGGCGTCTCTGGCGCACCACACCGGCTCGTTGCTTGCCTCGGCCAGAAGCTCCATGTGGAAGGCTCTGGCGCGGCGCCTGGCCAGCACGCAGAAGACCGAAGCCACGCGCGCCAGATCGCACTGGGCAGACCGCCCGGCCGAGGTTGAGGCCTCGCCGAGGAAGTCTACGGCGTCGGCTATTTCCGAGGCCCTGCTGACCTGGCGCTGGACCTCGTCAAGATCCTGCACCGTCCGGGCTGTCATGCCCTTGGGAATGTTCCTGGCGGCCTCTCCGCCCCGGGCCTGCAGGCGGGCGACGTCGCTGGCCAGGCCAACGCACTCCCTGATGACGGCAAGCGCGTTGCGTAGCTCGTGCATCGCCGAGGCGAGCAGGCGAGACGAGCATTCGCTTCTATCCATGCGAGGACTCCTCTTCGCCGGCGCCGGCCCTGGACTGGGCCGCGTCGGACACGATCCTGATGAAGTCGCTGAAGTCGACCGGCTTGGTCAGGCAGGCGAAGGCCTGCTGGGCCGGTCCGTCGCCGCAGGCGTTCTCGCCGGTCTGTCCGGTGATGAGCACGACGGGCAGACCGGGATGGCGGCGGTTGAGCTCGGCGAGCACCTTCGTGCCGGGCAGACCCGGCATGAAGAGGTCGAGCACGGCCACGTCGGGCATGTCGTTTTCCACGCTGGTGAGCGCAGAGGTGCCGTCGTGAACCACCTTGACCTCGTAGCCTCGCAGTTCCAGCCGCTCGGCCAGCGTGTCCACGTATTCCGTTTCGTCGTCTGCGAGCAGCAGCTTCAGTCCCATGGGCTACCTCCCTGCAAGCTAGGCCTGCTTCTCCGGTTTGACGTAGGGAATGGCGACTCTAAAGGTCGTTCCCTTGCCTTCCTCGCTCTCGACGGCGATTTCCCCGCCGAGGCGGCGTACGATGCCGTAGGTGATGAAGAGGCCGAGCCCGTGCCCGTTTTCCTTCTTCGTCGTGTAGAACGGCTCGAAAATATGGCTGACGACTTCCCTGCTCATGCCGCATCCGGTGTCGGCAACGCTGACTTCGGCGAAGTCCCCGTCCAGGCCCTTGAGGGTCACCTCCACCCGGCCGCCCTCGGCGGTTGCCTGCACGGCGTTGCCGACGAGGTTGAGGAAGACCTGCTGGAGCTGGCCGCGGTCGCTGGTGACTTCGGGAAGCCCCCGGTCGAGGCTGGCCGCAAGCTCCACGCCGCGGCGCTGGGCGTCGCGCTCGACAAAGCTCATGGTTTCCTCGATGACTTCGGCCAGCTGCATCTGCTGCATGTTGGCCTCCATCCGCCGGGAGAAGCCAAGCAGGCGGTGGGTGATGCCGCGGGCGCGGTCCACGGCCTGGCCAATGCTGCCGATAAGCGCAACGATACGCTCCTTTCTGGGGAAGTCCCCGGCGGCGTTGAGGTAGTCCATGGCAAGGCCGGACTTCTCGTTGATGATGGCCAGCGGATTGTTCACCTCGTGGGCGACGCCGGCCGCCAGCCTGCCTATGGAGGAGAGCTTCTGGGTGTGCTCCATCTGGGCGAAGACCGCCACGCGCCGCTCGTCCGAGGCCTGAAGGCGCTTCATGAGCAGCTTCATGGGCACGACGGTCATGACGAAGATGAGGACGACGCCGGTGGCGAGCACAAGCAGGATGTCGGTCTGCAGGGCGCTCAGGGGTCGCATGAACTCTGCCTCCGGCTTGACGGCCACGAGCATGAGGTTCGTGTCCGGCACGCTCGCGTAGGCGGCCGCAAAGCGCGCCCCGTTCGGAGCGGAAACCCGGCCGGCGGTGATGTTCCAGCTTGCCTGGGGCAGCTCCAGCGGGCATTTCTTGAAGAGGGCGCCGAAGTTGGCCGAAGCCGTCTGGAGTATGCCCTCCCTGTTGACGAGGAAGATGTCCGTCTCGCCGGACTGGCCGACCGTGGCCAGAAGGCGGTCGAGCTGGCGGGTTTCGATGGTAGCCTTGAGGACCCAGCTCCTGCCGCCTTCGCCCAGGTGCCCCACGGCCAGCACCAGGTGCGGCGTGCCGCGGGCGCCCGACAGGATGTCGGAGACGACCTTGCGGTGCACCTGCACCTCGCGCCACCAGGTCTGGTCGGAATAGTCGACGTTCTTGAGCTCGTATGGGCCGACGTAGGCAACCTGACGACCCTCCTCGTTGATGAGGCCGAGATCCACGAAGCCGTCGAATTCGCCGCGCATGGCGTGGAATATCTTGGCAAGATCCCCGTCGCTGGCCAGCTTGTCGAAGCTGTAGGCCTCGGAAATGAGGCTGACGGTGGAGAGGCGCTCGCCGAGGAGCACCTCCAGGGCCGTGCGGGTGCGCTGCACCACGTCGCGCAGCGGCACTTCAATCTCGCGCGCCATGGAGGCCTGATACTGGTTGTAGTTGATCCAGGAGAGCACCAGCAGGGGCGCGACCGAAACCACTATCATCAGCGAGGAGAGCAGGCGTCCCAATGCGCGGTAGCGCTGCGGCGACACGTCGTCGGAGACTTCCCAGAGCCGTTTGAATCCGTTGACGAGGGCATCGAGCATGTTCCCAACTCCTTGGCCTGCTCCGCCCTGGCCTCCATGAGCCGGGACGGAGCGGAAGGCTTCCAGACCTAGTGCGAGGAGACGAGCACTCCCGAGGCGGCCAGCAGCAGGACGGCGAGTTCGAGGATGGCGATTACCATCATAATCCTCTCCTTCGACTTTATAAAGGACCATGCGAGCTGGGCGTAGCAGGCCAGGGTCACGCTGGCGAGCAGGGCGATGCCGACGAAGTTGGCCATGTCACCCGAGCCCACGAGGCGCACCCATCCCCAGCCTTGGGGAATGCCGGCCGCGGCGCGGTAGGCGGCCGCGTTGTGCACCCAGAGCTTCGGCATCTCGTCCAGCGGCACCAGCGGCGCAAGGATGCCCGTGACGTAGAGGGCGTAGGTGGCGAGCATGAGGACGAAGCTGGCGATGGCCCCGTAGTAGAGGGTGGTGGCGTAGCGTTGCTGGGCGGGGCTGGCGGCGACCTTCTTCAGCGTGGCTTCGTTGAGCATCTGCTTTTCTTCGGACATAGGGTTTCTCCTTTGTGCAGCCTACCAGCCGAGGCCCTTCATGAGGGCCTTGATGCCGGAGAAGAAGAGGACGGTGATGACCATGTAGCGGATAAACTTCGGTTTGGCGATGGCGAGCAGGCGCACGCCCACGACGGAGCCAAGCATGAGGCCGACGATGGAGGGAATGGCCATCAGGGGGATGACGCAGCCCTGGTTGAGGTAGACCCAGGCCGCGGAGGTGTCGGTTATGGAGAGCAGGAACTTGGAGGTTCCGACGCCAACCTTGAGAGGAACCCCCATGAGAAGGTTGAGCACGGGCACGTTGGCCCAGCCGGCGCCGAGGCCGAACATGCCGGCCATGATGCCGATGACGATGAAGAGCAGGAGCGCGGCGACGGTGCGGTGGGTCTTCCACTCGACGACTTCGCCGGTGGAGGGCTCGAGGAAGCAGCCGTTCATGCCGAGGGCCATGCCGATGGCGTCCTGCTTCGACACGACGGGGCGCACCGAGTTCTTGGAGAAGAGCAGCAGGCAGGCTATGCCGAGGATGGTGCACCCGAGGCAGGTCTGCACTATGGTCGTCGGCAGCGCCAGGCCGATGATGGCGCCGAGTATGGAGCAGGCCGAGGCAATGAGCGCCACGGGTAGTGCTAGGCGCAGGCTGGCGAGGTTGCGGCGCAGGAGGCCGGGACCGGCGGCGAGGGCGCCGGCAAGGGCAACCATGAGGCCCGCGCCTCTGACGAAGTCGAGGTGGAAGGGGAAGAAGCCCGAGACCAGAGGCACGAAGAGGACGCCGCCGCCGACGCCTGCCATGACGGCGATGATGCCGAGCACGAAACAGAAGACGAGCAGGCATCCGGGCCAGAACCACCAGGGACGCGTGTCCACCTGGTCTCGTGCTGCCGCAGGGCTGGCCTGGACCACTTCTGTGGCCTGGGCTTCGCCGTCCTTTGCGGCAGGCTTGGCAGACTCGGCCTGAATCGGAGCGGGTGCTGTCTGACCCGGCGCGGGCAGAGTCTGGACGGCGGCCTGTCCGCCATCCGAGGCGGGTTCGCCAGCCCAGGAGCCGGTTGCAAAAAGCGTCGCCACTACTAGAAGAACAAAGGCCGCGGCGCGGGCCAGGGTTTTGCTGCCGAGCAGGCAGGGGAAAAGAACGGGTGACTGAAGCATAACTGTCTCCTTGCTGTCTGACCGTTGAAAGATCGTCCAGCTGCAGACTCTCACAGCGCACCCGTCCTTCACATCGGGAAAGCCCCTATTTTCGAGAAGGCCTCTGGGGATATTCCTGAGACTGGCTCCAGTGTCCAGTGAGCCAGCCATGGATGCCCCAGACGGCAATTTCTGTCTGCCTATACCTGGATCAGCCCGTTCTTGAGGGCAATTTTCACAAGATCCGCCAGCGAGCCCGCCTTGAGCTTGGTCAGGATGTTGTACTTGTGGGTCTCGACAGTCTTTGGAGAAATGAAGAGGGCTTCGGCCACGTCCTTGACCGAGAGGCCGTCTGCCAGCAAGCGCAGTATCTCGCGCTCTCTGGGCGACAGTATCGAGATGGAGTCGTCGCGCCTGATCGACCGGAGCTTGCGCAGCAGGGCTGTCCGTTCGCCCGCCGGATCGGGCAGGCCCATGAAGACCTCGCCCTGGCGCGCGGCGTCTATGGCCTGCAACAGGCGTCCGGGGCTGTCCTTCTTGCAGACGTAGCCCCAGATGCCGGCTTGGAAGAGCTCAAGCAGGAAACGCCCGTCGTCGTGGCGCGAGTAGATCACGACCCTGCAGTCCGGCAGGGTCTCGAGCACGCCCCGGCAGGCTTCGACGCCGCCTATGCCCGGCATGGACAGATCCATCAGGCAGATGTCGGGGCGCAGCGCGGCGGCGCAGGCTATGCCCTCCTCGCCACTCGTTGCCTGGCCGACGATGCGCAGATGGGCGTAGGGCGCAAGCAGGCTTCGCTCTCCCTCCATGAGGAGGCGGTGGTCGTCAATGAGAAGTATGCGCGACGGCGTTTCCATGGCCCTTCGTGTTCCTGTCCGGGCTGGTTGCCTGCACCGCAGGGCCAGCCCAGTCCGACTGATGCAGACTAGCACCTGTCGTCGCCTTTTGAAAGGATGCCACCCTTCTTTGTTCCGGCAAGGCGGACATGTCGCCGAATCGGGGACGCTCTTCCCCTAGACCATGCCCTTTGAGCGCCGCTCCCGTCCACGGGGTTGGCGGGGAGGAAGGGCGGAACTTGCCGGAATCAGGGAGAATCGGGGTGAGGGAGGGAAGGGGAGAAGGGATGCCTGGCAGGGCAGGCGAAGACAACGGCGGGGAGGGATGAAGAAAGGGCAGCGTGGAAATGTCGGAGGAGAAGGGATGGGCCGCCAGGCGACGATGGCAGGCTGCAGGCTGGGAAGGGACGGCGGTCGGGGCAACGCACCTACGCAGAATGTCCGTGCTGGATGCGCCGTTGTGAACCCCACTCGTCAACGTTTTCCTGTAGCGCCTGTAGCTCCATGTCCGGCATCGTCAAATCCGGTGCCTCGGGCCCGCGCCAGCGGTCCCAGAAGGCCCGCTCCGCGCCTTCGAGATCGTAGCCGGCCTCTCCCGGCGTTGCCTTTGACAGCTTGCTCAAGAGGTTGGAGGCGAAAGGCGATGCGAGCAGACGCTCGGCGCCCATGCCGGCTATCTCACCCGCGCGTTCCGGATTGATAGCGGACGGCGCAAGGCCATCCTTCCGAACCGCACGGACGCCAGCAGCCGCCTTCAAACCCTTGCGGAACTCCGTCTCGTCGAAACCAAGCCCCCGCGCCAAGCAGCTGAAGGCAGGGCTTGTCTGCTCATGCCACTGGTTGCCGAGCGCCTTAAAAAAGTCTCGGATTTTTGTCTTGCCAAGTGAGCCACTTTAAACTGGCTACACGGCAACGCTACAGGCGGCCCGCCGCAAGGCAGGCGTCAAGCACTTCTCGTTGTTGTATGCGTTGAGGCGCATCGTCGCCTCGGAGCAGCTGGCCGCCGTGTCCGACATAGCCGCCGTGTCCGCCAATCTGGGGCATGCCAATCCCCAGATCACGCTGAAGGCGTACGCCCATCCCCTGCCGGGTGCTCAGCGCAGTGCTACAGTCTCAATTGGTGCAATATGGCACAAGAAGCTTAATGATTTCAGCGTGTTAACCAAGCTTCTACTTTTTGCGGTCCCGGACGTAGTCGGCCATCTGGAGCAGTATGTCGCGCTCCTTGGCGTCGGGAACGGCATCGAGGGCCGTCCTGGCAAGGGAAAGGTAGCCTTCGGCTTCCTCGCGGGTTCTGGCGTCGTAGCCCCGCTCGCGGACGGCGAGGCAGATGGCGTCCACCTCGGCTTGGGTGAAGGCGCCTTCCTCGAAGGCCTTGTCGAAGGATGCTCTGGTGGCATCGTCAAGGGCATCGCGGTACATCTGCAGAGGGGGCGTGAGCTTGCCCTCGCGCAGGTCGCCGCCCGTGGGCTTGCCCGTGGCTTCTTCCGGTGCGCAGTCGAGCGCGTCGTCCACCATCTGGAAGGCCATGCCGATGTTTTCGCCGAAGATCCGGAGCGCTTCCACTCCCGCTTCCGGCGCGCCGGCGAAGATGGCGCCCATCTCGCAGGCCGAGCGGATGAGGCAGGCGGTCTTGCCCCTGATGATGCCGGCGTACTCTTCCTGGGTGAGGCCCGTGTTGTGCATGGCGTGCAGCTCCAGGATCTCGCCGGCGCATGTGTCGGCCGTGGCTCTGGAGAAGACCGAGCAGAGCCTGGGATCGCCGAAGGAGGCCACGCAGGCGTTGGCTTCGGAAAGCAGCGCGTCGCCTGCCAGGATGGTTTCGGTCGTGCCGTAGACCGTATGGCAGGCAGGCTTGCCTCGCCTCGTGGTCGCGCTGTCGATGACGTCGTCGTGCATGAGGGTGGCGGCGTGGAGCATTTCGAGCGTGCAGCCGAGCGTGTAGACGCGCTTGTCCTGACAGCCGAAGAGGCGTGCCGCAAGGACGGTCAGCAGGGGCCGCAGGCGCTTGCCGCCCGCGTTGACGGTGTGCGAGGCGGCCGGGCGCACGGGCGCCGGCAGGGTCTGGAGGAGGGCGTCGAGGGCCTGGTTGATGGCGGGCAGCTCGAGGGCGAGGCGGGCTTTCAGAAGGATGGTGGCCATGGTCTGTCCTTGCGGAACGTGCGGAAGGGAAGGCGGGGCGCGGCCGGCGTCCGCTCCGGGCAAGAAGGGGCGCCGGCTGTGGAGATCTGGTGCTAGAGCCGCTGGTAGCCGATGCCGGCGTCGAGCATGGCCTGCTTGTCGAGCAGTCCCTTGACGTCGAAGACAAGGGCCTTGGCGGGATTGCGGAACATGGCCTTCAGCCTTGCCGCATTGAGCTCGCCGTAGCTTTTGTGGGGCACGGCCAGGACCAGGGCGTCCAGATCCTTGAATTCCTCCAGCGCAACGAGGTCGATGCCGTAGAGGCGCCTGGCCTCGGCCGGATAGGCCTCGGCGTCGGTCACGACCGTCCTGGCGCCGAACTCTTCGAGCTCGGCCACGATGTCCACGACGCGCGTGTTGCGCAGGTCGGGCACGTTCTCCTTGAAGGTGAGGCCGAGCACGCCGACCCTGGCGTCCTTGACCGTCATGCCCATGCGGATCATGCTCTTCACGGTGCGCTGGGCGACGAGGCCGCCCATGGCGTCGTTGATGCGGCGGCCCGAGAGGATGACGTCGGGATGGTAGCCGAGCTCCTCGGCCTTGAAGGTGAGGTAGTAGGGATCCACGCCGATGCAGTGGCCGCCCACGAGGCCTGGCCTGAAGGGCAGGAAGTTCCATTTCGTGCCCGCGGCCTCGAGCACCTCGAGGGTGTCGATGTCCATGCGGCTGAAGATGACGGAGAGCTCGTTCATCAGGGCGATGTTGAGGTCGCGCTGGGTGTTCTCGATGACCTTGGCGGCCTCGGCCACCTTGATGGAGCTGGCCCTGTGGATGCCGGCCTTGACCACGGCGCCGTAGACGCGGGCAAGCAGGTCTGCCGTCGCCTGATCGGAGCCGGAGACGATCTTTTTAATGGTTTCGAGGGTGTGCACCTTGTCGCCGGGATTGATGCGCTCAGGCGAGTAGCCCACCGTGAAGTCCTCGCCGAACTTGAGCCCGCTTTGGCGCTCCAGGATCGGTATGCAGACCTCCTCGGTGAGGCCGGGGTAGACGGTGGACTCGTAGCAGACGACGCAGCCCCTGGAGAGGTTGGCGCCCACGGTGTTGCTGGAGCCGACGACCGGCGTCAGGTCGGGGCTGCGGTGGCTGTCGATGGGCGTGGGGACGGCCACGATGATCACGGCCGCCCGCTTCAGGGCCGCGGGATCGCAGGTGTACTCGATGGAGGCGCTCTGCAGCCGCGCGTCGTCGACCTCGTTGGTGTGGTCGTGTCCGCCTTTGAGCTCGTCGATGCGGGCCTGGGCGATGTCGAAGCCGATGACGTCGAAGTGGCGGGAGAAGGCTACGGCCAGAGGGAGCCCCACGTAGCCGAGCCCGACGACGGCCAGAGGCTGCTTGCGGGCCGCGAGTGCGTCAAAGTCAATCATGAACGGAATCCTTTACTCAAGAAGCTATCTGTGACACTGAAAAGAAATGTTGTCGGATTTTAATGCAGGACTCTTTTTCAAGGCCGTGGGCCTTGCCTTCTTCCTGGAGGGCGTGCTCTGGGCCGCCTCGCCCGGCGCAATGAAGCGCGCCATGGCCGAGCTGCTCAGGCGCGACGACCAGTCGGTGCGCGCCGTCGGCCTCTGTGGCATGGGCCTTGGTCTGCTCGTCTGCTGGCTTTTCAGCTAGGCTCCTTTCTCGCCGACGTGCAGGCAGACGATACCGCTGGTGAGCTTGTCGTAGCGCACCTTGGCGAAGCCTGCGTCCTCCATCTCCTTCCTGAGCTCCCTGGCGCTCGGGAAGGCCATGATAGTGCGGGCGAGGTAGGCATAGGCGCCGCTGTCGCGGGAGACGAGCCGCCCGATGCTGGGCAGAAGGCGGGTCAGGTAGAGGTTGTAGAGGCCGCCCCAGATTTTGTCCCTGCCGGAGCCGAACTCGAGAATGCAGGCTCTTCCGCCCGGAACCAGCACGCGGTGCATCTCCTTCAGCGCTTCGGCGCGTGGCAGGATGTTGCGTATGCCGAAGGCGATGGTGACGCTGTCCACCGAATTGTCGGGCAGAGGAAGCCGCTTGCCGTCGGCGGCCACGGGCAGGACGCCCGTCTCGAGCCGGCGCTCCAGCTTCTTCTGCCCGAGAGCCAGCATGGGATGGCAGAAGTCCATGGCGAGCACCTTGTACTCGGGATGGCGCCTGCGCAGGGCGAAGCTCACGTCGAGGGTGCCCGCCGCCAGATCGAGAAAACGGTGCGCGGGGCCCCGCCAGACGGAGGCCGCCAGTTCCCGGCGCCACCAGCAGTCGATGCCGAGGGAGAGCACGTGGTTGAGCAGGTCGTAGAAGCGCGCGATGCGACCGAACATGCCGGCAACGGCCTGGTCGTGCTCCC
The DNA here is from genome assembly GCA_016284885.1 of Desulfovibrio sp. Classification (GTDB taxonomy): domain Bacteria; phylum Desulfobacterota; class Desulfovibrionia; order Desulfovibrionales; family Desulfovibrionaceae; genus Desulfovibrio. Next base: position 11,204 of record JAEEPQ010000015.1, read on the forward strand.
GGAAGCCCCCGCTCACTTTTCGCCTCCCTTGCCCTTGGCCTTGGGCTCGGCCGGTGCGCTTTCAAGTATCGTGTTCAGGACGATCCTGTAGATGTTGGGGAAGACGTCGCCAATGTTGGCCGCCGAGACGGTGCGGCACTCGATGAGCTTTGCCGTCAGTTCCTTGGCTACCTGAAGAGCCTCTTTCTGGTCTTTGTCCATGGTCGTCACCTCAAGCGCGCTGAAAAAAAACCCGTCACCGGGGAATGGCCAGACCCACCACGGATCAAGCCCGACGGGGAAAGAACGGAAACGGCAGCCCCCGCCCTTTTTTTGATGCCTGAACTCCCGCCAGACTCTGCAGAGCCTGGCGGGAGGATGGAAAAGTGGAGAGGAAGATAGCCTCAGGTATAGGTGATTGCAAGGGTCGCAGAATCAGCGGACTGAGGCCGGATCAGCCAGCATCTTCCATGTCGGCAACGAGCGCCGCTATCTCCTCGCGAAGTATTCTGGCGCAGATGTCGGCGGCGGCCTGCTCCACGGCCTTGGGGGTGGTGCGCTCCAAAGCTTGGTCCGCGTCCCTGCGCAGGGCGAGCAGCGCATCCTGGTTGCGCTCCTCCTTCTCCGTCAGGTGGGCAATGGCCTGGGCGAGCTTCTCGATGCCCGCCATGAGGGCCGGATCGGCCTCCTGGACCAGGTCGGCCTGTCGCTCAGCCATGGAGACAAGCTGGGCCACCTTGCGTTCCATGCTCATCACGGTCGCATCGACCCTGCCTTCTAGGGCGCCCATGCGCGAGGCGACTTCGGTGACGCTTCTCGCCTGGGCCGGCATGCGCTCCTCGACCTGCTCGCGCATCCGGCCTTCGAAGGCCGCAAGCCTCGAGCCCAAGTCGGCCAGCTTGCCGGAAAGCTCGTTCTCCAGCTCGTCGCGGGAGGCTGAGAGCAGGGCAACCTTCTCCTCCATGGCGGCAAGGCCGACTTCATGGCCTGCGCCGTTCTGCTCCGCCAGCTTGGTGGCCATTTCGTCCAGCGCCGCGTGGATCTGGACGCCACCCGCCTCCTGGGCCTGCTTCAGAGCGTCAATGTCGGCGCGCAGGGCCGTTTCCAGCCTCGAGGCTAGCTCGGTGAAGCGGCTTTCGGCATCGCTGCCAGCCCTGGCTTCGAGGGAGGCCAGGGACTGGGTCATGCCGTCGAGGCGCTCCCTGGCTTCTCTGGCGCTCCGGTCTCCTTCGGCCTGCAGATCGTCAAGGCGCTTGGCAAGGGCGGTCTGGCTGGAGACGATGCCTTCGCCGCCTGCTTCTGCCTGGCCAAGGCGGGCTTCAAGGCTGTCGAGGCGCTGGGCCTGGCTTGCGCCAAGCTCTTCCTGTGCTGCCTTGAGCTCGGCGAGGTTCTGCTGCAGGGGGGCAACGGCATCTTCCGGCGAACCCATCTGGTCAAGAGCGCTCCTGACGTCGCCAAGGGCTCCGCCAAGCGCCACCTGGGCGCCCTTCAGAGCGCCGACCTTGGTGTCGATGTCCCTGCGCAGTTCCTCAACGGCATCGGAAAGCCGGACGTCTTGGCGAGAGAGGCCTGCGGAGATCTGGCCCATGAGGCTTTCCCTGGAGGAAAGCAGGGTGCGGATCTGGGAACTGAGGGCGCCGGTCTGGTCGCGCACGGTCTGGTCGACGAGCTTCTGGGCTTGTTCTTCGGTCTCGCTGAAGCGCCTTTCGATGCCCTCGAGGCGCGAGACGAGGTCGGCAAAGCGTTCGCCGGCAGCGTCCGTGGCCTTGGCTTCGACGGCGGCCAGGGATTCGGCCATGCCATCGAGGCGATCCTTTGTCGCTCTTGCGAAGCTGCTTCCTTCCTCCTGCACATCGTCGAGGCGCCTGGCAAGGGCCGTCTGCTCGGAAGCAAGACCTTCGCCTGCAGTCTCGACCTGGCCAAGGCGCGCTTCAAGGCTGTCAAGGCGCTGGGTCTGGCTGGTGCCAAGCGCTGTCTGGGCGCTCTCGACGGCATCGACCCTGGCGCCGATGTCTCGGCGTAGCTCTTCGACGGCACTGGCAAGTCGCTCGTCCTGGCGGGAGAACTCGCCGCCGATCTGGTCCGCAAGGCTGTCCCTGGAAGCGAGCAGGCCCTCTATCTGGCCGCGCAGATCGCCGGTCTGGCTGAGGACCGCCGCTTCCGCAAGCTCCCTGGCCCTGCCTTCGCTCTGGCCTATGCGCTCCTCGATGCTGTCGAGGCGCTGGGCCGTGCGGAGGCCGTGCCCGCCGAGCTCCTCCTGGGCGCTTTTCACTGCGTCGACCTTGGCGTCGATGTCCCTGCGCAGGTCTTCCACGGCAGAGGCAATCCTCTCGTCCTGGCGGGAGAAGCCGTCGGCAATCTGGCTCATAAGAAGTTCTCTATCGGAGAGCAGGGTGCTCATCCGGGCGCTCAGGGCGCTGGTCTGTTCGCGCACGGCGGCCTCGGCATACTCCTTGGCTCTGCTTTCGGTCTGGCCGAGGCGTGCTTCGATGCTGTCGAGGCGCTGGGCCGTGCGGAGGCCGTGCCCGCCGAACTCTTCCTGTGCCGCCTTGAGTTCGTCCACGCTCTGCTGAAGGGGAGCGGTGGCCGCTTCCGCGCTTCTGGCCGCCAGCACTTCGGCGTCCTTGCGCAGGCCTTCCACGGCACTGCTCAGCTTTTCGTCCTGGCGGGAGAAGCCGTCAGCCATCTGGCTCATGAGATTATCCCTGGCGGAGAGTAGCGTGCTCATCTGGTCGCGCACTTCGCTGTGTCCGTCAGCCATCTCGGCAAGCTTGGCGCTGAGCGAGACTTCGAGCGCCGCCGTGCCGGCCTGCACCCTGCTGTCCAGACCCGCTTCAAGCTCGTCCAGCCTGCCAGCCAGCGAGGCAATGGCTCCTGTAGCGGCCTGAACGGTTCCGTCAGCGGCGCCGGCGTCCATCAGTGCGGCGGCCGTGCTGCGGCTTTCAAAGTTCTGTTCGAGGGCGCCGACGCGTTCGGCCACGGCGGAAATGCCCGACAGGGCCTCCTGCCTGAGCGCTTCGTCGGCATCCTGAAGGCGTCGCTCAACGGCTCTGGACTGTTCTTCCATAAGGCCGGCCACGCGGGCGCTGAGGCCATCGTCCAGCGCGGAGAGGCGCGAGGCCAGCGCATCGGTGCTGCGTTGCGCTTCGGCGCTCTGCTGTTCGACGGCATGCTCGATCCGGGCACCAAGTCCCTCCTCCAGACCGTCGATGCGGGAGGCCAGAGGCGCGATTCTGGCATCGGCCTCTTCCCTGGCTTTGGCGGCCGCGTCGCCGGCCAGAGCTTCCGTCTTTTCCTTGAGCGCCTTCGCGATGCGCGGCTCGATGCCGTCTTCGACGATGGCCAGCCTGACGGCAAGCGATCCTGCCTGCTCGCCGGCGCTCTCTTCGGCCTTGCGGATGCGCTCGGTCAGCTGGGCGGCCTTCTCGAAGAGCAGGCCCTCCATGTGCTGGCCTGCAGCCGCCTCGACACCGTCCACCTTGCGGGAGAGGTCTTCGAGGAAGGCGTCCGTGCGCTGCTTCAGGTCGTCGATGCGCTGGGAAAGCTCGGACGTTGCGCTGGCCACGGCCTCGTCCGTGCCCTGCTTCAGGTCGTCGATGCGCTGGGAAAGCTCGGACGTTGTGCTGGCCACGGCCTCGTCCGTGTTCTGCTTCAGGTCGTCGATGCGCTGGGAAAGTTCGGACGTTGTGCTGGCCATGGCCTCTTCCACGCGGGGCTTGATGCCTTCCTTGATACCATCGAGCTTTGTTTCGAGCTCGTCGGCTTGGCCGCAGATGCCTTCCTCGAGCTGGCGCAGCCTGCCGTCGAGCTGGGAGGCCCTGCTGGAAACCAGCCCTTCGACCTGCTGGGCAATGTCGCCTTCAATGCCGTTGATTTTTTCAAGAAATTCGTCAAGACGGACCGCCGTCCTGCGCTCCTGCTCGTGGCTCTGGCTGGCAAGCTGCTCGATGCGACCCGCCAGATCAGCCTGGGATGCCTGCACAAGGCCAGCAACCTTGCCGTCGAGGTCCGTCTCGAAGCCTTCGACGCGCGAGGCGAGGTTCGCAATCCGCTCCTCCTGCTCGGCCAGCGCCTTGGCATCCTGCTCAGCAAGCCTGCCGAGGTCGGCGCGGATGTCCTTGTCCTTTTGGTCAAGGAGGGCCGCCACCTTCGCCTCGAAGCCTCCTTCGAAGGCCTGCACGCGCGTCGCCAGATCGGCGAGGCTTGCCTGGAAGCCGGCCTCGGCTCTGTCGCTGGCGCTGGCCAGATCGGCCAGGCTGGCGGAAAGGCGCTCGACCTCGGTCTGGCCGCTGGTCTGGCGCAGGGCGGGAAGGCGGTCTGCGAGGAAGCGCTCCATGCGCTCCTGCAGGTCGCCGTTCAGGGCGTCGAGGCGTTCCGCCGTTTCGGCAAGGCGGTCCGAAAGCTGGCGCGCACTTTCCTGGCTCTGGCTCCGGAGGGCGTCGAGCCGCGCTTCGATAACAGACCCAAGACGCTCGTCGATGGCCTTGGTCAGGCTCTGCTCGGCGCCGGCCACCTCCTGGGCGATGCGCAGGCCTATGCCGTTTTCGACGCCCAGCACCTTGTCGGTGATGACTGAGAGTTCGTCCTGAAAGGACGCAAGCGCGGAGGCGGAGTCGTCGGCGAGGGTCTGCAGGCGGCTGTCGAGCTCCTTTTTGAGCTCGTCGGCAGACTGCGCGGAAGCCTTGGCGCCTCGTTCGGCAAGCCGGCTTTCCACGCCGGCCTCCATGGCCGAGAGCTGAGAGGCGAGTTCCTCGAGCCTGCGGGCAAAGCCGGCTGCCGCCTCGTCCTTGGCGGCTGCGAGGACCTGCAGGCGGCCGTCGAACTCCTGGCATTCCCTGGCAAGGGAGCTTTCGTCGAGGCGCAGGGCGGAGAGGCTCTGCTCGACGCCCTGCTCTATGCCGTCCAGCTTGCCGGCAAGGCTGGCAAGCCGGCCTTCGAAGTCGGACTGGGCCTTTTCCCTGGCTTCGGCCAGGGCGTCGATCTTCAGCGAGAGATCTTCCGGCTTCACGGCCGGAGCGTGGTCGGCAAGGTACTGGCCCATGGCGTCGGCAAGACCGCCCTCGAAGCGCTCAAGCCTGTCGGCCAGTTCGCCGAGCTTTGCGGAGAAGCCCTTGTCGGCGAGATTCTTGGCTTCGGCCAGGGCGTCCACGCGCTGGGCGAGCCCTGAGGTGTCGAAGGCCGCCGTCTTGACGTCGACGGCCGCGGCTATCCTGTCGCCGAGGGCGCCCTCGAAGCCGGCGAGCTTTTCCGAGAGGGCGCGGAACTTGTTAGCGAAGTCGGCCTCAGCCTCTTTCCTGGCGCGGCCGAGGTCGGCAATGCGCCGTTCCATGTCATCGGGATCAAAGTGCAGGCGGCTGAGCTCTTCGCTGGCAGAGGCGGCCTTCTGCTCCACGGCGCCGAGGCGCTTGAGGAGGCCTTCCATGCGGCCGTCGAAGCCTGCCATGTGCGAGGCCAGGCTTTCGCGCAGATCGCGGGCGATCTCGTTCTTCATCTCCTTGCCGTCGGGGCCGCCGGTCTTGAAGGCCCCGCTCTGTTCCACGCGGTTGAGGCGGTCGGAGATGCGCAGGATGCGGTCCTCGAGGAAGGAGAACTTGTCCATGAGACCGCCGACTTTTTCCGTGAGGCCGGGGATCATGTTGGCCACCAGCGGACTTATGACAGGGGCCCGTGAGGCGGTCTGGGCCGGCGACGACAGCGCCTGGCTCGGCATCCAGCCGTCTGGAGCCTCGGGACCGCGCTCAATGAGTTGCGTGAGCTCAATGATAGTGTCGGCGCTTTGCTGAACTGCTGCCATGGCGGACCTCGCGGAAGGGAAGGGAAGCCTTGCGGCTCGTCTGGGGAGGGTAAGGGCGTGCCGGGGGCGTTCCGGCACGGACGAGGCCGCGGTGGAGCGCCATATACCCTCTTCGGCATTTTTCCTGAAGAGATGAGGCCCCGCAGCCGGAATTTTGCATGTTTTTCGCCCCTTGGCGTGGCCTTGCCCTCAGGGGGAAATTCTGCGAGTATCCCTGAGGCGGCAATGGCGCCCGTGCGCCCTTCGGCATGCCGCACGGGCGGCCTCAAGGCCGCTCTTCCCATCATGCGTCTGCAACGCGGAAGGCCCTCAGGGCCTCTTCCGCGATCAATCCACATTTGGAGGCAAGAATGCTCAATGCCAAGCAATGCGTCCTGTACAGCGGCGGCGCCGCCGGGACGGAACAGTTCTTTGGAGCGCTGGCTGAAGGCTGGGGCATCGAAGAGGTGAACTACAGCTTCGAGGGACACCAGATCGAACGCACCCGCGGCGTGCGCGTCCTGACCAGCGAAGAGCTCGCCCTGAAAGACGTCAGCCTGGCCTACGTGTCCAAGCTGATGCACCGCGACTACACGAAGGCGCCTCTCTTCCGCAAGGTGCTCCAGAGCATCTGCTGGCAGGTGAGCAGCGGCAGCCAGGTCGTGGTCGTGGGCGTCATCCAGCCCGACAACACCGTCAAGGGCGGCACTGGCTGGGGCGCCGAGTTCGCGAAGATCTGCAACAAGCCCCTCATCGTCTTCGACCAGGTCCGCAACGGCTGGTTCGCCTGGGACCGCGAGGCCGAAGAGGGCCGCTGGGATGCCGTCGAGAATCCTGTCATCGACCAGCCCCACTTTGCGGCCACCGGCACGCGTTTCCTCGAGGACAACGGTCGCGACGCCATCCAGGATCTCTTCAAGCGCTCTTTCAAGCGCTAGGCCATCCTTAACTGCTAGCAATGCACGCGGGACGAGGGCCGCTTCGGAAGCCAAGCCGGAGCGGCCCTGTCCTGCCTTTGAGCCCTGAACTTGAGGGAGGCATCATGGCGCGCACCTTCACCGACGCCGAAAGGCGCATTCTCGCCATCGTGCAGAAAGACCTGCCCGACACCCTGACGCCCTTTGCCGACATCGCCAAGGCAGTCGGCCCCGACGTGACCGAGGACATGGTCATAACCCTGCTTTCCCGCCTCAAGGAGGAGGGCGTCATCCGTCGCTTCGGCGCCAGCATCAAGCACCAGCGCGCCGGCTGGAGCGCCAACGCCATGGTCGGCTGGATCGTCAGGGGTCGCGACGTGGAGGAACTGGGCCGCAGGGCTGCGGGCGATCCCAACGTGTCCCACTGCTACTACCGCCCCTCCAGCGTCGACGACTGGCCCTACGAGCTCTACACCATGGTGCACGGGCGCAGCGACGCCGAGTGCGCGGAGGTGGTCTGCCGTCTCGAGGCCCTCCTCGGCCTGGACGAGCACATGATCCTGAAGAGCGTCCGGGAGCTCAAGAAGATTTCGCCGACCTACTTCTAGGAGGGAGCATGTATAAGCGTTCCGAAGAACTGTTCAAGCAGGCCTGCGCCGTCATTCCCGGCGGCGTCAACAGCCCCGTGCGCGCCTGCCGCAACGTGGACTGCCAGCCGCTCTTCATCCGCAGCGGCAAAGGCTCCCATGTCGTCGACGTGGACGGCAACGAATTCATCGACTTCGTCCTCTCCTGGGGCCCCATGATCCTGGGCCATGCCGACGAGGCCGTGACCAGGGCCATCGCCGACGCGGCTTCGCGCGGCACGAGCTACGGCGCCCCCTGTCCGGACGAGGTCGCCCTTGCCGAGCTCGTGATCGGGGCCATGCCCTCTCTCGAGATGGTGCGCATGGTCAATTCCGGCACCGAAGCCACCATGAGCGCCCTCAGGCTGGCAAGGGGCGTCACCGGACGTTCCAAGCTCCTGAAGTTCGTCGGCTGCTACCACGGCCACGCCGATGCCTTCCTGGCCGCCGCCGGCTCGGGCCTGGCGACCTTCTCCATTCCGGGTACGCCTGGCGTGCCTGCCAGCGTGGTCAAAGACACCCTGCTCGCCCCCTACAACGACCTTGAGGCTGCCAGAGCCGTCTTTGAGCGCGAGGGGGCCGACATTGCCTGCGTCATCGTCGAGCCCGTGGCCGCCAACATGGGCCTCGTGCTCCCCAAGCCGGGCTTCCTCGAAGGCCTGCGCGAACTCACGGCCAAGCACGGCGCCCTGCTCATTTTCGACGAGGTCATCACCGGCTTCCGCCTGGCATACGGTGGCGCCCAGGCCCGCTTCGGCATCGAGGCAGACCTCACGACCTTCGGCAAGATCATCGGCGGAGGCCTGCCCGTGGGCGCCTTCGGCGGGAAGGCCGAATTCATGCGCCACGTCGCGCCCCAGGGCGAGATCTACCAGGCCGGCACCCTGTCCGGCAATCCGCTCGCCATGGCGGCCGGCCTTGCCACCCTGGGGCAGCTCAAGCACCGCGACTACGGCGCCCTCGAACAGAGGGTTTCCGCCTTCGCCCGCGAGCTCGAATCCGTCCTCAAGGCCAAGGGCGTGCCCATCCAGGTGCATACCATAGCCTCCATGTTCACGCCCTACTTCTCGGACGAACCCGTCACCTGCTTCGACGAGGTGAAGCGCTGCGACCAGAAGCTTTTCGGCGAGTTCTACCGCCAGATGCGCGCCCAGGGCGTCTACCTCGCTCCCTCCGCCTTCGAGACGGGCATGGTGAGCTTTGTCCACTCGGACGAGGACTTCAGCCGCACCCTTGAATGCGCGGCCAAAGTCAAGTTCTAGCCGGGCTGCCAGATTGCTTTTCGGGGCCGGTCCTGCGCATCGGGCGCATGGCCGGCCCTGTTCTTTTCCCCCGACCTGTCGACCTGCCGTCCTGCCGCAGGGGGGGCGAGGCGAGCTTTTTCACGCGATTTCGTTGACAGGAGAGGGGACGGGAGCTACTAGGGAAGATGAAAGGTGAGCGCTTTGAGCCTGCCTTTCGACAACGCCGGAAGGAGGACCCAATGAAGAAGTCGTATTTCGCCGCCATGCTGGCCGTCGGCATGTTCATGTTCGGCGCTCCCGCCCTTTCCTTGGCTGACGAGCAGCCTGCGGTTCCCGCAGACGGCCTTGATTTCGCCGGTGCCAAGAAGAGCGTGAAGTTCAACCACTCTTCCCACAAGACTGTCGAGTGCAAGACCTGCCACCACGAAGTGGAGGGCAAGCAGACCTACGCAAAGTGCGCCAGCGCTGGCTGCCATGATGATCTGACTGGCAAGCAGCCGCCGAAGGCACTCTTCCCGATTGCCCACTCTAAGAAGAAGCTTGGCCACCAGACCTGCCTGTCCTGTCATAACGACGTCGTTGCCCAGAAGCCCGACCTGAAGAAGGATCTCATGGGCTGCAAGGGCTCCAAGTGCCACGCCGAATAGGCATCATCTAGCTGAGGCGTTGTAGATTCCAAGGCCGCGCCCTCCGCTCCGGCGGACGGGCGCGGCCTTTTTTGGTCGCCTTCCGCCGTCCCCACAAGCATCGCGGCCACGGAAAAAGGAAGCGCCGCGTCCGGATGGCCGGAGGCGGCGCCGCCATAAAAAGGCTGGAAAAGCCTAGTCGTCGAGCTTAGTAGCGGGGCGGGCGGGGAGCGCGGGGCTTGGCTTCGTTCACGCGGAGCGTGCGGCCGCCGAAGTCTTGGTTGTCGAGAGCTTCAATGGCCTTGAGCGCGTCAGCGTCTTCCATTTCAACGAAGCCGAAGCCACGGGCACGGCCGGTTTCCCTGTCGCTGATGAGTTTCACGGAAAGGACCTTGCCGTACTCGGCAAAGAGAGCTTGAACCTGCTCCTCAGTGGCAGACCAGGGAAGGTTCCCAACATAGATAGACTTGGACATGAAAAAACAACCTCATAAAAGGAAACTGAGAGATGCCATCCCGGAAACACCGTATTCCCGCGACGCTGAAAACCATAAAAGCATGTTTACATTAATTTGTCAATCCGGAAGCAGGTTTTTGAAGGCTTCCTGATCGCGCAAACAGTCTTTTGAAGATGGCTGTAGCCCTGGATTTCCGCTGTTTTTGAAAAACGTTTCCGGCTATGGCGGGCCGGTGCGGGAAAGCCCCGATCCGGCGTTGACATCGTCCTGCCAAGCGCCTATAAGAACGCTCCCTTGCTCGCGCGGGTCACGCGCGGGCTGCTAAATCCACAAGGAGATTCTCATGCGGAAGTTTGAAACCCTGCTCCTTCTTTCGCCGGAGCTTTCCGCCGACGCCCGCGAAGGCATTCTCAATGCCCTCAAGGAAGTCGTGGAACGCGAGAAAGGCGTCATGGAGGACGTCGACGTGTGGGGCATGCGCGACCTCGCCTACCCCGTCCATAAGCTGATGCGCGGATTCTATGTCCGCTTCGTGTACTCCGCTCCCGCCGCCCTCGTGGCCGAGCTCGAGAGGAACATCCGCATCACGGAAGGCGTGTTCAAGTACATCACTGTCAGGCTTGAGGAAGATCCGAAAGCTGGGGAGGAAGCGTAATGGCCTTCAGGAAGAGATTTGCCCCCCGTCGTAAGTTCTGCCGGTTCTGCTCCGACAAGGAACTGCCTCTTGACTACAAGCGTCCCGACATCCTCCGCGACTTCGTGACTGAGCGCGGCAAGATCATTGCCCGTCGCATCACCGGGACCTGCGCCCATCATCAGCGTCTTCTCACCCGTGAAATCAAGCGCGCCCGCCAGATGGCCCTGCTCATCTACACCGCCACGCATGATTCCAACGTCAAGAAGAAGAGCATGATCTAAGGAGGCGCAAGATGAAACTGATACTCCGCGCCGACGTAGAAAATCTCGGCAGCCTCGGCGACGTTGTGAACGTCAAGCCCGGCTACGGCCGCAACTACCTTCTGCCCTTCGGCCTTGCCATGGTCGCCACCGATGCGAACCTGAAGCAGTTCGAGACCGAGCGCAAGAAGCTGCAGGCCCTCATGGACGCCCAGCGCGCCGAAGCCCGCAGCCTGGCCGAGAAGATCGAAGCCCTCGAGGTCGTCATTCCCATGCACGTGGGCGAGAACGACAAGCTCTACGGCTCCGTCACCTCTACCATCATCGGCGACGCCCTTGCCGCCCAGGGCGTTGAAGTGGACCGCCGCCGCATCCTCATGGATGCCCCGATTCGCACCCTCGGCGAGCATCCCGTGCGCATTCGCCTGCATGCCGGCATCGTTGCCAACCTGCCCGTGAAGGTCGTTTCCGACCATCAGCCGGTTGAGGAAGAGGCCGAGCCCGAAGCTCCCGCCGAAGCCCCCGAGGCTGAGGCCCAGGCTTCCGAGGCCGCTGAATAAGCGGACGCATGCCTAGCAGCATGAACTCTCAAGGCGTCCCCGGACGGACCGATCCGTCTGGGGGCGCCTTTGCCGATCAGCGCGTGGGCAACGTCAGGAAGCAGGCCACGGCTGACCTCGTGGGGCGCATGCCGCCCTTCAACGAAGAGGCGGAGCAGGCGGTTCTGGCTTCCATGATGCACTACGAGGACATGCGCGACGAGATCGCCATCAAGATCTCCGCGTCCGACTTCCACGTGCCCCGCCACGCCGTCATCTACCAGGCCTGCTGGGAGCTCTACCGAGACAAGAGCCCCATTGAGCCCCGCAGCCTGGCCGAGAAGCTCGCCGGCGCCAAGCAGCTGGAGGAGGCGGGCGGAGCCGAGTACCTCAACGAGATCTGGAACCAGGAGGTGCTTGGCGCCAACGGCGTCTTCTACGCCAGAATGGTGTCCAGCAAGTCCATGCAGCGCCAGCTCATCAACGCCTGCGCCCGGATCATGACGGATGTCTACGACACCCCTTGGGACCAGACGGAGCAGATGCTGGACGATGCGGAGCGCTCCATCTTCTCCATTGCCGAGAAGACGGCCAGTTCTGAGGATCTTGTCTGCGTCCGAGATGCCAGGAATGCGTTCTTCGAGCGTCTCGACAAGCAGTCCAAGTCCTCTGAGACCGTGACCGGCGTCACCACGGGCTATCCGGATCTGGACAAGCGCACCAGCGGCCTGCAGCCCTCGGATCTCATCATCATTGCGGCCCGCCCCAGCATGGGCAAGACGGCCTTTGCCCTCAACCTGGCCCTCAACGCGGCCAGCGTGGGCAAGAAGGTTGCCTTCTTCTCCCTTGAGATGAGCACCCAGCAGCTGGAGTCGCGCCTCATCTCCATCTGCTCCAGGGTCAGCCTCTCCAAGCTCCGCCAACCCAACTTCCTGAACGACGACGACTGGCGCGCCCTCTACCATGCCGCCGACAGGCTCGATTGCGATCTCTACGTCGACGATACGCCAGGCATCCGCACCCTGGACCTGCGCGCCAAGTGCCGGCGCATGAAGAGCCGCATCGGCCTTGACATGGTCTTCGTGGACTACCTGCAGCTCATGCACGCCTCCAGCAGGAACATCCAGTCCCGCGAACTCGAAATTTCCGAAATCTCCCGCTCCCTCAAGGCCCTCGCCAAGGAGCTGGACATCCCCGTGGTGGCCCTGGCCCAGCTCAACCGCAAGCTGGAGGATCGCGACGACAAGCGGCCCATCCTCTCCGATCTGCGCGAGTCGGGCGCCATCGAGCAGGACGCCGATGTCATCATGTTCATCTACAGGGACGACGTCTACCGCAAGAAGGGCGAGGGCGAACGGCTCCTGGAGAGTCCCGCCGACATCATCATCGGCAAGCAGCGCAACGGCCCTGTCGGCACGGTGAGGCTGCTCTACAAGTGCGCCTACACCTCCTTCGTGAGCATGACGTCGGACTATCAGGCCGAGCCCTCGGAGGACGGCGGCACGCAGTAGCCCCAGCCCAGCCGGCAGCTCCGCCTTCAGCAAGCACGAAAAAGCCTGCCCCGCATGGCGGAGCAGGCTTTAGCATTGTCGATTAGGACGCAGGCGCTAGTCGTAGACGCGCTCGTTCAGGCCGCCGATGCGGCAGAGCACTTCGTAGGAGATGGTGCCGATGATGTCGGCCAGCACCTGCGGCGTCACAGGCGCAAAGCCCTGGGAGCAGTGGCCGCCCATGAGCCAGGCATCGTCGCCGGCCTTGACGCTGGCACGCTCGGTCACGTCGAGCATGAGCAGGCCCATGCACACCCTGCCTATCTGGCGGGCGGGCTTGCCGTTGACGATGGCGGAGAGCTTGTTGGACATCCTCCTCGGCAGGCCGTTGGCGTAGCCGGCCGCAACGACGGCGATGTGCATGTCCTTGGCCGCGCGGAAGGTGCGGCCGTAGGAGCAGGTTTCGTTCTTCTTGAGCTCGGCAACCTGCAGGACGGGGGCGGAGAGGCTCATGGCCCATTCGAAGTCGCGGCCGAGATCAGCCTTGTCGGTGCCGTAGAAGGGGTTGCCGCCGTAGAGGGCGATGCCGGGGCGGATGAGCTCGAAGGGCGCGTTCTTCATGGTCAGGGCCGCGGCCGAATTCTGAAGGCTCAGACGCAGGGTGGGGAAGGCGTCCTTCAGCGTCTTGCCCATGGCCGCGAAGGTATCGACCTGGCGCTGCATGTAGGTTTCTTCCTCGGGCATGTCGGCCGTGGCGAGGTGGGACATGGCGAAGACAGGGACGATTTCGGGCGAGCTCTTGAGCTCGCTGATCAGCTGGGGCAGCTGGTCCTGGGTGAAGCCCAGGCGGTGCATGCCGGTCTCGAGCGCGAGGGTGACGTCGATGGGATGGTCCTTGGTCGCGCAGGCCTTGGCGCGGACGATGTCCTTGAAGCTGCAGACGACGGGGGTGAGGCCTGCGCCCTGGGCGGCGCGCCACTCGTCCCTGCTGATCGGGGGCAGCAGGACGACGATGCGCAGCTTGACGCCGGCCTCGCGCAGGGCAAGGCCTTCGGCGACAGTGCCGACGGCAAAGCGCCTGGCGCCGACGGCGAGCAGGGCCTGGGACGTCTTGAGCAGACCGTGGCCGTAGGCATCAGCCTTGACGACAGGCAGGATCCTGTCGGCTGAGCCGAAGCGCTGGAAGTTGCGCTTGATGGCATTCAGATCGATATGGGCTCGGGCAGGTGAAAACGAGAGAGACATGCTGAACCTCCTCACTGCTGGCAGTCGTGGATTGTCTTGTGCAGGGACAAGCGCCGGTCCGTCTCCCCGGCTGGGATCGGCCGGCGCTTCTGGAAAGCCTCATTCTTTTTGGTTAACCCTATGATGCAAGAGGATCAAGTGCCTTTCTGCGCCACAGCCGGCAGGCGGCTTGCCTACGGCGCTGTTTTGGGCGTAACAGACGGCGTGCGCGCGCCGCGCGCCAGCGGGGTCCGCTCTGGGGCTGGCCCCTTCGACGGAGGGTTCATTGAGCGCAGTTTTCGATCTCGTCCACCAGGACGGCCGCGCCAGGGCGGGCGTTCTGCACACGGCCCACGGCGACGTGCCGACGCCCATCTTCATGCCGGTCGGCACCGTCGGCTCCGTGAAGGCCGTGGCGCCGGACGACCTGGAGCGCATCGGCGCGCCCATCATCCTCGGCAACGCCTACCACCGCTACCTTCGTCCAGGGCACGAGCTCGTCGGCCGCAGGGGCGGCATCCACGGCTTTTCCGCCTGGCCTGGCGCCGTGCTTACCGACAGCGGGGGCTTTCAGGTCTTCAGCCTGAGCAGCCTGCGCAAGCTCTCCGAGGAGGGCGTGGCGTTCCGCTCCCACCTCGACGGCTCGAAGCACTTCTTCTCGCCCGAGAAGGTGATCGAGATCCAGCGCGCCCTCAACTCCGACGTCATGATGGTGCTCGACGAGTGCGTGCCCTACGGCGCGGACTTCGCCTACACCGAGCAGAGCTCGGCCCGCACGGCGCGCTGGGCGAAGCGGGCCCTTGAGGCCTATCCCCCGGGAACGGCCCCCAACCTCCTCTTCGGCATCGTCCAGGGCGGCTTCTTCCGGGAGCTGCGCCGCCGCTCCGTGGAGGAGATCTGCGCCATGGACTTCGACGGCATCGCCGTCGGCGGAGTTTCCGTGGGCGAGAGCAAGCACGAGATGTTCGACGTCATGGACTTCACGGCCGGCCTGCTCCCGCAGGGCAGGCCCCGCTACCTCATGGGCGTCGGCACCCCGCTTGACATCGTCGCCGGCATACGCTGCGGCATCGACATGTTCGACTGCGTCCTGCCCACCCGCAACGCCAGGAACGGCACCCTCTACACCTCGCAGGGCAAGGTCAACATCAAGCGCCGGGAGTATGCCGAGGACGACAGCCCCCTGGATCCGGCCTGCGGCTGCTATACCTGCCGCACCTTCTCCAAGGCCTA
>JAEEPQ010000163.1 GCA_016284885.1 Desulfovibrio sp.
CCCAGGGCTTCGCTGACGGCCGTGGCCGTGGCCGCCCCTGCCAGCCCGTAGCCGAGGCCTGCGACCAGCAGGGCGTCGAGGGCCATGTTGCAGAGGCCCGCGCCCAGCGTCACGGCAAGGCCGAGTCGTGGCCGTTCGGCGCAGGCGAAGAAGGGCTGGAAGCAGAACTGCAGCATGAAGCAGGGCAGGCTCAAGAGCGAGATGCGCCCGTACAGCACGCTCTGCGCCAGCGTCCCTCCCGAAGCGCCGAAGCAGGCCATGAGGGGCTCGAGGACGAGCTGGCCGAGCAGGGCAAGCAGGGTGCCCAGGGCCAGGGTCGCGTAGATGCACAGGGAAAAGGCCTGCCTGGCCTCCTCTTGCCTGCCCTCGCCCAAAAGGCGGCCAACGTGCGCGCATCCGCCGGCGCCGAGCATGAAGCCTGCCGCGCCGAGCACGCCCAGGAGCGGAAAGACGAGGGTTACGGCTGCCAGTGCCTCCTTGCCCGCATAGTTGGACACGAACCAGCCGTCCGTCAGACTGTAGACGGCGGTGAAAAGCGACATGGCGACGGCAGGCAGGGTGAAGCGCAGGAGCCGGGCGTAGGTGAAGTGGTCTGAGAGGTGGATGGCCATGCACACCAGGCGGTAGACGGCGCGAGGGCGCCCGTCAAGCGGGAAAGAAGCGGACGCCCCGCCCTGCGCAGAGGGGCAGGACGGGGCGCCTTGGAAAAAGCCGTGCCGAGGGCAGGCTACTTTTTGCCGAACTGCTCGATGATCGCGCCTTTCACCTTGGCATAGCCTTCGGCGATCTGTTCGTGGAAGACGCAGCCAACGCCGACGCCGACAAGGAAAATCAGCAGAGTTGCCATGGAATGGTCCTCCGGTGCTGCAGGTTAGGGGCCGGACTCTTCCGGTCCCAGCTAAAGGTAGTGTCTCGAAGGCCTTCCGTCAAACCTCTGCGGACAGATTTTCGGAGGCAAAGTGCCGCTGGTGCGGGCGTCGGCGTCATGGAGGAAGTTTCAGGGAAGCGGCTTGCAGGGGCTCTGGGAGCTTGTCCACGGATCGTCCCGATGGGCGTGATTTGCCGCGCGGACCGTCGCCTGCCCTGTCGCCTGCCAAGCGCGTCCTGAGCCCGTCGCCATGCGCTCTCAGGGCGTCCATGTGGCGTGCGGCGGGGACGTCAGGCAGACCACAGGACGGGTGTTTGCAACAACCATCTGAATTTACACTGATATTTTTTTAAAAAAACTGTTGACCAGATTAAAATTTTTAATTAGAACCTCCCTACCCGCTCACACCAGCAAACCGCCACAAGGCGGAGGAAAGCGTGAAGCCGATCAGACGACTCTTCATTGCCGAGAAGCCGAAGCTCGGCAGGGCCATAGCGGCCTGTCTGGACGGGCCCGTCCAGAACTTCGGCGACTGGATTGCCTGCGGTGCCGACGCCGTGACCTGGTGCTTCGGACATCTTCTGTCCCAGCTTTCCCCCCAGCAGTACGATCCGGCGCTGAAATTCTGGCGCCGGGAAACCCTCCCCATCGTGCCGGAAACCTTCCGGCTTGAACCCAAGGCCCAGAAGGGCTGCGCCGAGCAGGTCAGGCTCATCGCCAGGCTTGCGGGCCGGGCCGAGAGCGTGGTCAACGCCGGCGACCCGGATCGCGAAGGCCAGCTCCTCGTGGACGAGGTGCTGGAGCACGTAGGCTGGCAGGGCCCTGCCCTCAGGCTCCTGCTCCCCTCCTTCGACGAGGCGAGCGTCAGGAAGGCCCTGGCCAGCCTCTGTTCCAATGCCGAGCCCCGTTTCCGTGGCATGCGCGACGCGGCCCTGGCGCGCTCCCAGATCGACTGGATCTGCGGCCTCAACCTGACCCGGGCGCTCACGCTCTTTGCCCAGAGCCGCGGACGCTCTGGCGTGTACGCCGCAGGGCGCGTGCAGACGCCGACCCTGGCCCTGGTGGCAGCCAGGGAGGAGGCCGTGCTGGCCTTCAAGCCCGTGCTCCACTACGGCGCATGGCTGACGCTCGAGGCAGGCGGCGTGCGCTTCGAGGCGGGACTTGCGCTTCCCCCGGATCTCCCTGGCCTCGACGCCGAGGGTCGCCTTGTCGACGCCGGCGAGGCGGCCAGACTGCAGGCCCGCCTCCAGGCGCTGGCCGGCGGCTTTGCCGAAGCGCTCTCCGTGGAGCGCAGGCAGGTCTGCCTGCCCCCGCCCCTGCCCTTCGCGCTCTCCGATCTCCAGAAGGAGGCGGGTACGCGCCACGGCTTCGGCGCCAAGGCGGTGCTCGATGCCTGCCAGCGCCTCTACGAGCAGGGCCTGCTCAGCTATCCGCGCACGGACTGCCCCTACCTTCCCGAAGAGCAGCTGGCCGAGGCCCCCCGGGTGCTGGCCAGCCTGCAGGGCCAGCCTGAGCTGGCCCAGGCCTGCCAGGGCGCTGATCTCAGCCTGCGTCCGCGCAGCTACCAGAGCGCCAGGGTGGGCGCCCACCATGCCATTATTCCCACGGGCGCGCCGGTCTCCTTCCTTGCCGGCACCGATGCCGCTATCTTCGCGCTCTGCGCCAGGCGCTGGCTTGCACAGTTCCATCCCGCCCAGCGCGAGGTCCGCGCGCAGGCCGTCCTCGGTGCCGGGGGACTCAGCTTCCGCGCCCAGGGCCGCGAGGTGCTTGATCCCGGCTGGACCAGGGTCGCCGAAGGCGCGGGCAGGCAGGCCGGCGCAGGCCAGAAGGTCCTTCCCGCCTTCGAGAAGGGCGCGCTCGTCCACATTGCCGGCGCCAGCCTGCGCCAGTCTCAGACAACGCCGCCCGAGCGCTTCACCGAGGGCGCCCTCGTCGACGCCATGAAGCACATCCAGCGTCACCTTGGCCGGGACGGCTACGGCATGGAGGCCTCCGAGGCGCAGAAGCAGATGCTTTCCCGCTCCAGCGGCCTTGGCACCGAGGCCACGCGGGCGGACATCATCGAGCGCCTCATAGGCCACGGCTGCCTTGCCCGCCGGGGCAAGTGGCTTGTGCCCACCGAGAAGGGCAGGGATCTCGTCAGCCTCTGCCCGCCCCAGCTCACGAGCCCGCTGGCCACGGCCGACCTCGAGGCGGAACTCGACGCCGTGGCTCGGGGGCAGGCGCCTTGGAAGCCCCTGGTCGAGCGGGCCGCCGTCCAGGCCAAGGCCATGGTCGAGGCCGTCTTCGCCCAGCAGGCGGAAGCCCTGCCCGTGGATCCCGCCTTCGCCTGTCCCGTCTGCGGGCGTGCCCTGGTGAAGCGCCGGGGCCTGCCGGGCGGCATCTTCGGCTGCTCGGGCTATCCCGAGTGCCGCTATGCGGCAGCCGATGCCGGAGGCGTCCCCGGCGCCCCGCTTGCCGCGGGCAAGGAGGGCCTGCCCTGCCCCCGTTGCGGCACGGGAAGGCTGGTTCTGCGGGCTAATGCCGAGGGGCCTGTCCTGCTCTGCCAGAATCCCGCCTGCGGACATGCTGTCGCCGGACCTCCCCCAGGTTCAAGCCCAGCTGGCACACGTCCTGCCGGCAAAGGCCCGGCAGCCAGAACCAGGCGAACCAGGCCTGCCGCCGGCTCAGGGACGAAGCCCTCCAAGCGCTTGGGCTCTGCCGGCAGAACTGGAAAAGCCAGGGCTGCCGGAACGCTCTCTGCCGGCGCCTAGGACCATCGCCGAGGACCGGCCCCCTCCCCCCTTCCTCATCCCCTCATCTTCTCGTCCCGTCCCGGACCCAAGCGTCCCGGGGACGGAGGAGCTTTGCGTTGACCAACACCAATCCCTCTGCCATGGGCGCCCAGCCCCAGGCTGCATCCCCCCGTCATCCCGCCGCTCCCTTCAACTCCGCCGCGCCTTTCCAGGTCGCCAGTCCCGTGACTCCCCAGCAGACCATGGGTTCCGGCCATGCCGGCAATTCCGGCGGACCTGTGCCGGCGCCTGCGTCCTCTCCCATGGCACCTCCTATGCCGGCACCCAGGCCGGCAGCTGGCGCCATGGCTCCCAGCTCCCAGCAGGGCGCCCAGGCTCCTGCGCCGCTTCCGCCGGCGTCCCAGTCTTCGCCGGCGCCGAAGGCCAGCTCCGGAACCCTTGGCTGTCCCGACTGCGGCGCGCCCGTGGCGCCCGTCAGCAAGGACGGCGTGATCCTCTTCTACGGCTGCACGGCCTATCGCCAGACAGGCTGCCGCGGCATGTGGAGCGCGGATCCCGACAGCGGCAAGCCCTTCCTCAAGACCTGCTCCGAGTGCGGCAAGCCCCTCGTCAAGCGTCGCGCCAAAAAGGGCGGCCGGGTCTACGTCGCCTGCTTCAACAGCCAGGGCCACGCGTCGGGCGAGGTGCTCTTCTTTGACGCCGAAGGCGCGCCCGAGACGCCCAAGCCCAAGCCCAAGGGCGAGTACGTCTGCCCCGAGTGCCAAGGTCCCCTGAAGTACTTCAAGCTCAAGAAGGGGCGCAGCGCCGGTTCCATGTGCTTTGCCTGCTTCGAGAGCGCCAGGCACGCCTCAGGCAAGCCGCGCTTCTTCGACGACGCGGACGGCGTGCCCGTGTTCGGCGAGGACGCTGCCAAGGGAAGCATGTCGTGAGCGGCAAAGCCCCTCTGCGGTCCCGCCTCGCGCCCAGACGCCTTGCCAGGCTCCTTCGCAGCGTCCTAGGGCTTGCGGGCGCAGGCCAGGCGGGGCTGGCGGCCAGGGACGCCTTCCGTCTGGCCTTCAGGGGCTTTGGTGGCGCTGGCTGCAAGGCAGGACGCTTCCGTGATCCGTCCCTGCCGGCCAGCATGCTGGAAGCCGCTCCCTTTGCCGCAACCCTCAGGCACTGGGGCCTTGCCGAGGAGGAGCTGCCGCAGGCCCTTGCCTTCTGGCGCCTCGAGGCTCTGGCCGGCTTTGGCCTCAGCGCCTTCGCGCTGGCGACCCTGGCCGCAGGGCTCTGGATGGGCCAGGCGCCGGGGGCTGCAGCTGGCGCCAGCCAGCGCATGGCGTATGGCATGCCCTGCAGCATGGCAGACCTTGCGGCCCGGCATCTGGCGCATCTGGCCAAGGCCAGCATGGCGCTGGCAGGCCTGGCCCTAGGCCTTGCGGCCTGCTGGCGCAGAGCCGTGATCAGGGGCCGGCGTTTCGTGCCCTTTGCCGAGTGGCTCTGCTTCTGGCGCTGATAAGCCGCCTGCCGGCTCCGCGCGCACGCGCGTGCGGGGCTGGCAGGCCCTTACGTGCCTGGCTTCAGACCGGCTCGCCTTCAGCGAAGGCTGAGGGACGGCGTGCGAGGTGCGCTGCAAAAGTTTCTTGCGGATTGAAAAAAATATTTTTCAAAGCAGAAATAAGCAAAAAACAGTGAGGGAAATGCCATGCACGGACATGGATTCTTTACCGACAGTTTTGCAAGCATCGATAGCCTGAAGGCGGAGCTTGACAACAGGCGTCCGTTGACGCAGGGAGAAAGAGAGCGTTTTCAGGAAGATTTTGCCGTTGAATATACGCATGATTCAACAGCCATTGAAGGAAACGTGCTTACATTGCAGGAAACAGCACTCATCCTCGCTGGAGTGACAATTTCGCAAAAGCCCCTCAAGGATCATCTAGAAGTCTTT
>JAEEPQ010000164.1 GCA_016284885.1 Desulfovibrio sp.
GAGGGTGACGTTGGGGATGAAGAAAGAGGTGATCTGGCCCATGTGCATGGATTTCATTTCAGAACTCATACCGAACTCCTTGATTTGGAAGAGGAAGTCTGGTTAACCCGCCCCTGTCGCAGACGCCCTGTGCGTTGCTGGCAACAGGCAGGCTGCTTTTCGCATTTGGTGCCTTCTTTATAGCCTCCTTGACAAAAAGGGCAAGGCTTTTTTGAAAAAAAAGCTGTCTTCTCCGAAAAATATACGTTTTTTCAAGCAACTAGTCTCCAAAAAAATTGCTTTCTACAGTCGAGCATCCCCTTTCTCGCCACTTTGTGAAATTTTTTACATGAAAAACCGTCCTCTTTTGATGATTCGACTGTCCTTGTGAATTTTATTGCATGCCTTTTCCTTGTTGAGCGCTCAAACAACATCCCCCCTGCGGTCTGCTGACTGGGACGGCGGCCGCCGGAGAGCAGAAAGGCCTCCTCAGCGTCTGCCGGGGAGGCCTCTCGCGCAGGCTCTGCCTGCACAGGACAGCTGTCTGTCGCTAGGGCTTGTTCACAACGACCTTGGCCGGGCGCAGGATGCGCCCTTCCAGCTGGTAGCCGCTCTGCATGACGCGGGACACGGTGCCGGGCTCAAGGTCGGCGCGGTCTTCGGTCATGACGGCTTCGTGGAGCGCGGGATCGAAGGGCTCGCCCTCCTTGCCGACAACGGAGAGGCCATGGCGGCCGCAGGCTTCGAGGAGCAGCTTCTGGGTCATGACGATGCCCTTCATCATGTCCTCGCAGACTTCGGACTTGGAACCGTAGGTGATGGCGAGCTCAAGGTTGTCCAGTGTCGGGACGAGGTCCTTCATGACCTTCTCTGAGGCGTACTTCAAATGATCGCTGTGCTCGCGCTCAAGGCGCTTCTTGAAGTTTTCGAGTTCGGCCTGGGAGCGCATGCGGATGTCGAGCACGGCAGCCTTGGCCTCGTCGAGCTTCTTCTGGAACTCTTCGGCGGTCAGGGCTTCAGGCTGCTCTTCAGCCTGCGCTCCGGCCTCGCCTTCGGCGCCGGCATCCTCCCCGCCCTCGGCCTCTTCCGCGCTCTCGTCCTGGGCGACCTCTTCAGCCTGGTCTTTGACCTCTTCGTCGGCCATGCCCTTCTTTGCTTCTTCGTTTTCCATGATTCGCCGTCCGCCTATGATGACGGCGCCCTGCGCGCTTGGCGCCGGCGCCGGAGTTGTTGTGGTTGATGGTGCTGAAGGCCCTGGGGAACCGGCATCGCGCGGATTCCGCGGCCTCATCCATAGATAGGCACGGTGCGCCCGCTGTCAAGGCGAAAGCCGAGCTTTTGCCGACGGGGGCGCAGGCGCCCGGGCCCTAGAAGACGCCAGGGAGGATGCAGTGTGCCGATACGGCAACCTGCATCATGACCTGGGAGATGTCCTTGAGCGACTGCAGCCCCTTGGACTCCACCTTGGGCAGAACCATGATCTGGTCGCCTGCGCGTATATCCCGGGGGTCCGGAGTGACGGCGCCGTTGCGGTGCACGACGAGCACCGAGTCGGGATCCGATCGGCCGTTGAAGCCGCCGGCGCCCCGGATGTAGTCGTCCAGCTCCTTCTTTGCGCTCCAGACCATGGCCTGGGGCATGACGACCTCGCCGGTTACGAGCACGACGTCGCTCTTTTCGGGCACGACGATGACGTCGCCGTCCTCCAGGGCGAGGTCGCTCTCCCTGTCCAGCACGACGATGCCCTCAGGCTCGACGGCCTTGGCCCGCTCGACGAACTTGGCGATGCTTTCGGCTTCCTTAGCACGTATGCCAGCCTCCTCGGCGCTCTGCGAGGTGGCTGTCATGACCGTCTCCTCCAGACGCCTGAGCGACTCCTCGATGGCCCGCTTCTGGCGGGCGGCCACGGACCTGCGCTTGACGTACATGGACTTCAGCTCGGCCCTGGCCGGATCCACGGCAATGAAGTTGACGACGTCGCTCAGATGCGCCCCTGCGCGCACGGGAAAGCGGGCTGACCCCTTCACGGCGCCTTCGACCTGCACCATGATGGTGCCGCCAGCAAGGTCTGCGGAAAACTGCACCCTGTCGCCGTCCCTGAGCTCCAGGGAGGCAAGGCGGGCAACGGGCAGGTAGGTGCTGTAGGGAGCGCCGTTCCTCGTCCCGCTCAGGGTGACGTGGGTTGCACGCTCCTCGGGCTCTGCCAGCTCGGCAAGGGCCTTGCCCGTGGCTCCGCCCTTCGGGAACTCGAAGACGGCCTCGTTGCGCACGCAGCCAAGGGCCGTCACCGCCGGTCCTCTGGTGCCGACCACGACGGTGTCGCCGTCGGCGAAGCGCACCCCTTCGATCACGCCCTTTCTGGCAAAGGGATAGAGGTCGAAGGAGGCGATCTTCTGCCCTTGGCGCACCAGGCTGATGTCGCGGTAGCTCCCCTTGGGGCTGACGCCACCGGCCTTGTCCAGGTAGGCCAGCACGGAGTCCAGGGGCGAGCCCTGATAGCTTCCGGGCTTTGCCACGCAGCCGGTGACGATCACCGCCACGGGCCGGCTGTCCAGGGGGGCGAGGTATATCTGGGAGGCAGCATCGCCCATGGCCAGCAGCTTGCTTTTCAAGGCGTCGGCTATCTTGGCGTGCTCAAGGCCTGCCACCGGCACGGGGCCAATGCCGGGCACGTCGACGGTGCCGTCCGGGCCCACGGCCAGCGTGCCGTCGAAGCTGACTTCGCCACCCCAGATCCTGAGGACGATGCGGTCGCCGGGCGCGCAGAGCGCCTGGGACGGGGCCTTGGCAAAGCTTCCGCCGAAGAGGTTGGACGCAAAGGGCCTTGGGGCGTCGGCGGCCAGCACCGGCGCCTGCCAGAGCAGGATGAGGACTGCCGCCAGCAGGCGGAACGCAAGGGACATGAAACACCTCCTGCAGTCCGAATCACGTCCGGACTGCGCTCAAAAAGGCGCAACAGAGGAAAAACCAAGGAAAAGAGCCTGCGGGACGCCTATCTGGCGGCGCCGGCAGGGGCTATGCCCTCGCCCCAGACTCGGGGAGCCATCTTCCACCCGCCCTCCTTCCGGCAGATCACGACGACTTCGGCCTGGCTGGCGCGGGATACGGCGGTTCCCCGGCGGCACTGCTCGCCAGCCGCCGAGGTGAACTCCTCCTCGAAGCGGACGGCCACAGGACCGCCGAAGGCGGGATCGTCCATCTCCTTCGCCTCCCCGGGGACCGCGTCGCGCAGGAAGGAGGCCACGGGGCTCAGCTGCGGCTCCGGCGGGGGAGCAGGCTGGGAGCTGAACACGCAGGACTGCAGAAAGAGCAGGCAGGCAAAGGCCGGAGAGTAGCAAAGGCGCATGGTCGCTTGTCCTTGGATTGTACTGGGGAACTGAAGGGAAAAAGGGGAGCGGCATGCCGGCCGGCGGGCCGCGTCAGCTGCCGGCGACGTCGAGCCCGAGGTCCAGGTACTTGGCCTTGAGATCCTCCGGATCCCGGAAGATGGAGATGCGCTCCACGTCGGCCGCAGGCAGGGCTTCGAGCATGGCCTTGACCTGCGCGGCCATGGCCTGGAAGGTCTCAAGGGGCTCCAGCATGGAGGCCGGACATATCTTATAGAGATAGAGGCGCCTGTTGACGAGGACGAGGGGGAAGAGTCCGCAGGCAAGGGGACGAAGCGGCCTTTCAAGCCGGCATCCGCTGGGGCCGAGGGACTTGCATCCCCTCCTGTCCAGGCTCGCCGTGCGGCTGTCCAGCAGGTAGAAGTCGTCCGGCGTGCGCGCAGAGATCTGCCTGTCGAGCAGGGCCATGGGAAAGGGCTTCTCCTCGGCCTGAGGGCCGCAGCAGAAGCGGCACTGGGGGCAGTAGGCGTTCACGAGCACGCCGTCCTCCAGAGCGACCTTGAGCCGGACAGGGAACATGCCTGTCCACAGCTTCCGATAGTAGGCTTCGTCTTTGACGTCGTTGTCCATGAGGCAGTCCTTGGAAAAGGCCTTGGGGAGCGGCTTGGGCCGGCACCCACAGGGAGCGATACCCGCAGGCAGGCAAAAAGACAAGCGCCGAAAAGCAACCTCGCCCAACATCCATTACAGACAGGGCTTTGCCACGCAACCTGCTGAAACAGAAACGCTTTTTCGACAGAATCCACAGGCCGATCCTGTGCTTTCGCCCTGCCCTGCGGGATGGAGCCGAGGCCTGCCTCGAATTTTTTGCGGAAAGAGCAAAAAAAAGCTTGCCAACAAAGACCGCTTAGCGTAGAAGCATTTCTGCGCCGAAGTGGTGGAATTGGTAGACACGCTAGGTTCAGGGTCTAGTTCTGGCAACGGAGTGGGAGTTCGAGTCTCCCCTTCGGCACCAAATTTCGAAGAAGGGTTGCTAACATATGGCAATCCTTCTTTTTTTGGAAATCAGCCAGGAGATAGGGCACAATGACCCACTTTTTGACCCCGTAGAGGTTTGGGGTCAAGAAGGGGGTCAAGAAACCATCGGCACCGCTTCCGGTGCTCAGGCGAAGCGTCCTGCCACGAACCTGTTGCTGGAAAAGCTCTGCACAGACGGAACCCGCCCGAGGAAATCCCGCAACCGCTTGCTTAAGGGCTGTCCGAAACGCAAGTGTCAGCGGAAAAGTAAAAATAGGCCGCTGCGGAAAACGAAAAGCAGGCGCCCTGCCGGGAGCGCTCCCTCACGAGGTGGCCGGGATGCCCAGATACGGCTTCATGAAGGCCCTCGCAGGGGATGCCCCCCCTTCCGCCTGAAAGAGCCGTTCAAGCGCGGCGTGTTCGCCCTTGCCTGCGCTCTTCCCTGGCCTGGTGCGCATTGCGGCGCCCCTTTTTCCGCTGGGCCACGTGGAGTCGCCGGAGAAGGGCGGTGCGAGGCCTGGGCGGTTGTCACTGGGTTGCCGCCGCTCCAGCCTGAGCTTCTGCCACCTGACATCCCAGAGGCCGAGGGCATTGCCGGCACCAGCGCCGTGAACTTTTCGCCTCACGCTGGCGCCGTTCTTGAACACGCTCTTCAGCAAAAGTCGTGCGCGCCCCCATTCCGTTTGTGGTTTTGTGTCTGGCCACAGATTTTGTCCTATTACTGCCAGTGGCCCTCTAGCTTCGGACGGTTATTCGCAACGGTCGCGGAAACCGCCGTTCCAACGAAAGGAAGCAACGCTCGGACGATAGACTAGAGCTGAAAGCCTTGCCGGCAGTTCCTGGCATTCCTTGCCGTGATACCGATTGCAAAGCATGTCCTGCAGGCAATGGGTAGCGCCATAACTTATGGAAGGCGCTATTTCCTCATCGCGAGGTATCGGCCAAAGGCTGCGCGGAGGAGCGTTGCTAGAGGATCTTGACGATCATGTCCTTGAGGCGCTCCATGTCGATGGGCTTGGCCAGATGGCCGTTCATGCCGGCCTGCAGGGCGGCCTTGCGGTCTTCGTCGAAGGCGTTGGCCGTCATGGCCACGATGGTGACGCCAGCCTTGTCCTGGTCGGCGAGGGAGCGGATGGCCTTGGTTGCATCGTAACCGTTCATGACAGGCATATTCACGTCCATGAGCACGAGGTCGTAGTG
>JAEEPQ010000165.1 GCA_016284885.1 Desulfovibrio sp.
GGGCGAGTGCCTCGCCGGCCTGCTGGCCGCCGACGCCTTCCTCGAATTCGGCCGCCGGCACGGCGCATCCATCGCCCTCATGCACGCCGGCGGCGTGCGCTCCTCCCTGCCCCGCGGCTGGGTCACCCAAGGCGACATGCTCTCCGTCCATCCCTTCGCCGCGCACGTGGCCGTCAAGGAAATCACGGGCGCAACCCTCATCGAGGCCCTCGAAAACAGCGTCGCCGACGGCCACGACGGCGCCTACCTGCTCCAGCCGGCAGGCCTTGCCTTTGTCCTCGACATGACCAGGCCCTCGGGGCGCCGCCTCGTCAAGGCCGAAGCCATGGGCGCCGACGGCAGGATGCATGCCCTGGATCCCAAGGCCAGGTACCGCGTCGCCATGGCGGACTTCCTCGCCCGGGGCAGCGGCGGCCATCCCATGCTGGCAAGGGGCCGGACACTCGCCGTCTCCGCCGAAACCGAGCGCGAACTCGTGGCGCGGCATGCAGCCCGCATCAGCCCCCTGCGCGGCATAGGCACAGGCCGCTTCGTCATCCTGCACTAATCCTGAAGGCCCGGCGCCGGCCTGGCAGGGCCCAGCCCCCTCCCCCGGCACCGCGGCCCCGCAAGGAGGTACTTCCTACCATGTTCATGCAGCGGCTATTCGCAGGACTTCTGCCCGTCCTGCTCTGCCTTTCCCTCGCCCTCGGCGGCTGCGCCGGCAAAGAGGAGCCCTTCGGCCAGGCCCAGGCCCCCGAAGGCGGCCTCGACCTCGTCATCCTGCACGCCAACGACATGCACTCCTTCATCGCCGGCACCGACAAAAGCGGCCAGGCCTGCATGAAGGAGGACGGATGCTACGGCGGCTACGCCCGCGTCGCCCAGGCCATCAAGGACGCCAAGGCGAAGGGCGACAACGTGATCGCCCTCGACGCCGGCGACCAGATGCAGGGCACCATGCTCTACACCGTCTTCAAGATGTCCCTGATGGCGGACATCTATCCGCTGATTCCCTTCGACGCCGCAACCCTCGGCAACCACGAGTTCGACGAAGGCTGCGCCAAGCTTGCGGACTACCTGTCCGGCGTCCGGATTCCCATGCTGGCTGCCAACCTTGATCCCGCCAAGGGCTGCCCCATGCTCGGCGCCAAGTTCCAGCCCTGGGTGGTGCGCGAAGTGCGCGGCGTCAAGGTGGGCATCGTCGGCATTGCCTGCGACGACGTCATCGAGCCCGGCAAGGCCTGCGACAAGACCAGGTTCAAGGACGTCAAGCAGACCTTGGAGGCTGCCGTCAGAGAGCTCAATGCCCAGGGAGTGCATGTCGTCATTGCGCTCACCCACATCGGCCTTGGCGCCGACCGGGAGCTTGCCCGAAGCGTCGACGGCGTCGGCGTGATCGTGGGCGGCCACTCCCACAGCTACATCGGCTCCAGCACCGACGAAAAGGCCGAAGGCCCCTATCCCATCGTGGAGCGCTCGCCCTCCGGCAAGCCCGTCCTCGTGGTCACGGCCAAGAAGGCTGCCAAGTACATCGGCGAGCTCGAGGTGCAGTTCGACAGGAACGGCGTCCCGGCCGGCTGGCGCGGCCAGCCCCGCCTCCTCGATCCCAAGGCCCCCCGGGACGGGAAGGTCAGCGAGGTCGTTGCCGGCTACGTCCAGAAGGGCGAGGTCTACCGCAATACCCGGATCGGCATCAACGAAATCGACATGCCCGACGGCATGGAGGCCTGCCGCGCCGGCGAGTGCCTCTCCGCAGCCGTTGCCGTGGACGCCTTCCTCGACTGGGGCGCCAAGTACGGCGCCGAAATGGCCATCATCTCCGGCGGCGCCCTGCGCAATCCCCTGCCCCGCGGCCCGGTCTCGCGCGGCGACATCCTCGCCATCGCACCCTTCCCCAACACCCTGCTCGTGAAGGAGTACACGGGCGAGCAGCTGCTGGCAGCCCTGGAGCACGGCGTGCAGGACGACAACCACGATGGCGCCTACATCATCCACCCCGCCGGCTTCACCTACGAGGCCGACATGGCGCGGCCTTCCGGACACCGCATCGTCAAGGCCGAGACCGCCGGCAGAAAGAGGCCCGAGCGCATCGATCCCAAGCGCCGCTACAAGGTCTGCCTCTCCAGCTACCTCGCCGGCGGCGGCGACAGGTACGAGATGCTCAAGGAAGGCAAGGTTCTGCCAGCGCCTTCGGCCGGCGACGGCGAAGTCATGGAGGCCTACATCCAGAAGGCGAGCCCCCTCAGGCAGCGCCCCGGCGGACGCTTTGTCCTGAAGAGCAAGTAGCCGCCCCTGCAACGGCGTTTCTGCCAGGGCGCTCCCGGCCTCCTGCCGAGGGGCGCCCTGCCTTTTTAGCCGGCTGCATGGCGGGATAACGCTGAAGCCCCTTCCCCGTCTCTGCCAGGTGGCGCTCCTGCGGCATCTTCCAGCCCGTTGGCCGCAAGCCTCTGCAAGGCTACCATCCGCCTCCGCCTCCGCCGGAACTGGAGCCACCGGAACTGGAGTCGCCGCTCGAGCTGGAGCCGCCGTCAAAGCCGAAGCCGTCGCCGCCGGCGCGCTGCGAAGCGCCGTAGGTGGCTGCGATAGCGGCTGCGGCTTCCAGGACGGCTTCGTACCCGTCGCCGGCTGACAGCGCCTCGCCGCTTGACCCTACCCAACTCTCGCCTGGCCTGTCGTCTGCCAGGCTGTCTGCCAAGCCAGGCACGGGCGCAAAGCGCTTCGTCCAGGCTTCGGCCATGCCCAGTGCAGCGGCATAGGGCAGCATCTGCCCGTACTGCTCCGGCGTGTCGTCGGGAGCGCCGGCAAGAGCCAGCCTGTCCTTTTCCGCGGCCCCGACATACATGGCAAGGCCCTTGACGGCTGCCTCTGCAGCCAGCCCCCGAGACTTTGGCAACCTCGGGCAGCGCAGCCAGAACAGCAGGGGGGCGAAGGCGCAGTTTACCGAAGCCGTCCACCACGGCCATTCCCATTGCGTCGCCCAGCCAAGCGCAAGGATAGTGAGCAGGCTGAAGAACGCGGAAGCCAGGACCTTGAGCACGCCTTTCCGGCGGCGCAGCCTGACTAGGGGCCACAGGCCCGCAAGGGCGAAGACGAGGACAATCCAGAGGAAAAAGTCGTTGAGGTTTTCCCCGTCGTAGATGCCGGGCCAGCCACCGGCGTACATGGCCCCGTAGAGCAGGGCCGCGTTGACGGCAAAGCCTGCCAGCGCCAGAGGCCAGGCAGGCGAGTAGAAGGCCTTCATCTGCGCCCTGCAGCCGCTCTTGAGGCCTGCCAGCACGCGGGCGATGCGATCGCCCTCGCCGGGGCCTGCAGGGCGCCAGTCGCCCGGCATGCCGGCATCCAGATGCAGGGCGCCTTTCTGCATCCTGTCGGCAAAGAGGCTGTCGGCAATGGCGAAGCAGGCCTCGTCCTGCCATCCGCTAGGCCTACGTTTCGGCCAGGCGGGAAGGATGCTTAGATCCGAAGCCGCTCCCTTCAGGCGCGCAAAGCCGCGCACGGCTGTCCACAGCAGATCGGCGCGCCCTGCGCCGCCCTCCATGCCGGCAACATGGGCCGCGACTCCCGGCGAAAGGCCTTCCGGTGGCGCAAAGAGGGGAACGACGGGGAGCTTCCTGTTCCTGCCAAGGCAAATCCAGAGCAGGACAAGACACAGGAGCGGGACAAGGCCGGCGGCCGCAAGGAGCTGGGGACCGAAGGTCGCCAGCCGCTCTGCGAGCGAAGGCGCAGGCAGCGCCATCCTGCCGCCCCGCCAGGAAGCCTCCACGACAAGCGACTCGCCCGACTCTAGCCGGCCCTCTGCGGCAAAGGCCAGGGGATCTGGTTGTATGCACTCCTCCCGGCTGCCACCCTTGGCAAGGAAGCCGGACGATGCCTCCAGCTCCGCTCCGTCGGGAAGGCGCAGCACGGCCACGGCCTCCTCGACGGGGAGGCTCCACTGGTTCCCCGTGGCATCAAGACTGAGGAAGAAGCCGTCCTTGTTCCGGCGCACATGCCCCGTCAGGCGGTAGACGAGCACAAACTCGTGCTCGCCCTTCGCGATCTCTTTGACCGGATCCCCGACGACAAAGGTGGTCATGACATCCTTGCGCACCGTTTGGCAGGGCGCAGGCGCGCCGTCCATGCGGGCCTCCACCAGCTCGGCGCCGAAGCGGCGAAGCAACCCTCCCTGCCAGGACAGCGCCGGCACGGCGCGGAAGATGCCGTGCTTGACGGCGTCGCCCTCAGCTCTCACCTGCAGAGTTTCTTTCACCAGCAGGGAAGCGTCGGCCTGCACGGCAATCTCGGCGACAAAGCTTTCGATGCTTTCCTGTGCCCCGGCGTCCTGCGCCTGGCACAGCAGGCAGAGCAGGACTGCGGCCAGAAAGCCTGCTGCGCGGCGAAAAAGCAAGCCGCGATTCATGCGCCATTCCCGCTTTGACATCAGATCTCCTCCCAGTCGTCTTTCGTGCAGCCCGGCACTCCCGGCGCCGCGCAGAGCAGACTATCCTGCCCGCAACTGGGGAGCAACAGCGACACGCAGACGGGCAGGCGGACTGCCCGTCCCCTGCGCCGCAGGGCGCAGGCCTGCGCCCTGCATGCCGCCTATGCTCTACAAATCAATTCTACTTGACAAGCTTAACATCAATGATGACATTGCGCGGTTGGAAATCCGCTCCTGCTCCTGCCTCCATGTGCTGGAGGAGCCTCCGCAAAGGAGAGCGGACTCCCCTCGGCGCCTCCCGTGCGAAACGGGGGGCAAACCAGGGTGATCCCATGAAGCAACCGACTTCCCCCCTGAAATCAAGCCATGCCGCGAAGCCTCGCTCCGCGCTCCAGCAGCACGGAGAAACAACCCGCGTCTGTCAGCCAGGAGGCCTTGGTTCATGAACGTCCTGCGTCCCTCAGCCCTGTTCGCCCGCATCCTGCTCTGCCTTGCCCTTGCCCTCGGCGGCTGCGCCGGCAAGGAAGCGCCCTTCGGCCAGGCCAAGGCGCCGGAAGGCGGTCTCGACCTCGTCATCCTCCACGTCAACGACATGCACGCCTACCTCGCCGGTACGGACAAAAACTACCAGGCCTGCTTCAGCGACAGGGACTGCTACGGCGGCTACGCCCGCGTCGCCAAGGCCATCGAGGACGCCAAGGCCAAGAGCGACAACGTCATTGCCCTCGATGCCGGCGACCAGATGCAGGGCACGCTCTTCTACTCCGTCTGCCGCATGCCCATGATGGCCGAGGTCAACAGGTTCATGCCCTTCGACGCGGCCACTCTGGGCAACCACGAGTTCGACGAAGGCTGCGCCAAGCTTGCCGGCTACCTCGGCGGACTGAAGACGCCCCTGCTGGCGACCAATCTTGCCCCTCAGAAGGGATGCCCTCTTCTCGGTGCGAAGTTCCAGCCTTGGCTGATCCGCGAGGTGCGCGGCGTCAAGGTGGGCATCATCGGCCTCGCCAACGAGGAGGTCGTCGAGCCCAACATGGCCTGCACCAGGACGACGTTCACGGCGCGCCGCAAGACCCTGGAGACGGCAGTGAAGGCCCTCGAGGCCCAGGGCGTGCGCG
>JAEEPQ010000016.1 GCA_016284885.1 Desulfovibrio sp.
AGTTAGCTGGACGATAGTGTTTTCTAGTAGAAAAATTGCCAAAACTCAGATGTGCCCGCGCTTCGAATTCCGGACCGTCGAGGGCGCAGGCCATGCTCCGCATCTCGAGCCGGCCTTTCTTGGCGAAGCGTCGCAGGCTGTGCTGGACTTCCTTGGTCGCGCCTAAGGGGCCTTGGCCGGCGCGGCAGGTCAGCGCTTTTTCGGCGGCTCCAGCTTCGGACAGAAGCCGTTCATCTCGCAGGCTTCGCAGCGGGGCTTTCTGGCGTCGCAGACCTCGCGGCCGAAGAAGACCAGCCTGTGGTTGAGGTCGCCCCACTCCTCCTGCGGAAAGAGTCGCATAAGATCCGGCTCCACCTTGAGCGGCTCTGTGTGGCGCGTGAGGCCGAGCCTGTGGCTGATACGCTTGACGTGGGTGTCCACGGCCACGCCCTCGTTGATGCCGTAGCCGCCGAAGAGCACGATGTTGGCCGTCTTGCGGGCCACGCCCGGAATAGTGACGAGCTCCGCAATGGTGCGCGGAGGCTCGCCGCCGTAGACCTCGGCCACGCGGCGTCCGGCGGCAATGAGGTTCTTGGCCTTGTTGTGGTAGAAGCCGGTGGAGCGGATGGCGTCTTCGAGATCCTTCAGTGGCGCTTCGGCCATGGCCTCCGGCGTCGGCCAGCGGCGGAAGACCTCGGGCGTCACCATGTTGACCCGATCGTCCGTGCACTGGGCGGAGAGGACGGTGGCCACCAGCAGCTGCCATGGCGTCGAGTGGGCGAGGTAGGTGGCTGGCGCAGGATAGCGCAGCCTGAGGAGCCTGAGCACTTCGCGGGCCCGCTCCCTAGCGCCCTCGGGAAGGGCGTCTTCCCTGTCCTTGGCGTTCTTCTTCATGGTGCTTTCCCCCTCTCTGGCAAGGCCCGGTGCGCGCGAGCCCAGCTTTCCGCCTCTCTAAGCAATCTCGCACGGCATTGCAACAGCCCGCTTTTGCATCGAGTTGGCCGGCTTTTTGCAAAGCTTTACAGAAAGTCGAAGGGATGCTAGTGTCCCCGAATTCATTTTTCGTAAGCCATGCGGGAGCCTGTCTTCCGCCGGGGCCAAGGCCCTGGCAGGCACTCCCGAGGGCCCGCCAAGAATGCCCCCTGCGGGAGGATTTTGCATCATGGATCAGAAAGATCTTGCCTATTTCAGGAACCTTTTAAACGACATGCTCGTTGAGGCCCAGCAGAAGGGCGACACGACGCTGGAAGAACTCAGCGATGGCAGCGAGGTCTTCGCCGACCCCGCCGACCGCGCCACTGCCGAATCCGACCGCTCCTTCACTCTGCGCATCCGTGACAGGGAGCGTCGTCTCATCAAGAAGGTGAAGGAAGCCCTGATGCGCATCGAGGACGGCACCTACGGCATCTGCGAGGAATGCGGCGAGGAGATCAGCCTTTCCCGCCTTAAGGCCCGCCCGGTCACCCGTCTGTGCATCACCTGCAAGGCGAAGCAGGAGGAAGAGGAGCACCAGCGGGGCGACTAGCCTTTCTCAGGTGGCACCGAATCTTCAAGGCATGCCCGGCCAACCGTCTGGCGTGCCTTTTTCTTTTGTTCCGCGAACCGAAGCGAGGCCCTGTCATGGACGCCCATCTCTTCCGCCTTTTCTGCTCGGCCGCCTGCCCTCTGCTGACCGGAGCAAGGCTGGCCAAGGTGCAGGAGCCAGCCGAAGGCGTGCTGACCTTCAACTTCGAGCTCTTCAGGCCGCATCCTGTGCTTGGTCGCAAGCCCCAGCTGGTCTTCAAGTCCGGGCGCAAGGATCCATTCGCCTTCCTGTCCGCGGCCCGCACCTCAGCCAATGCCGAGCCCTCGGCCTACGTCATGCGCCTGCGCAAGTACGCGGCCGGCCGGACGGTGCGCTGCGCCGTTCCCGACTGGGCGGGGCGCGTGCTGTGGCTGCTCATGTCGGGCGCCATGCCGGGCCGGGAGCAGACAGGCGGGGACGGCGCCGGCACCGGGGGCTCTGGGGAGGCCCGGGACTCGAAGCTTGTCTGGCTCTGCCTCAGCCTGCGCGAGGGCGCCCGGCTCTGCTTCCTGGACGAGAACGAGACGCCGAAGCCCGTCGAGCCCGCCTGGCCCGAAGCCGGAAGCCTGGCTTCCGCCTGCGTGGACTGGCGCGCCTGGCCCGTGCTCACGCCGGCCCTGCGCCGGACGCTCAAGGACATGGATCAACTCGATGCCAGCGCCCTGCTGGCCGATCTCGAAGCCGGCGGGGGCGACGTCTTTCTCTATGCCAAGGCGGAGCCGGAGGAGGGATCCCGGCGCCGTCCCGTGGTAAAGGTCTCCTGCTGGCCGCTCTCTCCTGAGCAGGCCGGAGGGCTCGTGGAAGAGGCCGTTGCCGATCCGCTCGAAGCGCTGATGCGGGCAGGCGGCGATCTCGTGCTGGCCGAGGCCAGCCGCAGGGCTGCCCAGCAGACAGCCCTGCCCCTTGTCCGGCGCGAGAAGCGCCTGCTCCAGCTGCTTGCCAGACAGGACGAGGAGACGGAGCGCCTGCAGAAGATGCTGGCGCTGGGAGAGCAGGGGCGCCTGCTCCAGAGCTGGCTGTGGCAGTGGCCGCAGGACTACAGGGCAGGAAGCGTCAGCGTGGAGGGCGAGGCCGGTCCGGTGGCAATAGCGCTTGATCCGCGCTTCACCCTCAGGGAGAACATGGAGCGCTTCTTCCACCAGGCCAAGCGCGCGATGCGCGGCTTTGCGCACGTGGAGGCGCGCCGCAGGGAACTGGCCGGAGAGCTCAAGGCCCTCCGGGATCGCCTGCGCGAGACGCTCATGGGCGGAACGGGCGCCAGAAAGGAGGCAAAGAAGGCCCAGCCCCAGGCCCTGCCGGCAGAGCCGCCCAGGCGCGTCCAGGTCTTTGCGAGCTCGGACGGCTTCACCCTGCTGCGGGGACGCGATGCCAAGGGCAATCTTGAGGTTCGCCGGCTTGCCTCCCCGCACGACATCTGGGTGCACGCCGAAGGCGGGCCCGGCGCGCATGTGATCATCCGCCGAAGCCACGGCGGCGAAGCCGTGCCCGAGCGCACGCTGGACGAGGCGGGCTGCCTTGCGGCGCTCAAGAGCTGGCTCAAGGACGAGCCGAATGCCCTGCTCACCTACTGCGAAGTGCGCCACGTCAAGCCCATGCGGGGCGCGGCGCTCGGCACCATGCGCATGGACAAGGTGCTCTTCACGCGCAGCGTTCCCGTGGATCCGGCCCTGGAGGAGCGGTTGCGGCCCGGCAGCGGCGGCGCTTCGGCCGAGCCGGCCTAGTAGCTGGCGATGAGGCGCCCTTCCTTGTCCCTGAAGCGGCCGACGCAGCAGAAGACAAGGTCGATGAGCCACCAGATGCCGAGGCCGCCGGCTGTCAGGAGCATGAGTATGCCCGTGCCTATCTTGCCGGCGTAGAAGCGGTGGATGCCCAGGGTGCCGAGCCCTGCGCACAGCAGGCTCAGCACGATCCGGTTCTTGGGGCTGAGTTCGTGGCCGGCCGTGTCGTAGCGCGGAAAGCCGGCCGGATAGCCCGGATCGTTGTAGCCGTAGCCTTCGGGCTTGCTGAAAGTGGTCTGCGCCTTCTGCCAGGCCTGCTGTCCATACTGTCCGAACTGACCGTACTGGCCAAACTGGCCCTGCTGCCCCTGGGGTCCGTACTGGTTCTGCTGGCCAAACTGGCCCTGCTGCCCTTGGGTTCCGTACTGGTTCTGCTGGCCAAACTGGCCCTGCTGTCCCTGAGTCCCGTACTGGCCCTGCTGTCCCTGGGGGCCGCTCTGGCTCGGCTGGCCGGGCTGGCCATAGGGCATCCCCTGCTGGTTGAACTGGCCGCTCTGGTCCGGCTGGCTTGGCTGGCCGGAACCGGTCTCCTGGCTCGCGTTCTGGGCGGCGTTGGGGGCAGCGTTCTGGGCGCAGCCCGGATTGTAGCCGGGATGGAAGCTTTGTCCCTGCTGGTTCTGCATGCGGTTCCAGAACTCGCGGGAGTCGCTGTTCTGGCCTGTCTCGGGAGGGGTCTGCTGGGGGCTTGGGAGGACGCCTGTCACGGTGCCGCAGGAGGGGCAGATGGTGTCGCTGTCGGAAATGGCTTTGCCGCAGTGCTTGCAGTTCATGGCGTTGAGTCCTTGTGCTTTCGTTTTCTCCGGGAGCGCGGAGGCCCCGCGAGGCTGTTTCGTGGCTGTCCTGGCAGATCAGGCTGGACAGGCCCGGTTCAGGCCGTCGTCCTGCCGGCATGCGCCTGCATCCAGGCCCAGGCGTCGTCCATGTCGTAGAAGTGGAGGGCGGTATCGCTGTTGCGCAGGCGGTCCGCCACCAGATGGTCGTACTTTTCGAAAAGGGGCTCGGGAAGCGCCCCGACGAGCCGGCCGTCGTCCGGCCGGGGCCTGGAGACGACGGCGCGCATGGCCTTGTGCAGCTGGGAGGGGGTGGCGTCCTTGACGTCGATGATGCCGTTGTAGTCGTCGGCCTCGAATCCTTCAAGCCGCAGGAGGGCCGAGATGGTGCGCACCGTCTTGTCGCCGAGCCAGGGCAGGATGAAGCTGCGCCCTTCGCTGCGCACGATCGAACGGTGCTCGAGGTCGAACTCCCAGAATGCCTCCTGCCCCTCCCGGAAGAGGGAGGACGCGCCGGCATCGCAGTAGCGGGGATTGACGCGGGAGCAGTAGAGCTTGAACATCTCCTGTCGCACCTGGTCATGGACTTCCGCGCTCTGGCCGGCAAACTTGGGCGGCGCGCCGTCCTCGGCCGGCTCCAGCAGTATGCTGCGGCGCCTGTCGTCCACCTCCGCCACCTTCCAGCTCTTGCCGGCAAAGAGGATGCGCTGGCCGGGCTCGAGGGGGTCGGTCATGGGCAGGCGTCCTATGACCTGGTCTCCCGTTTCAAGGGCGTAGTCCTCCGGCGTGCGGAAGGCGACGGTGAAGCCGGCGTCCTGGGTGAGGGCAAGGCCCCTGTCCGTGAGGACAAGGGCGTGGTCTGCGCCCGAGTGAAGCAGTTCGAGCCTGGCCAGGCCCTTGAGCAGCTCGATGAAGTCCTGGCCCGCCACGGGGAAGGGGCCAGTCTGGCAGAGCAGGTAGTGCAGCTGCGAGGGGCGGGCCGCGCCGTACTGGGCGAGGAGGGAGAGTATCTGCTGCACGAGCGTCGAGTAGTGGGCTCGTCTGTCGCCAAGGGGCTCGCACCACTTGCGCTCGAGGAGGCGGAGCATGGCGAGGCTCTGGAAGAGATCCAGGCGCAGCCTGTCCCAGAGGGTGTCCTTTTTGGCCTGGCCGTTCTCCATGATGAAGAGGCGCAGCGTCGGCTGGCCGCCCCGCCGGCCAGCGCGGCCGAGGCGCTGGCGCAGGCTGGAGACGGAGCTGGGCGCGGCCACCTGGGCGATGGAGTCCACGTTGCCGATGTCGATGCCGAGTTCGAGCGTCATGGTGCACACGGCGGTGGTGGGCTTGCCGGGATCCTGCAGCCTGAGCTCGAGCCGGCGGCGCAGATCCCTCGAGAGGCTGCCGTGGTGGGGGAAGAATTCGTTCTCGAGGCCGGCCTCCTGGCAGAGCTTGGCCAGATCGCGGGCAAGGCGCTCGGTGCGCGTGCGGGAGTTGGCGAAGACGAGGTGGTTTCCGCCTTCGAGATAGGTGAAGAGGTCCTTGACGAGCCTGTCGTGGGTGGTGCAGAGCCTGCCGTTCTCCTTGAAGAAGCGGAAATGGTAGCCACGCACCTGGATGACGGGGCTGGTACGGGCCCTGCCGTCTTCGAGAAGCCGGCAGGGGTAGCCCTGGCGGTTGGGGCGCAGCATCTCCGCGCTCTCCTCGAGGCTGGGCAGCGTGGCGGAGAGGGCGATGCGCGGCACCTTGCGGTGGAGCATGGCGTCGGTGCGCCGGAGCAGCGAGGCCAGCTGCCAGCCGCGCTCGCCCCCAACGAAGGCATGGAACTCGTCGACGACGATGCAGACAAGATGGGCGAAGGCCTCGTGGCACCAGCCGTTGTGGCGCATGAGGAAGGTCTCGAGGGACTCCGGCGTGATGAGCAGCACGCCCGAGGGCTTGGCCCAGAAGTCCTGCTTCTGCTTCCAGGGAACGTCGCCGTGCCAGGGCGTGACGGCGATGCCGAGCGGCCCGCACAGATCCTGGAGGCGCCTCGCCTGGTCGTTGATGAGAGCCTTCAGGGGGCTGAGGCAGACGATGCCGCAACCCTCGGCGGGCTGGGATGCAAGCCGGGTCAGGGCCGGCAGGAAGGCGGCCTCGGTCTTGCCGGCAGCCGTCGATGCCGAAACGATGACGTCGGTGCCCCCCTCGAGGATGGGGCGCACGGCCTCCTTCTGGATGTCGCGCAGGCCGTTCCAGCGCTGGTTTCTGATCCAGTGCACGAGGCGCGGATCGAGCAGGTGCAGTTCGGGGCAGTCCGTCATGGGAAGGTGGTTGCGGAAGACGCCTGCGGCCGGAGCGCGGCACAAGGCGCCTTGTGCAGGAAAAAAGGCTCCGGCCTCCGTTGCTGGCGGGGGCCGGAGCGCAGCAATGGGTGTCGGAAAGCGGTCCTAGCCGAGCGCGATGGCCTTGCGGATGCGCGCGAGGCTGTCCTCCTTGCCGAGGAAGGCCATGATGTCGGGAAGATGGGAGCCGCCCATGTAGCCGACCACGGCCGCGCGCAGGGGCGGGGCCACCTGCTTGAACTTGAGGCCCTGGCCCTCGACGTAGGCCTTGAGCGCCTCATTGATGGGCTCGGGGGAGAAGTCCTCCACCTGCTCGAAGTAGGGCAGGAGCTTCTCGAGGTGGGCCCTGCCTTCGGCGTTGAGCTGCTTTTCCACGCAGGCGGGGTCGAACTCGAGCTCGGCGGCCGTCTTGAGCATGGGCGCAAAGGAGGCCGCCAGCTCCACGAGGGTGCGCGCCCGGTCGCGGAACATGGTGCACAGGGCCTGCAGGCGCTCGTCGGAAAGGCTGCCGTAGCCGCAGTCCTCGGCGAAGGGGCGGGTCAGGCGGGCCAGCTCCTCGACAGGGAGCTTCTTCATGTAGTGGCCGTTGAGCCATTCCAGCTTGCGGGAGTCGAAGCGGGCGGCAGAGGGGTTGAGATGCGTGCCGTCGAAGAGCTCGATGAGCTCCTCCAGGCTGAAGATCTCCTGATCGCCGTGGGACCAGCCGAGGCGGACCAGATAGTTGACCAGGGCCTGGGGCAGCAGGCCGTCCTTCTGGTACTCGATGACGGCGCGGGCGCCGTGGCGCTTGGAGAGCTTGGCGCCGTCGGGGCCGAGGATCATGGGCACGTGGCCGAAGGTTGGCACCTCGAAGCCCAGCGCCTGGTAGATGAGGATCTGGCGCGGGGTGTTGGAGACGTGGTCGTCGCCGCGGATGACGTGGGTGATGCCCATGTCGTGGTCGTCCACCACCACGGCCATGTTGTAGGTGGGCGTGCCGTCGGAGCGGCGGATGACCATGTCGTCGAGCTCGGCAACGTCGATGCTGATGCGCCCTTTGACCATGTCGTCGAAGACCACCTTGCCCTGCAGGGGACATTTGAGGCGCACGCAGCGGCCTTCGCCGGGGCCGAGGCCGAGCTCGCGGCAGTGGCCGTCGTAGCGGGGCTTGAGGCCGAGGCTCTTGGCGCGCTCGCGCATGGCGTCGACCTCCTCCGCCGTGCAGGAGCACCAGTAGGCGTGGCCCGACTCGAGCAGCTGGTCCACGTACTTGTTGTACACGTCCATGCGCTTCGTCTGGTAGGTGGTCTCGCCTTCCCATGTCAGCCCCAGCCACTGCATGGAGGCGAGGATGGAGTCGGTGTACTCCTGCCTGGATCGCTGCAGGTCTGTGTCTTCAATGCGGAAGCGGAATTCGCCCTTGAAGTGGCGGGCGAGGAGCCAGGAGAAGATGGCGGTGCGGGCGCCGCCGATGTGCAGATGCCCCGTCGGGCTGGGGGCGAAGCGGGTGGTAACGCTCATGGGTCGAGGTCTCTTGTCTAGAAGGTTGCTTTTGCGTAGTCGGGCCCGGCGTGCGGGCTTGGCGGTTGTACGCAATTTGGCGGGTTTGCGCAACGAAGGCGCCTCCGGCCAGCCTTGATGCGGCTTCTGGCGGACCCTAGGCCCGGCGGAGCGGGCGTCTGGCTGCCCTGGCCCCCTTGCCCTGGCCAGCCTGCCCCGCGCTCTGGACCGCGGACGAACTTCGCCGTCCAGGCGATCGGCCAGCGGCCGGAGCGCCGGAAGCTCCAGCGCCTTCGGCCGTCCATCCGCGGCAGAGGGCGCCGGCAGGATCGTCTCTGCGGTACCTGGCATCGCGGTCCACCCACCAGCGCCTGTCGACGCGACCGTACCACCAGCGGTTGTGGTCCACGTGCAGCATGGCGCCGGCAACGCTTCTGGCCTCGTCCGTGCGTAGACGCTGGAGCGCCGAGGCAAGCCACTCCCTGGCAAAGGCGCAGCCCCTGTCGAGCTCGGCCTTGAGATTGAAGACGAGGTCGAGCTGGTCGGCGTCCTTGGCTATCTTCGCCTCCGGACTTTCGCGGGCCTCGAATTCGTCGAAGAGGCCGGCCAGCACCTCTTCCAGCCCCGTGCCGGCGAGCGCGTCGGCCATGGCCCTGCGCTCGTCCACCTCGGCGTAGCGCTGGTGCACGTAGTTGAGGTCTGCCGTCCTTGCCTCGTGGAAGTCGTGGAAGAGGGCCATGGCGCAGGTGCGCCAGGGATCGGCGCCGGCAAGCGTTGCGAGGACGAAGGCCATGGCCGCGGTGCGGAAGCTGTGCTCGGCCACGTTCTCCTTTCCCTGGCCGAGGAAGGGCCAGCCGCTGCGGGGCGTGCGGCGCAGCATTCCGGCCTCGAAGAAGAAGTCGGCAATGCGCCCGAGGCGGGCGTCTGCGGCCTGGCTGGCGCAGGCCCGGGGGCGGCGCTTCGGGCAGCGCGCCGGGGCGCTTCGCCTGGCGGGTCTAGTCATGCCTGCCGCCGTCCTTGCCGATCTCGTACTTGCGCATCTTGTTGTGCAGGGTCGCCCGGGTGATTCCGAGGGAGCGGGCGGCCTCGCTCTTGTTGTCGCGCGTGAGCTTGAGGGTGTCCTCGATGGCCATGCGCTCGACCTCGTCGAGGGGCAGGCCCGCCAGCGACTGGCCGCCCTGGGCCTGCTGCTGGCCAGGCGAGGCTTCCGGGGCTTCGGCCTCGGCCACGGCGAGAGGAAGCTCCTTGCCGGTGACCAGATCCCCCGTGCAGAGAATGACGGCGCGCTCCACGGCGTTTTCCAGCTCTCTGACGTTGCCGGGCCAGGCGTAGTGGAGGAGGCTGTTCATGGCCTGGGGCGAGAAGCCCCGGACGGTCTTGCGGTTGCGCTCGGCAAAGCGGGCGAGGAAGTGGGCGGCCAGCAGAGGGATGTCCTCGGTGCGCCTGCGCAGGGGCGGCACGTCGATGCTGATGACGTTGAGCCTGAAGTAGAGGTCCTCGCGGAAGCGCCGCTCGGCCACCTCCTTCTTGAGATCCCGGTTCGTGGCCGCGATCACGCGCACGTCGACGTGCTCGCTCTGGTCCGAGCCCAGGCGCTGCACTTCGCCCTGCTGCAGGGCGCGCAGGAGCTTGGCCTGCAGGGAGATGGGCATCTCGCCTATCTCGTCCAGGAAGAGCGTGCCGCCGTCGGCCTGCTTGAAGCGCCCCTCCCTGCGCCGTTCCGCGCCGGTGAAGGCCCCGCGCTCGTGGCCGAAGAGCTCGGACTCGAGCAGGTTCTCTGCAAGGGCCGCGCAGTTCACGGTCACGATGGGCTTGGCGGCCCTGGGGCTCTGGGCGTGCAGGGCCCTCGCCACCAGCTCCTTGCCCGTGCCGGACTCGCCGGTGACGAGCACCGTGGCCTCGGTGGGCGCCACCTGCCGGATGAGGGCGAGCAGATCCTGGATGGGCGCCGAACGGCCGAGGATTTCCGTGTCCTTGGGCGCATCGCTGAGCTGGCGTCTGAGCTCGCGGTTTTCGACGCTGAGGCTCGACTGGGCGATGGCCTTTTCGAGCGTCTTCTTCAGGGCGTCGAAGTCGAGGGGCTTTACCAAATAGTCGTAGGCGCCGATGCGCAGAGCCTCGACCGCCGTCTGCACCGAGGAATAGGCCGTCATGAGGATGACGGGCAGGGCCGGGTTGTAGCTGAGAATCTGCCGCAGGGCCGCAATGCCGTCCACGCGCCCCATGCGCACGTCCGTCAGCACGGCGTCGAAGGGCTTGTCGCGGACCGCCTTGACGGCCTTGTCGCCGTCGTCGGCCTCCTCCACGGCGTAGCCCCAGGTCTTGAGCATCATGCGGAGCATGCCGCGGTGGGCTTCGTCGTCGTCAACTATCAGTACGCTGTTCTTTGCTGTCATGGGGAGCCTCGTCCTGGCTGTCCCGGTCAGGCGGGCAGGTCCTTGGCCGGTCCTGCGCCTGGCGGGCGGAGCTGTCTTGCAGTGAGCTTGCGTGCGCTGCTTTGTCTGGAGAGCTGGTGTACGCGCTTTTGGCGGAAAAATCTTCCCCGGCCGGTTCTGCGCCTGCGCCTGCCGCGTCCGCCAGGGGCAGGGAGATGGTGAAGACGGTCTCGCCCTGGCGCTTGCCTTCGCTCGGCCTGCTGGCAACGCTGATTTCGCCGTGCAGGGCCTCGACGATCTTGTGCACCGTGGCCAGGCCGATGCCGGTTCCTTTGGCCTTGGTGGTGAAGTAGGGATCGAAGATGCGGGAGAGGTGTTCCGGCGCGATGCCCGTGCCGTTGTCCTTCACGGTGATGATGGCGCGGCCGCTGGCCTGGGCGGCGGCCAGGGTGAGCCTGCCTCCGCTTGGAGGCATGGCCTCGAGCGCGTTGAGGCAGAGGTTCAGAAGGGCCTGGCCGAGCCGGTCCGGATCCGCCATGGCGAGCGGCGCCTTGCGCGGAAGCCGGATGACGACCTTAACCCTGCGGGTGTCCGCATCCCTGAGGATGAGGCTTGTCACGTGGTCGAGCACCGTGTCCAGCCTGACGGGCCTGAGGGCCGCGTCCGTGGGCCGGGAGAGGCCGATGAGCTCGGTGATGACGCGGTTGAGGCGCTCGACTTCGGCCACCATGACGCCGGCGGCCTTGCGGTCT
The DNA here is from genome assembly GCA_016284885.1 of Desulfovibrio sp. Lineage (GTDB taxonomy): Bacteria > Desulfobacterota > Desulfovibrionia > Desulfovibrionales > Desulfovibrionaceae > Desulfovibrio. Next base: position 10,998 of record JAEEPQ010000016.1, read on the forward strand.
TCGCTGCCCTCGGGGAAGCGCATGCCGAAGTAGGTCGCGTAGCCCTTGATGGAGCTTAACGGGTTGCGGATCTCGTGGGCCACGCCGGCGGCCAGGCTGCCGACGGCGGCCAGCTTTTCCTTGCGCCGCACCTCTTCCTCGAGGGCGCGCACCCGGCCTTCGGCCTCCTGCTCGCGCGACCGCGACTGGCGGGCGCGCTCGGCAAAGAAGAGGGCGATGAGGCAGGCAAGGCCAAGCAGGAGGGTGGCGCCTGCCAGCATGAAGACGTAGGCCCTGTTCTGCGACTTGGTCACTTCGAAGGGCGACACGTCGAGGCCGAGGTAGATGGCGGGAATGGGAAGATTCGACGGACGCCTCGCATGCTGGGGACCGGGCAGGAACTGCCGGTAGGCCACGAAGCTGCGCGTGCCTTCCATCTGCATGATGCTCCACTGCACGCTGCGGCTGGGCGCAAGGGCGGCCACGGCCGCCTCGTCGGCCTCGCGGCCGTCGATGCTGAGCACCTCGCCGAGGCGGCGCCTGTCGGAGTGGGCGATGATGGTGCCGTCCGGCATGGCAACGGCGACAAAGGCGATGTCCGGAGCGCTGGCCATCTCCTCGAGGAGGATCTGCAGCCGCACGCCCGCCTGGGATCGCATGCCGGTGCGCAGGATGTTCTCGAAGGCCATGATGAGGGAGGAGCCCTTGTCGGCCAGCAGATGGGCCAGGGTCTCCTCGTTGCGCTGCACGGAGATGAAGGCCGGCAGGGAAACCATGAGCACCAGCGTGATGCCGGCCAGCGTGAGCAGGAAGCCCAGAGGGATGTGGGAGATGTTCTCGGGACCGAAGAGCTCGCCGAGGTAGCCTGCGCGCCGCACCTTGCGCACCTTGCGCATGACCGAGCCCTTGCCCAGTTCCTTGCGGCCTGCCGTCCCGGCGCAGGGTTCCTGCGCCCTTGCGGCTTCCGCGCCCGTCTGGCTTGTCTGGCTTGCCTGATTTTTCTGGCCTGCCTGAACTGGCGGACTGGGCGCGGCCGCGGGACTGCTGTCCGGTCCGCTTCCTGGCCTTGACGGCTGCGTGTCCATAGTCCTGCAAGCCCTCCCTCGCGCTGTCGCCGCTGGAATTGTCGTCGCGGGAATGCCGCCTCTCCTGCGGCAGGGGCCGGGCCAGAGAGCGGATCGAGAAAATATAGGCACAAGCCAAGCCTGGGCGCAAGAAGCGCGCGCGTGGCAACTTGCCTAGGCAAAGGCAAGGCGGATCTCGTCTTCCTGAATCCAGGCGACGGCGGAGGGCGCGATGCCGATGGCTGCCAGGGCCTGCCTGTTCTCCCCGTCCTGGCCCCAGAGAAAGCCCTGGATGCGGCGGGGTAGCCAGACCCCGCTCAGGCGCCTGCCCTGGCCTCCTTCCCCGACGGCCCGCTCGAGGGTGCGCAGGGCAAGGCGCGACCAGGCCCGCGTGCCGAGATCGCGGTCCCAGGGGCCGGCGAGGACGCTTCGCCCAAGCTCCTCCTCGTAGGCCACGCCGATGCGGGCTACGGGAACGGGGCCCGCCAGGGCGAGCCCCCTGGCCAGGGCCTCCACGGCCGTCGCCAGATCCCACGGCCTGTAGCGCCCTTCTTCCCAGAGCCTTGCCAGCCCTGTTCCCCGGATGACCAGGCAGGGGTAGAAGCGCAGGAAATCGGCGCCAAGGGCGCAGGCCTCGCGGACGTCTGCGAAGAAGCCTTCGGGCGTGGAGCCGGGAAGCCCGGGCAGGAGCTGGCAGCCGAGGGCCAGCCCCGACTGGCGCACGAGCCCCATCGCCAGCCGTGCGCAGTCAGGCCCGTAGCCGCGCAGGCTCCGCTCGAGGGCTTCGGCGCCGAAGGTCTGGACGCCGAGCTCCACCGTCCGGCAGCCGGCCGTCTCGAGGCGCCGGAGCATGTCCCGGGAGAGGCAGTCCGGCCTCGTGGAGCAGCGCCAGCAGGCAGCAAGGCCTTCGGCCATCCAGCGTTCGGCGCGGGCAAGGCAGAGCGCCAGGCTTGCCTCGGACTGCCCCGTGAAGGTGCCGCCGTAGAAGGCGGCCTCGGCAGCAGGCAGGCCCCGCTCCAGGCGAAGCCTGAGCATGGCTTCGCAGGCGTCGAGGGCCGGCGAGGGATCCGCCCTGCTGGGGCGTCCTGTCTGGAGGTGCTGGGCGCAGTAGAGGCAGCGCGTCCGGCAGCCGGCAAAGGGAAGGAAGCAGGGAACGACGGGCTGGCCTGCCTGCTTGCGCCAGGGCCAGGGAAGCACGAGTATCGACATTGGGATCTCTGGATGGTAGTGAACGAAGACTTGGCCTTTTCCGGGGGCTGGCGCCCCCGGCCGGAGGCCAGATGCCATTGTGCGGCAATTGCTCCCTGCTGTCACGGCGCCACCCCTGCCGCACGTCCTTGGCCGAGCCTTCCTTCCGACGACGGAGTCGACATGTCCTCTTCCCTCACCGTCTTCTGCTGCGCGCTGCTTCCCTGCTTCCTGCTCTGCTGGAACGCCGTGGCCTCTCTGCGCCGGGAGTGGCTTGGCCACCTCCTGCTCGGCTTTTCGCTCCTGCTCTGCGCGCTCGTGGACGTCCGGGGACTGGCGATGCTCTGCGCCATGACCTGCGTCAACTACGCCTTCGGCCTGGCGCTGGCGGCTCCCGGCGAGCGGGAGGACGGCATGCGCCGCAAGGGCATCCTGCTGGCAGCGGCCACCGCCAACGTGCTTCCGCTGTGCTTCCTGCGCCTGCAGGACCAGGGCTTCGCCTTCCTTTCCCTGGCCTCCCCGCCCGCCCCTGCGCACGCAGGCGCCTTCACGCTGGCCTCGCCCCTTCTGCCTGGCCTCGCCTTCTGGATGCTCATCCAGATAGGCTGGCTGGCCTCCATCTACCGCCGCCAGGTGGAGCCCGAGGGCTTCCTCAGGCACGCCGTCTTCTCCTGCGCCTTCCCGCACCTCTTTGCCGGCCCCATCGTCCGCTACGAGCAGATGGGGCGCCAGTACGACGGGCTTGCCCCCCTCGAGGCCTCCAACGTGGCAGCAGGCCTCATGCTGCTTGGCATAGGCCTGTGCAAGAAGTGTCTGCTGGCAGACCAGCTGGACGCCGCGGCCTGCGCCGTCTTCGCGGCGGCCTCCCAGGGCGCGCCGCTCGGCCAGCTCGAGGCCTGGGCAGGGACGCTCTCCTTCACCTTCCAGATCTACTTCGACTTCTCCGGCTACATGGACATCGTTTCGGGCGCAGCCCTCATGGCGGGCGTGAGGCTTCCCCAGAACTTCAGCTCCCCGCTCAGGGCCACGGGCTTCATCGAGTTCTGGCGCAGGTGGCACATCACGCTCTCGAGCTGGATCAAGGACTTCGTCTACACCCCCCTGGGCGGCGAATGGTGCGGACCGGCACGGCAGCTCCTCAGCTTTGCCTGCGCCATGCTGGTCTGCGGGCTGTGGCACGGCTTCCATCTGACCTTTCTCGTCTGGGCCCTCATGAACGGCGTCTTCCTTCTCGTCAACTACCTCTTCCGCAAGGCCGTCTCCGGCAGGCCCCTGGAGGAGCTGGCAAGGCTTGCGCCCTGCAGGATGCTTTTCGGCCTCGCCACCTTCCTGCTCCTCAACGCCTGCTTTGCCATGTTCAGGGCCGACTCCCCCGCTGCGGCAATCTTCCTCTACAGCGCCATGGCCGGCCTTGCGGCCGAGGGCAATGCCCCTCTGCCGGGCCTGGCTATTGGCTCCTGGAGCATGCTTTTCCCCCTCGTTCCCGCTATGCTGGCGACCCTGTTCCTGCCCGCAAGCCGCGAGTTCGTGGCCGGCCGCAGGGATGGCGGCCGGGCGTGGCTCGCCTGGTCCATGAACGGCTTCTGGGCCGCCGTCTGCGCCCTTGGGCTCTTTGCCTCCCTCGTGCTGGCAGGCGCCCCCGGGCCCTTCATCTTCTAGCCCGCTAGCCAGGGCTGATTCGGTTCGCGTCAGGAGGATGGGCGATGCCGGCAATACCTACCGAAGGAACAATGGCCCCCTGGGCCTGGACGAAGCGCGTCCTTGTCCTGTGCTTCGCGCTGCTGGGCTTGGCGCTGGCGCTGGGCATGCCCTTCTCCTTCGCCTGGCTCTACCAGAGCGGCGATCTCGCCGTGGAGCGCGCCGTCGAGGCGCAGCAGGAGGGCTTTGCCCTCTACGGCCCCGGATGGGGGCTTGAGGACCGCCAGCGGCTGGCCTATGGAATCAGGCTCCACGCGGCCCGCAAGCCTGCCGTCCTCGTGCTGGGCTCGGCAAGTGCCGGGCAGTTCCGCCAGCCCCTCTTCTCGCGGCCCGTCGTCAACATGGCGGGCACGGCTTCCTCGCTCCCTGAGCTGGCCGCAGCCCTGGACCAGGCCCTTGCCGTCCACAGGCCCGAGGTCGTGCTCATCGGCATCGACTTCTGGTGGTTTGCCCCGGCCTGGGATGCCCATCCCCTGCGCCGGGCGGATCTTCCCGCCGAGGGCGCAGGCTATCTGGACGGGGCGCTGCGCAGGCCCTGGCAGTGGCTGCTCCAGGGCCGCATCTCCCTCAGGCAGTTCCTCTCCCCCCTGTGGCTCGGCATGCGCAAGGACCGCTTCGGCGCCAGAGCACAGTGCCTCGGCGACGGCTTCGGTCCCGACGGCTCCTGGTACCCCTTCTCCCTGCTCAAGGCGGCGCTTCCGCCAGAGCCCGGCTTTGCCGGCGCCCTGCGGCGCCTGGATGCCCGGCTCGGCGAGTTTGCGCCCTGTCCGGCGGGACCCGGCGAGGCGCACATCGATGCCTTTGCCGACGTCTACTACCGCATCAAGGGCAGGGGCATGCTGCCCCTGGTCTACCTCTCCCCCCTGGCCTCTCCGCTCTCTTCGAGGCTCAAGGCGGATCCCGGGGCCTACAGGCATCTCTTCGGCCTGAAGCAGGCGCTGGCGGCCAGAGGCATCGATCTGCTCGATGCAAGCGCTCCCGAGACCTGCGGCATCCAGGACTGCGAGTTCCTGGACGGCCTGCGCATGGGCGAGGTGGCCTCCTGCAGGCTCCTGCGGGAGTTTGCCAACGCCCGGCCGGAACTGCTCGCCTACGTCGACATGGAGCGGGTCAGCCGCACGCTCAACGAGTGGCCCGGCCACGCCTTCGTGCGCGACGAGCGCATCGACCCGGGCTTCGAGACCGACTTCCTGGGGCTCGGCTGCCGCAAGCGCACGCCGTAGGATCGGAACAGCCCGCACAGACAGGAGGAGCTCCCTGCGGGAGCTCCTGGCATGCTGGAAAGCCGGATCTGGCCGCTACTTCACGTAGAGCACGAGCGCGATGAACTCGAAATCCGAAGATCCCTCGTTGAGCACGCTGTGGGACTCGCCGTCCTGGCAGACGGCCACGTCGCCGGCTTTCAGCGTCGTCATGGTGCCGTTGTCGTCGTACGCGGCTTCGCCCTTGAGGACGTAGTAGACCTCGAAGTCGCCCTTGTGGGTGTGCTTGCCGAGACCGCAGCCGGGCTTGAGCACGACGTGGCTGAAGATGCGCCCCGCGTCGTGGAACTCGCCGGCGTTGAGAATGTGGTTGAAGATCACTTCGCCGGGGGCGTCGAACATCTTCTTCTGGGCTGTGGTCTTGTCGCTGGATCTGCGGATCATGGCGCTGCCTCTCTTGAGGTTGAAGGGTGCTGGATGCGGAATGCGGGATAGCCTACGCAGGCTGGGGACGCCTTGGCTTCGCCCTGCGGGCGCCGGCAAGGGACCTTGGCCTCGGCCGGCTCTTCTGGCTTTGGACCGGCGTCCTGGCAGAAGCATGGCCGGCCGCGGATCTGGCCGGCATATCCTTCACGTGCAGGTCCATCTGCGGGAAGGCTATCTCGATGTTGTCTTTGGCGAAGCTTTCGTTGATGGCGAAGTGCAGCCTCGAGTTGACGCGGTCGTTGTCCTCGAAGTCCTTGATCCAGTAGCGGAGCTTGAAGTCGAGGGTGCTGTCGCCGAACTCGCGGAAGAGCACGATGGGCTTGGGGAAGGCCAGGATGTCGGGATCGGCCTGGGCGGCGTCGAGCAGAAGCTTCGTGGCGCGTTCGGTGTCGGCGCCGTAGGCCACGCCCACGGACAGATCGACGCGCCTGGAGCGGCTGTCGCTGGTCCAGTTGGTGAGGCGGCCGGAAATGAACTCGGAGTTCGGCACGTAGATGGTGGCGCCGGAGTAGGTCTGCACCACCGTGGCGCGGACGGTGATCTGCCTGATGCGGCCGACGACGCCGGCAACCTCGACCACGTCGCCGACCTGGAGGGTGCGGGAGAAGATGAGGATGAGGCCGGAGACGAAGTTGTTGACGATGTTCTGCATGCCGAAGCCGATGCCGACGGAGAGGCCGCCGGCGACCACGGCGAGGCTGCTCATGTTGAGGCCGATGGCGTGGAGCACGAAGAGGCCGAAGAGGGCCCAGACGAGGTAGGTGAAGCCCGTCTGCATGGGCGTGATGAGGGAGGCGTCGACCTTCATGCCTCTGGCGGGCATGCCCTGGATGAAGCTGTTGCCCATGCGGGAGGCCGTGCGCGCCAGAAAGAAGACCGTGATGATCAGGAGCATCTGGATGAAGTTGAGGCGGGTATCGCCGATGTTGACGCTCTTGAAGATGTAGTCCTGCAGTATGTAGAGGCCGCCCGGCAGGGTGCCGAGCCACAGGCCGACGGCGATGACCGCAAGCACGATGACGCATGGCGCCGAGAGGGCGATGAGCAGGCTCGCCATCACGGCCTTGGCCCCTTCCTTGGGCAGCCGGTCGTTGAGATCGGAGATGAAGTACATGCTGCCTGCGAAGAGCTGCACCGCAATGGAAATGGAGGTGTACATCAGGTAGAGCAGCATGCTGAAGACGTGGAAGCCGCAGAGCACGACGAGCAGGCAGATCCACAGGACAATGGGCTCGAGGTCGAGCACGGCGTTTTCAATCTGCATGCCGCCGAGGCTGACGGCGTGCCGGAAGCGCCGGCGGGCGAGGATGTTGGCCGTGAGGCAGACGAGCCAGCCGAGGAGGAGGAAGAGCCGGGGCAGGGGCAGATAGAGGAAGATGTACGCGCACATGGTGAGCGGTACGAGGTTCCAGAAGGGGGACTGCTCGCTGGTGACCTCCGGGAACTTCATGCGCCGCAGATCCCAGGCAAGGAAGATCTGGCCCATGATGAGGCTGAGGTTGCCGAGGGCGAGCAGGAGCCGGTAGGTTTCGCCCGTGGGGGTGATCGAGCAGGTGAGGAGCGAAAGCCCGACAACGTTCCAGGGCATGCTCCAGCGCAGGATGTGCTCCTTGAGAGGCGCGCTGCCGAGCAGCTTGGCCGCCAGCATGGTGCCCAGTATGCTGAGGAAGCCCATGGCGACGATGAAGCGGACGATGCAGGTCTGCCATTGGGCGTTGGTACTCGGCAGCTCGACCGGGCGCCTGAGGCTGAAGCTCTGGCCCAGGTAGCCTAAGATCCGCGGGATCTTGGCCCAGTAGTCGCCGGAAAGCCACGGCACGGGACCCGACATGTAGAGCTTCTTCCAGAGGACGGGCAGGCGCCCCTCGATCTCCTTGCGGGTGCCGTCGATCTGCTTGATGAAGGAGCGTGCCGGCGCAAGGGCGCTTTCGTAGCGCGTGATGACGGCCGTGAGCAGGAAGCGGGCCTTGTTGAAATTGCGTATGTACTCGCGCACTTCCTTGCTGTTGGTGGCAAGCGCAGGCATGGTCTCGGCGCTCTTGTTGAGGCGCTCCAGAAGGCTTCTGGCGTTCTTTTCGCTGGTGGAGGCCTGCGCCACGAGGCTGCGGACGAGATCCGAGCGTATGGAGAGCTGGCGGCTCAAGCCCTCAAGGGGAGAAGCCCATTCCTTGAAGTTGTTGGCAATGACGGTGAGACGGCGGATGTCCTCGATGACGGGGTGGATCTGCTTGGCAACGTCGGTATCGTGCTGGAAGTTGCGGGTGAGTCTGCTTGCATCCGCAATGGTCGTCTCGATCGAGGCGCGCTGGGTCTCCCAGATGTTTTTCCACTCGTCGTCGCGGGAAAGCTCCTCGGCCTCCTTCTTCTTGGCCTCGGCCTCCCTTTTGAGCGCTTCCTTCTGGGCCTGCTCCTCAGCCTCCTTCTGGCGCTGCACTTCCTCGGCGCGCTTCTTGCTCTCGGCCTCCCTGGCCGCATCCTCGTCGGCCCGCACGAAGGCCCGGGCCTCGCTGTACGCCGTCGAGCGCAGAAGCTCAAAAAGGCGGGATGCCCGGTGCTCCTCCTGGCCCTTCGCCTCTTTCTGGGACACCTGATCGGCATCCAAGGCAGGTTTGTCCGGCTCGGCGCAGACGGGGCGCGCCAGGGCAAGGGCAAGGCTGAGCGCAAAGGCAAGGGCAGGGAGGAAGAGGAAGGGGCGTTTCATGGGGCAGTACCTGGCAGAGGTGGAAGTGGCGGACGCCAAGCTTTACACGCAACGGTCAGCTTTGGAAAGAAGTCCATAGCGCGCGGGAGAGCCGCTCCGCCCTCTCGTCTTTTGGCCGGAAGGCGGGTAGCATGGCATTCGGCGTCCGGTCCCGGTCCGGCAGAAGCGGGACGCGCGAGGCAGTGTACATGCATTAAAGGAAAACTTGAAGACGGAGGTGCGCCATGCCCGTGGTTTTGCCCAGCGAAACGGAACTTTACGCCCTGACGGACTCCAAGCTGTCGGGAGGCCGCAGCGTGGAGGAGGTTGCCGAGGCGCTGCTCGGCGCCGGCATCCGCATTCTGCAGTACCGCGAAAAGCACATGAAAGAGGGCGGCATGCTCGAGGAGTGCCGCATCCTGCGCCGGACGACGGCTAAATACGGAGCCTGCTTCATCGTGGACGACCACGTGGATCTGGCCCTGCTCGCCCATGCCGACGGCGTGCACGTGGGCCAGGAGGACATCCCGCTCGCCGACGTGCGCGCCCTTGCGGGAAGGGAGCTCGTCGTCGGCGTCTCCACTCATGCGCCGGAGCAGGCCCTTGCGGCCCAGCAGGGCGGCGCCGACTACATCGGCGTGGGCCCCATCTTCGCCACCAGGACCAAGGAGGACGTCTGCGATCCCGTGGGTCTCGGCTACCTGGACTGGGTTGCCGCCAACATCAAGATACCCTTTGTCTGCATCGGCGGCATCAAGGCCCGAAACGTGCGCGAGGTCGTCGAGCACGGCGGGCGCTGCTGCGCCCTGGTCTCCGAATTCGTGGCTGCCCACGACATCCGGGAGGCGGTGGCGAGGGTGCGCGAGGCCATGACGGGCAGTCGCTGCGTCATGGTGTAGGCGCGCAGGAAAAGGCCGGCCGGAAGCAGGGGCCCGAAGGCCGATCCGAAGCGGGAGAGCTCCGGACGGGGAAGAAGGCAGGGCTAGCGGCGCTTCCTGTGCTTGCGGTTGACCTTGACCTTCACCTTGTGCCTGTTCTTGTGCCTGCCGGCCGAGGACTCCTTCTCCTTTGGGCTTTTGGCAGGAGCGTCCTGCCTGACTTCCGTGCTGGAGCGGGTCTTGTGGCGCTGCATGTCCTCGCTCGAACTGGCGAGGCCGGCGATGTCCTCAGCAAGGGCGAACTCGAGATCGCGACCCTTGAGCGCCTTCTCCGAGCCGAGGGCGGCAATGCGCAGCTTGGTGCTGGAGACGGCGTTGCGTGCAGAAATGTTCTTGAGGTGGGCCTTGGCCCCTTCCACGTGGGCTCTGCGGCGCACAAGGAGCACGTCCGCCACGATGGCGCCCCGGTCGCCGGCCTCTAGGGCGGCGGAGCCGGCATAGCCCTGCCTGACGCAGGCTTCCAGAGAGGCCTGCGAGGCCCGGCCTCTGGCAACGATGGCGATTTCGACGATGCGGTCAGCCTCGCTCGGCTTGTCCGTGACGGAGAAGCCCTTGAGTGCCAGACGCTGTCCGACGTAGTCGTGGAGGCCTCTGTTCAGGCCTTGGCTGTCGCGGATGGAAAAGTAGGCTCTGCCTTTGCCGCGCTCGGCCGGCTCCACGAGCGCGGAGCGGAAGAGTTCGGCACGCTCCGAGGGACGGTATAGGCCGTCTTTTTGCGGCGTTGCGGCAACGGCGCCGCCGGATCCGCCTCCTCTGCCTGGACGCTGCGAACAGGACGCCGAACCGAGCGCCAGCAGCAGGGCCAGCAGCAGGGCAAGAGCTGTCAGGGTGAAGTGTCGTGCGGGCATTCGGCCTCCTTCGGTATTGCGGCCAGGCTCCGGGGGCTGGCCTTGGGCAGATGGCGGCGCAGGGCGCAAGGGAGGGCAGGGCGGGTCCGCAGTCCGTGCAGCCGCCAGGCAGGTGAAGCCTCGGCCTGCCGGAAAAGGCGGCGGGCGCGCAGGCTATCTGCGCACGCAGCCGACAATGTCCTGGGCGAGCTGCTCCTTGAGGGCGGCAAGGCTCTCCTCCCTGTTCATGCCGTGTCCCTGGGCGGTGACGGCGTGCTCTTCGGGCGCAGGCTCCTCGCCCCGCCCGACGATGGCAACGTCGGCCACCATGGCCCAGGTGTTGTCGCTCTTGGCGTCGAAGGCCGAAGCCCCAAGTCCGAGCATGGCGCCGGCGCCGGCGCCGATGAGAGCGCCCGTGCGGCCGCCGGCAAGGCCGCCGACGCCAAGGCCGAGAACGGTGCCCATCAGGGTGTTGCCGAGCGTCTGGCTTCCGCTCAGGCGCGCGCCCGTGGAGTCGCAGAGGTAGATGTCCTTGACGTCGATGGCGACGACGGCATCGGCTTCATTGCGGCTGTCGGCGGGCACGAGGCCCCGCTCGCTCTGGAGGGAGGCGGTGACGAGCGAGGCCAGATCCTCGTTGGCGCCGTCGTTCAGGCCGCGGACTTCAACAAAGACGGCGCTGCCCTCGCCGAGATGGTGCGGGGACAGGCGGGTGAGGTTCGGCATGGGGCCCTGCGCGCCGCCCTTGGAGGCGCAGCCGGGAAGGGCGCACAGCGCAAGGCAGAGGAGCAGGGCGAGAACGGTGCAGGGCAGGGGACGCTGGAAGGTGTGCATGGTGTCCGTCCTTGGTTGGGATGCTGCAGGCTTTTACCATTCATATCAGGACCTTGTCCAGAATGGCCCCAGGCCTTCCCCCGCAAGGCCGGCCACCTTCCTGCCGCAGCGCCTTCTGCCCGGCCTCCGCGAACCTGCGGCCTGCTTGACCTCGGAGGCTTTTTCCGTATGGTACCCCCCAACGGAGACGCTCATGGCTAAAGAACTGATCATCGTCGAGTCCCCTGCCAAGGTAAAAACCATACGCAAGATCCTCGGCCCCGCCTACGCTGTGGAGGCCAGCGTCGGCCACGTGCGCGACCTGCCTTCCAGCACCCTTGGCGTGGACGAGGCCAACGGCTTCGAGCCGGAGTACCACGTCATCCCCGGCAAGGAGAAGGTTGTCGGCACCCTGCAGAACGAGGCCGCCAAGGCCGACGTCACCTACCTTGCGCCAGACCCCGACCGCGAAGGGGAGGCCATAGCCTGGCACGTGGCCGAGCTTTTGAAGGGCAAGGCCAAGGCGATCAAGCGCATTCAGTTCAACGAAATCACGGCCCACGCCGTGAAGGAGGCCTTGGCGCACCCGCGCGGGCTGGACGCCGACCTCTTCCATGCCCAGCAGGCGCGGCGCATTCTCGACCGCCTCGTGGGCTACAAGATTTCCCCCCTGCTGTGGAAGACCGTCAAGCGGGGCATCTCGGCCGGCCGCGTGCAGTCCGTGGCGCTTCGGCTCATCGTGGACAGGGAGCTTGAGCGCGAAAAGTTCAAGCCCGAGGAGTACTGGGTGTTCCGGGCCCTGCTGCAGGGATCGGAAGGCGCCCCCTTCAGGGCGGATCTGGCCAAGATCGACGGCGCCAAGGCGGCCATAGCCTGCCAGGCCGACGCCGAGGCCCTCGAGGCCTTCCTCGAAGGCGCCCCCTTCACCGTGGCCCGGGTGGAGCAGAAGCGCCGCGAGAAGGCGCCGCAGCCGCCCTTTATCACCTCGACCCTGCAGCAGGTGGCCAACCAGCGTCTCGGCTATTCGGCCAAGCGCACCATGGGCATAGCTCAGCGCCTCTACGAAGGCGTGGAGCTCCAGGGCGGAAGCGTCCAGGCCCTCATCACCTACATGCGCACGGACTCCACCCGCATCGCCGAGGAGGCCGCCAAGGCCGCCGAAGAGTTCATCGCCTCCCGCTACGGGCAGGACTACCTTCCCGGCAAGCGCCGCAGCTACAAGATCCGCGCCAACGCCCAGGATGCCCACGAAGCCATACGGCCCGTCGACGTCGCCATCACTCCCGAATCCGTCAAGGCGAGCCTGAGCGCCGAGCAGTACAGTCTCTACAAGCTCATCTGGGCGCGCTTCGTCGCCTCCCAGATGGCTGCCGCCATCTTCATGGACACCCGCGTGGCCGTGGCTTGCCGCGGCACCGAATGGCAGGCCAGGGGCCAGCGCGAGCTTTTTGCCGGCTGGCAGAAGGCATTCCCCTCGGGGGAGCGCGATGCGGATCTGCCGGAGCTCAAGGAAGGCGAGAGCCTGCGCCTCGAGAAGATCGAAAAGGAGCAGAAGTTCACCCAACCGCCGGCCCGCTTCTCCGAAGCGAGCCTCGTGCGCACCCTCGAAGAGCTCGGCATCGGTCGCCCCTCCACCTACGCGAGCATCATCTCCACCCTCGAGGACAGGAGCTACGTGGATCTGAAGGAGAAGCACTTCGTGCCCACGGACCTCGGCCGAGCCGTCTGCGCCCAGCTCGTGGCAAACTTCGGCAAGCTCATGGACGTCAACTTCACGGCGGACATGGAGAGTGGCCTCGACAAGGTCGCCGAGGGGCAGGAGTCCTGGAGCGAGCTTCTGGGCGACTTCATGCACGACTTCAGTCCGGCCCTGGACGCGGCCTCGAAGAACATGGCCAACCTCAAGGGGGGCATTGCCACCTCCCTTGTCTGCCCCGACTGCGGCAAGAGCCTCGTAATCAAGTTCGGCAAGGCCGGGGCCTTCCTCGCCTGCACGGGCTACCCAGCCTGCCGTTTTACGAGCAACCTCATGCGCAACGACGCAGGCGAGCTCGCCATCGCGCCTAAGGAAGAGCGCCAGATGGAGGTCGTCGGTACCTGTCCGGAATGTCGGAGTCCCCTCGTGGTCAAGCGCTCCCGCACGGGCAGCCGCTTCATTGCCTGCAGCGCCTATCCCAAGTGCCGCTACGCGGCCCCCTTTTCCACGGGCGTTGCCTGCCCCCAGTGCGGCGAGGGCGAAATAGTGGAGAAGAGCACCAAGAAGGGCAAGATCTTCTATTCCTGCAGCCGCTACCCCCAGTGCGAGTTTGCCCTCTGGAACGAGCCCGTGCCCGAGAAGTGCCCCGAGTGCGGCTCGCCCTACCTCGTCCTGCGCAAGACCCGCCAGGGCGTGCGCAAGGTCTGCCCTTCGAAGGACTGCGGCTATGCCGCCGAGGCCAGCGGCGATTCAGGGGAAGCCGGATCCGGAGAAGACGGCGTCGCAGGCGAAGGCGCCTAGGTCTGGCGCCTGCGGAACCAGCCCTCCGCCGGCTCCCTCCAGCATGTCCAGCTCCGCGGACCGGCGCAAGGAAAATGGGCCGCGTTGGTGGATAACGCCTTGATTTTTTTGCAGATGCATGCGACATGTAAAATGATCATGTCGTTGCGCTTTTCCGGTTTTTGTGGTCAGAAGAGCGCTTCCGGGGCTGGCGCCCCCACGAAAAGCAACCGATCCTGGACCGCCCGACGGCCCGGGACGCAAGCGGAGTACAATACATTATGAGGCATTTCCTTTCCACTGTCGTGCTACTGGCCATGGCCCTCAGCCTTGCGGGCTGCGAGCTTCCCTTCGGCAAAAAGGGCGGACAGCCCCAGGGCCAGGGGCAGATGCCCCCGCCGCTGGTCTCCGTCGTCGAACTCAAGGCCAAGGACGTGACCTGGCCGCAGGAGTTCCAGGCGACGGCCGCAGGCTCCAGGGCCGTCGACGTGCGCGCGCGCGTCCAGGGCATCATCCAGAAGCGCCTCTACAAGGAAGGCGACTTCATCAAGGCGGGCGAGCTCATGTTCCAGCTGGAGCGCGACACATACGAGGCCGTCTACGAGCAGGCCGTCGCGGCCTGGAGGAACGCCGAGCGCGAGTGGAAGCGCGTGAAGCCTCTCTACGCCGCCAACGCCGTCTCTCAGAAGGAGCGCGACCAGGCCCTCTCCAACTACGAGAGCACGTCGGCGGCCGTGCGCCAGGCCAAGATCAACCTCGACTACTGCCAGGTCGTGGCCCCGGTCTCCGGCTTCACGTCCAAGGAGGCCTCCACGGAAGGCAACCTCGTGTCGCCCAACTCCCTGCTGACCACGGTCAATCAGACCGATCCCATGTACATCGAGTTCTCCATTGCCGCCTCGGACCGCATGCTGCGCCAGCAGCTGGAGCGCCAGGGCAGGCTCCGCTTCCCCGCAGGCCAGGTCTACAAGGCCCGCCTGCGCCTGCTCGACGGCCGCATGTACGAGGGCGAAGGCAAGGTCGACTTCATCGACAGCCAGGTGCAGGTCGCCACGGGCGTCATCCGCTGCCGCGCCACCTTCGACAACTCCAGAGGCGAAATCATGCCCGGCCAGTACGTGCGCATTTACATGGACGGCGACACGCTGGCGAATGCTCTGCTCGTTCCCCAGACCGCCGTCTCCATCACCAGCGCAGGCACCTTCGTCATGGCCGTGGGCGAGGGCAACGTTGCCCGCCGCACCAAGGTCGAGCTCGGGCCAACCATAGGCAGGGACTACCTCGTGTACTCCGGCCTTAAGAGCGGCGACCGCATCGTCACCGACGGCATCATCAAGACCAGGGACGGCGCCCCTGTCACCCCTGCCGGCCCGGACGGCAAGGCCCCGGCCCCCGCCGGCCAGAAGGAAGGCAAGACGGACGCTGGGCAGAAGGCCGTCGCCAAGGACGCCACCCCCCAGGGCAAGTAGGTGAGACGACATGGCCGCATCCGCTAGACCCAGCATCTTTCTCCGCCGCCCGATTCTGTCGAGCGTCATCTCCATCGTCATCACGCTCTGCGGCTCCATCGCCATGGAGGTGCTGCCCATCGCGATGTATCCCGACCTGATCCCGCCGACGGTCTCCGTTTCGACAAACTATCCCGGCGCTTCGGCCGAAACCATCGCCTCC
>JAEEPQ010000017.1 GCA_016284885.1 Desulfovibrio sp.
CAAAGGAGCTCCCCCTGTCCCCGGGGCCTGCGTCCGGCAGCTGGCCGAAGCCCTTGCCGGCAAGCCAGGCGCACAGCTTCAGGACAAGCTGGGCGGAGCGGGCCGGAAGCTTCTGCAGCGCCGGCGGTCCGCCTTCCGGAAGCGGGCAGGGCGCAAGGGGGCTGGCAGGGCCTTGCGGCATGGACTAGGGCTCGATGCCGAAGCCGGCCGCAAAGCCGTTGAGCCAGTGGATCATGTGCAGGACGAGTTCGTCCGGGGCGTAGGCGATGCACTCGCAGCGCACCCTGCTTCTGGCGCGCACCAGCAGCTCCATGCGCAGGCTGTCGCCTTCCGTCTCGAGGGCCATGGCGTAGGGCCCGCAGGAGCCGGCGTGCTCCTTCTGGAGGGGACTGAGCATGGACTCCGGCACGGGAAGCCAGAAGAGGTGCTCGATGCTGGCCTGGCATCCCATCTCGGCAAGGCTGGCCTCCATGTCCTGCATGGCCTTGGCGGGGATGTCGGTGAGAACGTACTGGCGCATGCTATCCCTCCTGGCCGGCAAGGCCGTCCATGCCTGCGGAGCAGAGCTTGCCTTCGCCGTTCCCGGCCGCGGCAGGACAGCTCCGGGAGGCCTTGGCGCCGGCTTCGGCGCGGGCGCGGCGCAGGGCCTCCTCCCTGTCCTCGTAGGCGTTGAAGCGGCTCGCGCAGTGGCGGTCGAGATTGAAGATGTTCTGGATGGCGAGGATGCGTCGGCTGTGCTCGGCCCTGTCGCCCTCCTTGAGGTAGGAGAGAGGCTCGTGCAGAAACTTCTTCATGAGTCCCTGGGCCATGGCCTCCAGCGCCTCGCGGGTGGCGTCGTCCGTGCGGCCGAGGCGGCGCATGGTGCGGGCGACTTCCTCCTCCTCGGCCAGACGGCTCCTGTGGATGAGCTCCTTGATGGTGGGCTGGACGTCGAGGCGCCCGACCCAGCCGGCAAAGGCGGCCACTTCCTCGTCCACGATCTGCCGTGCCTTGGAGGCCTCCTCGCGCCGGCCGGAGAGGTTTTCCTCCACCACTTCCTTGAGGTCGTCGATGTCGTAGAGGTAGACGTTGTCCAGGCCGTTGACGTCGGGATCCACGTCTCTCGGCACGGCGATGTCGATGAAGAACATGGGCCTGTTGCGGCGGGCCTTGAGGACGCTGCGGATGTCGCGGGCGCGGATGATGGGCTCCTGGGAGCCGGTGGAGGTGATGACGATGTCCACGCTGGCAAGGTGCCTGGCCAGGTCCTCGAAGGGCACGGCCCGGCCGCGGTAGAATTCGGCGAGCTTCTCCGCCTTGGCCAGGGTGCGGTTGGCGACGACTATCTCGTCGACGCCGTTCTTGATGAGATGGGTGGCCGCCAGCTCCGCCATTTCGCCGGCGCCGATAAGCATGGCCCTGTGGCCCTGCATGGTGCCGAATATGCGCTTGGCGAGCTCCACGGCCGCATAGCTGATGGAGACGGCCGAGGAGGCGACCGCGGTTTCCGTGCGCACGCGCTTGGCGACGGAGAAGGCCTTGTGGAGCAGGTGGTTGAGAATGACGCCCGTGGCCCGGCAGGCCGAGGCCTTGCGGTAGGCCTGCTTGAGCTGGCCCAGGATCTGCGGCTCGCCCAGAATCATGGAGTCGAGGCTGGAGGCCACGCTGAAGAGGTGGCGCACGGCCTCGTCGTTGACGTAGCTGTAGGTGTAGGGCTTGAGATCCTCGACCTTGGCGCCCCGGGCCATGGCCCAGTGGCGCAGCATCTGCTCGGCCACGTCGCCCGTGCCCATGGCGAGCAGCTCCACGCGGTTGCAGGTGGAGAGGATCAGCGACTCGTGGATGGCGCCTCCCAGGGGAAGGGCCCAGGTGTCGGGATCCGTGTGCTTGACGAGCGCGAAGCGCTCGCGCACGTCGACGGCGGCGGTCCGGTGGTTCAGGCCGACGAGAACGATATCGCAGTCCATGAGGCTAGGTCCTTGCGAAAGAATGGTGGCTGGTCATGAAGAGGTTGACCACGACGAAGGAGACGGCGCAGAGGATGAAGATGAGCACCATCAGCCTTGCGGGCTTGCGGCCGTACCAGCCCCGGGCGAGGCGGTTGTGGAAGAGCACGGCGTAGAGCACCCAGGTGGCGAAGGAGATGATCTCCTTGGGGTCGCCGGTGACCGTCCTGCCGTAGACGGCGCCGGCGTAGAAGAGGCCGCAGACCATGCCGACGGAGTAGAGCGGGAAGCCCACGACCGTGGCGACGGCGTTGATCCGGTCCAGGATGTTGAGGGCCGGCATGTCGGCGATGAAGGCCGGCAGGCCCAGCTTGGCCTTGATGCGGCCGTCCAGGTAGAGGAAGACGGCGCCGGCGGCGAAGGCGAGTCCTATGAGCGCGAGGCTGAGGAAGAGGGCGCCGATGTGCAGGGCGTAGAAGGGGGCCTTGAGGGTCTCCGGCACCTTGACGACGGCCTCAAGCGCCGGCGCGGAGAAGCCGTAGAGCATGAGGGCCGCGACGGCGGCGAAGATCAGCGGAGCGTTGTGCTTCATGAAGATGCGCAGCATCGTGCCCGCCAGCACGAGGAACCAGGCGAGCATCTGCAGGTAGGCGCCGATGCTCAGGCCCCCTGAGGTGGAGGCATGGAAGCCCGTGGCGAGCGCAAAGGTCTGGAGGGCAAAGCCGACGACGGCCGCGGCCGCGGCCGCGGAGCGGACCGGGCGGCTCCTCGCTATCATGCCGGCAAGGCCGCAGAGGCCTGCCGCTGCGTAGAGCGCCAGCGTCAGCAGGGTCGAGGTTTCAGGCGAGAGTAGCGGATGCATGGAGAAGCTCCTCGATGTGGTCGCCGAGTTCGCGGGGAAGCCTGGCTTCGAGCAGGGCCCTGGCGTCGGCAAAGCGTCCTTCGGCAAGGGCGGCCTCGAGATCCGCCTCCGCGAGGGCGCGGAAGATGTCGCGGTCGCGCTGGGGGCCGAGTCCGAGGCCGAGCACGAGGGGGCGCGCCAGGGCCATAAGGGCGCAGATGCGCTCCTTGCCGGCAAGCCAGGCCTCGAGTTCGCCCTTCCAGCGCCGTGCCAGCGCGGGGCTTGCGCCTCCCGTCGAAAGGGCCGCGCACAGCGCCCCGCGGCGGGCCTGGGCAGGCACGTGGGCGGAGCCCATCTCCGGCCTGTCCGTGCAGTTGCACAGGATGCGGCGCCTGGCGCAGGCGCTGGCGACCTCCTGGTTGAAGGCGTGGTCGCTGGTGCAGGCATAGACAATCTGCGCATCGTCCAGAAGTCTGTCAACCTCGCCGGAACTGGCCAGATCCGTCTGCATGTCCGCCAGGATGTCCACTTGGATGCCGGCAGCCCTTGCCTCGCCGGCGAGCGCGCTGGCCTCGGGAGCGAGCGGACCCTGCTCGGCAAGCACCAGCCTGCGGGGACGGGCGGGGATGAGGGCCGCCAGCTTGCGGCGGCCGACGGCGCCCAGACCGAAGAGGACGCAGGAGGCGTCCTTCAGCGAGAGGAAGAGGGGGTAGAGTTCAGCGTCAGGCAAGGGAAGGCTCCGGGGGTGGGCAGAAGGCTTGGCCGCGCAGGCCTAGAAGGGCGCTGCGGCGCGCGCAGGCCGATTGTATAGGCGAGTTTTGAACTTTCGGCAATGCTGGCGCTTTTCCAGGCTTTCAGGGCCTTGCGGGGCAGGGGGGCAGACCGCGGGGCTGGAATCGGCCTTGAAGGCAGGGCCCCTCGCGTGGTATGGCTGTCTTTTAAACTGATGGAGGTACGTCACCGGATGGCTGACACGCTGGCACAGGACGGGGAATCCAGGCCCGTCATTGAAATATGCAACCTCGGCAAGTGGTTCGACACCAAGAGCGGCCGCATCCACGCCCTGCGGGACATCAGCCTCGCCGTGCAGAAGGGCGAGATCTACGGCATCATCGGCCGCAGCGGCGCCGGCAAGAGCACGCTCGTGCGCTGCATCAACATGCTCGAGCGCCCTTCCGAGGGCAAGGTGCTCTTCGAGGGCCTGGACATGGGCTCGCTGAAGGAGCGCGATCTCAACGTCGTGCGCCGCTCCATGGGCATGATCTTCCAGCAGTTCAACCTGCTCATGCAACGCACGGCTCTGGAGAATGTCTGCTTCCCCCTGGAGCTTTCGGGAGTGCCCAGGGACAAGGCCAGGGAGCGCTCCATGGAGATGCTCGAGCTCGTGGGGCTGGCCAGCCGCGCCAAGTCCTATCCCGTGCAGCTCTCCGGCGGCCAGAAGCAGCGCGTGGCCATTGCCCGCGCCCTCTCCACCGAACCGAAGGTCCTGCTCTGCGACGAGGCCACCAGCGCCCTGGACCCCGAAACCACGGACTCCATCCTCGCCCTCATCCGCGACATCAACCGGCGCCTTGGCATCACCGCCGTGGTCATCACCCACGAGATGGACGTGATCGAGAAAATCTGCCACAAGGTCGCCATCATCAGCAAGGGCGTCATCGCCGAGACCGGCACGGTCAACGAGGTCTTCTTCCACCCGAAGAGTGACATCGCCCGCCGCCTGGTGGTGCCCGAGGCCCTGCACCCGGACAAGATGGCCTGCGACAAGCTCTGGCGCCTGGTCTTCGACGGCCAGTCCAGCTTCGAGCCCGTGCTCTCCAGCCTCGTCCTGGCCTGCGGCAAGCCTGTGAACATCATGTACGCCAGCACTCGCGACATCGGCGGCACCGCCTACGGCCAGATGGTCCTGCAGCTGCCCGAGGATCCGGAGTCGCTCGGGCGCATCCTGGCCTACGCCCGCGAGAAGGGCCTCTTCCTGGAGGAATTCAACCATGTTTAACCAGGCCCTTTTCGAGCTGCTGTGGGAAGGCACCGTCGACACGCTCTACATGACGCTGGCCTCCACCTTCTTCTCCTACGTTTTCGGCATGGTCATGGCCGTTGTGCTCGTCCTCACGAGGGCCGACGGCATCAAGCCCCATCCCGTGATCTTCCGCATCCTCGACGTGGTAGTGAACCTGACCCGATCCTTCCCCTTCCTGATCCTCATGATCGCGGTCATCCCCTTCACGCGCTGGCTCGTCGGCACGACCATCGGCAACAATGCGACCATCGTGCCCCTGGTCATCGCCGCTGCCCCCTTCGTGGCGCGCCTCATCGAGCAGTCCCTGCTCGAGGTGGACCGAGGCGTGGTCGAAGCGGCCCAGTCCATGGGCGCCAGCACCTGGCAGCTCGTCTGGAAGGTCCTCATCCCCGAAGCCATGCCCTCGCTCATCAACGGCAGCGCCATCGCGGCCACCACCATACTCGGCTACTCGGCCATGTCCGGCGCCGTGGGCGGCGGCGGTCTCGGCAAGCTCGCCATCATGTACGGCTACAACCGCTACCAGGACGACATCATGTTCGCGACCGTCGTCCTGCTCATCGTCATCGTGCAGCTCCTGCAGAGCTTCGGCGACTGGGCAACCCGCCGCTCGGACAAGCGGAGCACCAAGTAGGCGCCGGATCCGGCACCCCAACCAGGCAACCATTCCCCCCAACAGAAGGAGTTTTCCATGAAGCGCATCCTTTCCGTGGCCTGCGGCCTCCTGGCCCTTGTCGGCTTCGGCCTTGTCGGCGGCCTCGGCGCCGGCACCTGCAGCGCTGCCGTCAAGCTCAAGGTCGGCGCCTCGCCGACGCCTCACGCCGAAATCCTCAAGGAGGCGGCTCCCCTGCTCAAAAAGAAGGGCATCGAGCTCGTCATCGTCGAGTACGCCGACTACGTGCAGCCCAACGTGGCCCTCAACAACGGCGACCTCGACGCCAACTACTTCCAGCACAAGCCCTACATGGACGACTTCAACAAGCAGAAGGGCACCAAGCTGACGGCCATGGCCTTCATCCACTACGAGCCCTTCGGCATGTACGCCGGCAAGAGCAGATCCCTCAAGGACCTCAAGAAGGGTGCCATCGTCTCCGTGCCCAACGACACCACCAACGAGGCCCGCGCCCTGCTGCTCCTCAAGGATCAGGGCCTGATCAAGCTGAAGAAGGAAACCCTCGACGTCACCCGCCTCGACATCGTCGAGAACCCCATGGGGCTCAAGATCGAGGAGATCGAAGCGCCCCAGCTGGCCCGCTCTCTGCCCGACGTTGACTTCTCCATCATCAACGGCAACTACGCCATGCTCGGCAAGCTCAAGGTGAAGGACGCCGTCGCTACCGAGGCCAACGACTCCCTGGCCGCGGCCACCTTCGCCAATGTCATCGCCGTCCGCGAGGGCGACGAGAATCGCCCCGAGCTCAAGGCGCTCGTCGAGATCCTGAAGAGCGACGCCCTCAAGAAGTTCATGATCGAAAAGTTTGAGGGCGGCGTCGTGCCCGCCAAGTAGCCCCTTTTCCAGGCATTCTGCTGTCCAGGCCCCCTGCGTTTGTCGCGCCGGGGGCTTTTTTCATGTCTGGGACAAGCCCCTGCCGTTGCCTTGCGGCGAGCCGGACAAGCACGGCGTGGGACAGGTCGCTGGACGCCGGCGGAGCGTCTGGAGAGCAGGGGAAGGAGAGGGCTTCGCAAGAGGAGCAAGGGACAGAGGGACAGAGAGGGGACCGGCAGAGACGAAAAGGCCCCGCCTTCGGGAGAGGGCGGGGCCGGCGGTTTAAAACCAATTTTGATTTAAGAGTCTAGAGTGTGCCTTTTCTATGTGTTCTTTTTTCATAATCATTGCCTTTCTATTATTCCATTTACGTATGTTTCTAATAATAGCCGGAACATTGTTGCTACTTATATTATCGTGTTTTACTGACCAGTGCACAGTTGACAAAAGTTCTAATCCATACGGAGATTCGTATCCATAAATCGTATTTTTGACTTTATTGCAATGAAGCATGTGTAGAAGATAATTCTATTCCGTTATCACAGACTACCTTATGTGTATTTACATTATATAAATATAGCTAATAAAAGTATTGTTTAATAATTTGATTTTCAAATTAATGTAATTATTAAAAAATTGCAACAACTATAAATGTAGTAATGCAAAGAAGTTTGGTGCAAAAATATACTTGTGATATGTGTAAATTATTATTTTGAAAAGTGTATGATGTTCAGCGTTCTGTCATTTGGTGTTTATACTATGCTAAAATTACTAAAAAAATGCTTATATTGATTGATTTCAGATATGTCCGCTA
The DNA here is from genome assembly GCA_016284885.1 of Desulfovibrio sp. Lineage (GTDB taxonomy): Bacteria > Desulfobacterota > Desulfovibrionia > Desulfovibrionales > Desulfovibrionaceae > Desulfovibrio. Next base: position 7,090 of record JAEEPQ010000017.1, read on the forward strand.
AAAGACAAAGCTCGTTGCATCGGAGAAGATGAAGTAGCAGGACGCGAAGCAGAGCAGGAAGGCGGCGACGATTTCAGGCTTGCGCCGCATCGGCTGGCTGGAGCGCCACACCACGGCCCAGAGCACGCAGGCAATGGCCAGCGGCAGGAAGCGCAGGGCGTAGGTGACGGCTTCCTCGAGGCTAAGCTCGAAGGCGCCGGAGGCGGCTATCTGCCACATGTCGGCGCAGACCGTGAAGAGGTATACGGTAGCTGCGACGGCGCCGGCAACGAGGGCCCACTTGGCCAGGCGCGGCACCATGTTGTTGTAGTAGTCCCTGCCGTAGTCGTCGCGCCGGCGGCGCCAGAGGAGCCAGCACAGGCCGGCAGCGGCCGGCATGGCCAGCGCCAGCGGGAGCATGGCGAGGCTTGCGTAGAGCAGGGGGGAGGGGAACATGCGGAAGTTGAAGAGGTCCGCCAGGTTGAGCTCGGCCGCGTTGGGCAGCTCCAGGGCGCAGAGCAGCCTCAGCCCCCCCATGACGGCCACGAGGGCGAGGGTGCCGGCAAGGCCTGAGAGCAGGCCCAGCATGGCGTGCAGCGTGCGGTGGTTGGCAAGCGTCTTCCAGAGGCCGTAGTGCAGGCTCGTGAGGACGACGGCGATGCCGAGGGCCCCCCAGCCCGTCTCGATGACGTGGCCGAGGAAGGAACGGGGCACGTAGCTGTCGGCGTTGAAGAAGATCCAGATGCGGCCGCCAACCAGCAGGAGCCAGCCGAGGATGACGCCGAGGTGCGCCATCTGCAGGGCGCACTTGTCGAAGGCGGAACGGCGCGCGGTGACGCTGCGGACCTGCAGGGCGCCGGAGAGCCAGCCGGAGCCGGCGTAGGAGTAGAGGACCGCCATGCACAGGGCCGTGACCAGCGGCGGCAGGACGGATGCCAGGAAGGGGCTGCTCTCGAAGAGGGCCTGCAGTGAATCCATGTGTATTCTCCAGAAGACCTTGCCGGAGGGCGCGTGCGGGCGCCCGGCGGAGCGGAAGGGAAGGCCCGGCGCAAGGCTTGCGCCAGAACCTTTCCGTCCGGGAAAAAGGACGTTGGCAGCAGGCTCTTCCGCGCCGTTGCGAGGCTGGCGGCAGGGCCCGCATGCTGCGCCAAGATTTGCCCTAAAACCCCGATCCTTGCAAGCAAGGGCAGAAGCGGAACGGCTGTCCGCTTGCCAAGGCCAGGCGCCGGAGGCATGCTGTGGCCGCAGCCTTTCATGACGCTCCGGCAGGGACGGCCCCCCTCGGGCTTCGACTGCCGCTGCGCTTCGGGAAGGCCGGGCTGCAGGCACAAGCCTAACGGAGGGAGACTTGCAGGCAGGAGCAGAGAAAGGGATGGCCGCGATGGCTGGGACGGCCGAGGGCGCGGCAGGGCGCAGAGCGCAGAAGGAGGCCGAAGGGCCCGCGAAGCCGGAACCGGCAGGGCTTTCGGCGCAGGCAGGCCTGCTTGTCGCCTCCTTCCTGCAGCATCTCGAGGCGCGCCGCAACGCCTCTCCCGCCACGGTCCAGGCCTACGCCTCGGATCTCCAGGCCTTTGGACGCCATCTGGAAGGACGCGGAAAGGATCTGGGCGATCCCGCGGACCTTGCGCGCAGGGACGTCCAGTCCTGGGTGGCCTCTCTCTTTCACGCCGGCCAGGCCAAGAGCTCCACAGCCAGGCGCCTGGCCGCCCTGCGCACCTTCTTCCGCTGGCTCAAGAAGACGGGCCGGGTGGAGGATCTGTCCTGCATCGAGCTGCCCAATCCCAAGCAGGACCAGCGCTCTCCCAAGGCGCTCAACGTCGAGGAGGCCTTCCAGCTGCTGGACGGCGGCGCGCAGGCCGAGCTTCCTCGGGCCAGGGGGACGACGGAGGAGCAGGCCAGCGCCCTGCATGCCCGCGACCTGGCTCTGGCCGAGCTGCTCTACGGCTCGGGCCTGCGCATCTCCGAGGCGCTCGGCCTCGACGACGGCGCCGTTGATCCGGGACTTGGCTTCGTGCGCGTCATGGGCAAGGGCGCCAAGGAGCGCATCGCGCCCCTGTCGGACAGCTCCCGCGAGGCGCTTGAGGACTGGAAGGCCCAGCGCCGGGTCCTTGCCCCGGCCGGCGAGCCGGCCCTCTTCGTGGGCGCAAGGGGACGGCGCCTCGACCGCAGGGAAGCGCGGCGCATCCTAGAGGAGCTCTGCCGGGCTGCAGGCCTCTCCCGGACCGTCTCCCCCCACGTCCTGCGCCACTCCTTCGCCACGCACCTTCTGGCTGCAGGCGCGGACCTGCGCGCCGTGCAGGAGCTGCTTGGCCACAGGAAGCTCAGCACCACCCAGCGCTACACCCAGGTGAGCCTCGATCAGGTTGTGCAGGCCTACGACAAGGCCCATCCCTACGCAGGCCTCCCCGGCCGGCGGCAGGAAGGGCAGGGTGCAGACGCCAAGGGGACGGCCCCGAGTGCCGGCGATCCCGGCAGCCGCGGAAGCGGCGGGGAGCACTGAGCCGGCGGGATGGTCGCGGCGGATGTTGTGCAGAAATTCACAAGCTCGCCCCGGCCCTGCCGGCAGAACAGGGCAGGCCCCGCCTGGGAGCAGGCTCCAAGGCTTCGAAAAAAAGCCAGCAATTCCCGATCCATGCAGACGAGTGCAGCGAAAAGCCGCAAAAAGCGTTGCGCGGATCTTGGCAAGCTGGGAGGCTTGTGCTATTCGGAACAAAGTTTGTAACGTGCAGTTTTTCTCGAAAAACTGCCCTATTCAATACACTTAGTGGAGGAACTCGCTATGTCCGCTCTCGTTCTTGGTCACATGAATCCCGATACCGACAGCATCGTTGCCGCTCTGGCCGTTGCCGATCTCTACAAAAAGCTCGGCAAAGACGTGAAAGCCTGTGCCCAGGGCAAACCCACCCCCGAGTCCGAATTCGTGCTCAACAAGTTCGGCCTCGCCGCCCCCGAGGTTGTCAGCGACGTCGCCGGCCAGGACATCTACCTGGTTGACTTCTCCGACCTCGCCCAGGCCCCCAAGGGCATGGATTCCGCCAACGTCCTCGGCATCGTCGACCACCACAAGCTGGGCGACGTGACCACCTCCAGCCCGCTCCTCTGCTGGATCTGGCCCGCCGGCTGCTCCTGCACCGTCATCAAGAACATGTACGACTTCTACGGCGTGGAGATCCCCGCTGGCATCGCCGGCGCCATGCTGTGCGCCATCCTCTCCGACACCGTCATCTTCAAGTCCGTCACCTGCACTGAGGACGACAAGAAGGCCGTCGCCGACCTCAAGAAGATCGCCGGCGTCGCCGACGAGAAGGCCCTTGGCCTCGAGATGTTCAAGGTGAAGAGCGCTCTCGAAGGCGCCACCATGGACGAGCTCCTGCACCGCGACTACAAGGACTTCAACATGAACGGCCACAAGATCGGCATCGGCCAGCTCGAAGTCGTTGACCTGTCCATGCTCGAGCCCTACCGCAAGGGTCTCCAGGAAGAAATGGCCAAAGTGAAGGCCGACGGCCGCGAGGGCGTGTTCCTGCTCCTCACCGACATCATGAAGGAAGGCTCCGACATGCTGATGGTGACCGACGACGAGTCCATCGTCGAGAAGGCCTTCGGCAAGAAGCCCGCCGACAAGCACGTGTGGCTCGACGGCGTCATGAGCCGCAAGAAGCAGGTCGTCCCCAACTTCGAGAAGGCCTACAAGTAGCCTTTCCGAAGGCGGCCTGAAGCCGCTGGACTTTTCGAGCCCTCTTCCTCTCTTGGGGAGAGGGCTCTTTCTTTGGAGCGCGTCCCTTGCCGGAGCCTGTTCAAAATCCTTGACAGTTTCGAGATCTGTTGCCACATAGAAGACGCAGGGCTTGTTCTTTCCTGTGGCGTCGTGGTGGCTCCAGTCGCACCGCGACACGAATTTCGCTTTTTTCGGTTCAAATTACTTGACAGAAACGCAGAATAGGAACAGGCATACCTGTAGGAGCAATCCCAAAGGACACAACCGATGACATCGTATGTGCTGCTCATAACGCTCTTCCTCACCGAAGGCGGCACTCTGGAAGCTGAAGAGGACACGAGCCTCACCAGCCGCCAGGAGTGCGTCCAGGAGGCCGCCCGCCAGGAGAAGGCCTTGCGTCGCGAGTTTGCCATCACGAAGGAGGAGCGGGGTATCTGCCCCTTCCGGGACGTGAAGATCCGCTGCGAGAAGGCCGCTCCCGCCAGATAGGCGAAGCAGCCGGCGCCCTCTGGCCCTGAGGCCTCTTCTGAGCGCCCCCTTTGCCGCGCATTTCCTGAAGACAGCGAGCTTCCTGCCAATTGCCATGCTGGCAGGAGTGCTTATCTTGAGGAAACGCGGCCCTTTTTTTTTGAGTCGCCCGCCCGCCAACCCCCGACACAAGGTAGTTCGATGAGCACGCTGAAACCCCATGAAATCGTCTCGGAACTGGACAAGTTCGTCATCGGCCAGAACAAGGCCAAGCGCATGGTGGCCGTTGCCATACGCAACCGCTGGCGCAGGCAGCAGCTGCCTGAGGATCTGCGCGACGAGGTGGCGCCGAAGAACATCATCATGATGGGCCCCACCGGCGTCGGGAAGACCGAGATTGCCAGGCGCCTGGCCAAGCTGAGCGGCGCGCCCTTCGTCAAGGTGGAGGCCACCAAGTTCACCGAGGTGGGCTACGTGGGCCGCGACGTGGAGTCCATGATCCGCGACCTCGTCGAGATAGCCATCAGCCTCGTGCGCGAGGAGGAGACGGCCCGGGTGCAGAAGAAGGCCGAAGCCGAGGCCGAGTCCCGCCTCATGGACCTGCTTCTGCCGAGCTCTTTCGGCAGTCCTGAACGCGAGGGCACCCGCGAGAAGCTGCGCCAGCAGTACCGCCTGGGCGTGATCGACGACCGCGAGGTCGAGATGGAGGTCACCGAGACTCCCGGGGCGTCCATCGACGTCTTTGCCATTCCCGGCATGGAGCACATGGGCGACCAGATGAAGGGCCTCTTCAGCAAGGCCTTTCCGCCCAAGCGCTCCCGCCGCAAGCTCAAGGTCAGGGAAGCCTACAAGCTGCTCGTGCAGGAGGAGTCCGCCAAGCTGGTGGACGAGGAGAAGATCGTCCGCCTTGCCAAGGAGCGCGCCGAGCAGGTGGGCATCGTCTTCATCGACGAGATCGACAAGATCGCTTCCGCCAACAGCCAGTCCCGCACCTCCGACATCTCGCGCGAGGGCGTGCAGCGCGACCTGCTTCCCATCGTCGAGGGCAGCGCCGTCAACACCAAGCACGGCATCGTGCACACCGACCACATTCTCTTCATCGCAGCCGGCGCTTTCCACTTTTCCAAGCCAAGCGACATGATACCCGAGCTGCAGGGGCGCTTCCCTCTGCGCGTCGAGCTGGATCCCCTTGGCAGGGAGGAGTTCCTGCGCATCCTCAAGGAGCCCGACAACGCGCTCACCAAGCAGTACACGGCCCTGCTCAAGACGGAGCAGGTGATCCTGAGCTTCACCGACGACGGCCTCGAGGAGATGGCTTCCTTTGCCCAGGAAATCAACTCCCGCAGCGAGGACATCGGCGCCCGCCGCCTCTACACCATCATGGAGAAGGTTCTTGCCGACATTTCCTTCGACGCCCCCGAAATGCCGGGCGCCCAGGTGGTCATCAACCGCGACTACGTGCGCGAGCACCTCACCGACGTGCGCGAGGATCAGGACCTGAGCCAGTACATTCTCTAGGCCGGCATGCTTCCGGCCTGCTGGCGGAAGCTCCGCATCTGCCGTTCAGGGGCGCCCTTTCCCGATGAGACCGGGGGAGGGCGCCTTTGGCGTCCTGGGCATTTGGGGCGTCTGGGGCTTGTGCCGGCAGGCTGCTGCGCTCTCGGTTGCGCGCGCCTTGCTGGACGGCACGGCGTTCGGCCAAGGGCCATGAAAGGGAAAGGGCCCGGCTTGTCAGCCAGGGCCATGAAAAGCGGAAGGGCCCGGCTTGTCAGCCAGGCCCTTGGCAGGAAATTTGGTGGTGGGTCACCGGAGACTCGAACTCCGAACCAATTGATTAAGAGTCAACTGCTCTACCAATTGAGCTAGTGACCCACGGCGCAAACGGGAATTTATACGGACGGGTGCCTGCTGTCAACAGCTTTTTTCGGCAAGGACAAAAAAGGGGCGCAGCGCGCTCCTGCGCTTGCCCAAGGCTGGGAAACGCGCAAGGATTGCATTCCTGCCGGAGGTTTCAAGCCATGACCTGCAATGCCAAAGCCCTTTGCTTCGCCCTTGCCACCGTCCTTTCCTGGTCCACCGTGTCCACGGCCTTCAAGCTGGCCCTGCGCAGCCTCAGCCCCATGCAGATGACGGCCGTGGCCATGGGGACGGCAGCCCTGGCCCTCGTTCCCTTCCTGGCCTTGGAGGCGGGAGCCCTGGCCGGCAGAGGGGCGGTCTTCACCCCGCGGCGCGCAGGGCTCGCCGTGCTGGCAGGCCTCGTCATCTTCCTCTACTACCTCGTCCTCTTCCACGGCTACGACCATCTGCCGGCGCAGGTGGCCCAGCCCGTCAACTATACCTGGTCCATCATGCTGGCCATCCTGCTCTCCCTTGTCAGGCGCACGCCCCTGCGGGCCCGGCAGATCCTGTGGATGTGCGTTGCCTGGGCGGGCACAGCCGTCATTGCCCTGGGCGGGCGCGGCATAGGGCCCGTGGAACCCCTGGGCGTCGGGCTCATCGTCCTGAGCACCGTGCTCTTTGCCGTCTACTGGGTGGTGAGCGACGTCAACGACATGCCCTCCCTGCCGGCCATGCTGATCTGCTTCACGGTGGCCTGCCTGCTGGCAGGCGGATGCTGCCTTGCCCTCGGCGAGGGACTGCCTGCGCCGCAGGCCTGCCCCTGGGCCGTCTACCTCGGCTTCTTCGAACTGAGCCTTCCCTTCCTCTGCTGGCGGGAGGCGCTCCGGCTCACGGAGCGCGTGGCGCTCATGGCCACGCTTCCGCTCTCCACGCCCTTCCTGGCGCTGGTCTGGATCCATCTTGTCCTCGGCGAGCCCATCCTTGCCACGACCGTTGCAGGCCTTGCGCTCATCGTGGCTGGCACCTTCCTCCAGGTGCGCGAGGGAGAGCGCCGGAGCTAGCTCATGCCCGCAAGGGATGGCAGGTGCCGGTAGCAGAGAAAGTAGATCTGCGGAAAGCAGTGGACGAGAACGGTCCACAGGAGCAGGGTGAGGGCGCTGCGCCAGGATGGGATGCGGCTCCAGCAGCGCACGGCCCAGAACAGGAGCAGCGAGATGCCGACAAGGCTGAGGGGGCTGAGTAGCGCGTAGACCAGCAGGCAGAAGGCCCAGCGCTCGAGCGGGGCATAGGCAAGCCCCGGAAGCCAGGGGCGCTCCAGGAGCATGGCGAAGGCCGGCGCCAGCAGAAGGACGGCTAGGGGCCAGAGGTCGAGCCGGAGGCTGAGGGGAATCTTGCGGAAGAGGGCTTTGAGATCCATGCCGGAAGCGCTGCGGTTGAAGATGGCGGGGCGTTGGGGGCAAGTCTAGAGAAAAAGCAGGCTTCTCTCAAGGCCTGTCAAGGCCTGTGCCTGCGCCTGCGGGAGCTGGGCCAAAAAAAGGGCACCTGCATCGCTGCAGGTGCCGAAATTTGTGGTGGGTCACCGGAGACTCGAACTCCGAACCAATTGATTAAGAGTCAACTGCTCTACCAATTGAGCTAGTGACCCACGGCGCAAGAGAGTTACTACGCTAAGAGGCAGGGGCGGTCAAGGCTTTTGTGCAAAAAATAAATTTTTTTCCGCGAGCCTGCACGCGGAATTGAGTGCCGCGTCCAAGTGACGTATAGTGGGAGAGTCGCGGCAAGATGCGGGCTACCGGACGCGGGCGAAATACCCCTCAGGCCGGCCCTTTGCCCTTGCGGCGGCCAACCTCAGGAGCACGTGACGGGAGCACCATGACCTTCAGCAAGACATACTCGCTGTGCGCGCTTGCGGCCCTGCTTTGCCTTCTCGCTTCCAGCCTTGCCTTGGCCGATGCCGACATCAAGCCCGAGCTGAGCTTTGCCAAGGAGGCGGACGGCATCGTCTGCGCCCTGCGGGCGGAGCTGCCCCAGGGCTACCATGCCTACGCCCATGCCCCCGGCGAAACCGGCAGGCCAACGGTGCTGGGCTTTCATCTGGCCGACGGCTCGCCCGCGACGGTGCTCTATCCCCGGGGCACCCTGCAGCGCGACTTCTACGATACCGATGCTACCATCAGCGTCTACGAGGAGGCCGTCGAACTCTTCGTGAAGCTGCCGGCAGGGGCGTGCGGCCAGGGCTACCGGGCCGCGCTTTCCCTGCTCATGTGCAGCCAAAGCGCCTGCCAGCCCGTGGACAAGGTTCTGGAGGGCCAGGTGCCGGCCGAACCGGAGGCGCTTGCCAGAACGTCCTGGGGTGCCGGCTACCGCAGGGGGCTGGCCTCCTTCGAGGCCGAGGCCTCGGGCGGCCCCATGCCTGCCGAAGCGCCCGGCGCCATGCCCTTCGCCCTGGCAGGTCCCTCGGCCGGCGCATCCTCCGCCGGACAGGGCTTCAAGCCGGTGCAGCTTCCCGCCGAGGCCTCTGGCGGCGAGGCACAGGATCCGGCCGGCGCGGGGCTTCCGCGCAGTCCCAGGCCTTCCGCCGCCGAGGATGCCCCGCTGCCCCCGCCGTCGGACTTCAGCATCGAGCTCTCCCCTGTCTATGCCGACGAGGCCCTCGAAATAAGCGGCCTTGGCAAGGCGCTCCTGCTCGGCCTCATCGCCGGCCTCATCCTCAACGTCATGCCCTGCGTGCTGCCCGTGGTGACCTTCAAGCTCTCGGCCCTCCTGCTCGGGCGCCGGAACGCGGAGGGCGTTGCGGAGTTCCGCCGCCACAACATCTTCTTCGCCCTCGGCATCCTCGTGCAGTTCACCCTGCTGGCCGTGGTGCTGGGCGCGCTCGACCTCATCTGGGGGCAGATCTACCAGAGCCAGGAATTCATTCTGGTCATGATCATCCTGATCTTCCTCATGGCGCTCTCCATGTTCGGCATCTTCAACCTGCCCATGGTCAGCATGGGCAATCTGAGCAAGGCCAAGAGCACGCGCCTCGACGCCTTCGTGGGCGGCTTCCTCTCCACCATTCTGGCAACGCCCTGTTCCGGCCCCCTGCTGGGCGGCGTGCTCGGCTGGGCCTTCACCCAGTCCCTGCCCGTGCTCATCGTCGTCTTCTGGTCCGTGGGCCTCGGCATGGCGCTGCCCTACATCGTTTTCAGCATCTTTCCCAAGCTGGTCCACGTCATCCCCAGGCCGGGCAGCTGGATGGAGGTCTTCGAGCGCATCGTTGGCTTCCTGCTCTTTGCCACCTGCATCTACCTGCTCAGCATCCTGCCGGACTGGCAGCACCTGCGGGTGCTTGCCGTCCTTCTCCCCCTGGGCGCGGCAGCCTATCTCTGGGGCCGGCACTTTTCCCTCCACGCCTCCACGGCCAGACGCCGCGTAGGAGGCCTGCTCTTTGCCTGCGCCATTGCGGCCAGCGTCTTCTTCGTCCTGAGCCCGAGGGAGGAGGACGCCCAGTGGCAGGCCTTCCATCCGCAGGACTTCGTAGCCGGTCTCGGCACCAAGCCCATGCTCGTCGAGTTCACGGCAGACTGGTGCCCCAACTGCAAGTTCGTGGAGGCGACGGTCTTCACCGAGGACCGCATGCGCGGCCTCAAGGAGAAGTACGGCATCGAGTTCGTGCGCGTCGACATCACCGACGCCAACGCCTACGGCCTCAAGCTCCTGGGCCTGCTCGGCAGCCGCAGCATCCCCCTGACGGCGCTCTTCCCGGCAGGGCCCGGCGCGAAGCGGCCCGTCGTTTTGCGCGACGTCTTTTCGGCCGACGCCCTCAAGGATGCCGCCGGCAGAGCCTTCGACCGCTGACAGCCCGCCGGCGCAGGCCTCACGCCATGCCGCCGTGCTCTTTTCCCCATGCGAGCCTTTTCTGAAGGGGGTGCTATGCAGCGTCCAGTTGCCATAGGCGTCCAAAGCTTTGCAAAGCTTCGCGAGAACAGCTGCTTCTACGTCGACAAGACGCATTTCATCAAGGACTGGTGGGAAGGATGCGATGAGACAACCCTTATTGCAAGACCTCGTCGCTTCGGAAAAACCCTGACTCTCGATACTGTTAAGACGTTCTTTTCCCCCGAGTATGCTGGAAGATCAGAACTTTTCGAAGGTCTTTCCGTATGGAATGAAGAAAAATATAGAAGTATTCAGGGGACAATTCCGGTAGTTTTCTTGTCGTTTGCAAATATTAAAAAAATAAGATTTTCTTCACTAAAGAAAGAAATATGTTTATTATTGTCAAATATATATTCAGATTATGAATTTTTGTTAGCAAGCAATATTCTTACAGAAGCTGAAAAAGTTCAATTTAGAAATATTTCTGCAGATATGTCTCTAGATGAAGCGTCTAGTTCATTGCATTATTTAACAAAATATATAACGAGATACTACAATAAAAAGCCAATTGTTTTGCTTGATGAATACGATACTCCTCTGCAAGAGGCTTGGTTGCATGGCTACTGGGATGATGCCATCTCGTTTTTTCGTGATTTCTTCAATTCCACATTTAAAACAAATCCTTGGCTTGAACGTGGCCTCATGACAGGCATTACGCGCATCAGCAAGGAGTCGCTGTTTTCCGATCTGAACAATCTGCAGGTTGTGACGGCCACTTCGCCCTTGTATGACTATGCCTTCGGTTTCACGGAAGAGGAAGTGTTCGCGGCCATGGACGAATACGGCCTTCCCGACAAGGACAAAGTAAAAGCATGGTACGACGGCTTTATTTTTGGCAACAGGAAAGACATCTATAATCCATGGTCGATAACCAATTTTCTCCGTACAGGAATAATTGATACTTATTGGGTTGACACTAGCTCAAATGCATTAGTTGGCGAACTTGTTCAGCAAGGCGATCAAAAGATAAAAATTCAGATGGAGGATATGCTGAAAGGTCAATCAATAGTCACAACTATTGATGAACAAGTAGTTTTCAGCCAATTAAAACTTGTTTCAAATGCTGTTTTAAGCCTGTTTATAGCGACTGGATATTTGAAAGTACTATCCTGTGATAAAAGTACTAAGCAGTATGAGATCGCCATTACAAATCATGAAGTCAAGATGATGATGGAGTCGCTTGTCCGGCAATGGTTCAATTCAGAATCACTGCGCGCCGTGTCGCAGGAATTCCGCAGAGCGCTCTGCGCGGGCGCAACGGCGCGGATGAACACGATGATGCGCAGAATTGCCCTGGAGACGTTCAGCTTCTTCGACACGGGCGGCAGGGAGCCTGAGCGCTTCTACCACGGCTTTGCGCTGGGACTGCTCGTCGATCTCAAGGGGCGCTTTCAGCTCGAATCCAACAGGGAGAGCGGCTGGGGGCGCTATGACGTCATGCTGATTCCGCTGGCGCAGCAGGATCCCGGCATAGTCATCGAGTTCAAGTCCCTTGCCGAAGACGAAGGGGAAAGGAAGCTGGAAGACACGGCCCGCGCGGCGCTCAGGCAGATAGCCGAAAGAGAGTACGCCGCTGCGCTCGAGGCCCGCGGCGTTCCCCGGAGCCGCATGCTGGCCTACGGCTTTGGCTTCAGGGGCAAAGACGTCCTCATAGCGGGAGGGGCGTGGCAGGAGGCCTGCCGCCAGATCCGTTCCGTGCCGTCCAGGCGCCGGAGGCCGAATTTCCGCGCAGCCAGGCATGCCAAACGCTAGGCAGGCGCAGGCACAAGGCTTTTGCAGCGGGACTGTCCAGCTCGTCCTGCAAGATGCCGCGGGCGATTGCGGCGAGGACGGGCTCAAAGAGTTTCCCTACTCGCCGCCTGCCTTGCCGTCCTCCAGCTTAAGCACGTCCACGCCCTGCACGTACTTCAAAAGGCGCGGGCGCTCGACGCTCTTCTCGAGGGAGGCGATGATGCGCGACATGCGCCTGGTGCCCTCGACGACGTCGTCGATGCGGGCCGAGAGTTCGCCTGTCTCCATGTGCGAGATGGCCTGCTCCACTTCGCCGAGGGCCCGGCCGGCGGGACTGGCCTCGCCGAGTCCGCGCCTTGCCTGCCGCACGAGGCGCAGGGCCCTGGTCGCGTTCTCCTCCACGCCCTCCACGATCTCCGCGCAGTACTCGGCCTCGGTGCGCATGGTGTTGAGGGCGTTGTTGCCGTAGTGGGCCATGGCGCCGGCCGCCTTTTCCAGGGTGTCGCGGGCAAGGCTGATGCGCCGGCCCACGGCCATGTTGACGAGCCTCGAAATGCGCGAGAGGAAGAGCTCGTCCAGGTTCTCGAAGCCGTAGTCCATGCGCGAGTAGAACATGAGCAGGCCGAAGGCCTGGTCGTCGAAGCGCTCGCGCAGCACGAAGACCAGGCGTGAGCGGTAGCCGTCGCGGTAGCTTATGCAGTCGAAGGACTCGCCGCCGCGCTCTATGCTCCGCAGATCGTTGGAGACGATGTAGAGCACGTTGCGCTGGCTTGCCGCCCGCATGACCGGATGCTGGCTCAGCCCTCCCTCCAGGGACTTGGCGAACAGGGGGATGGGGCTGTCGTCCACCGTCGACGAGGACGTGGCGCGCCAGTTGCCCTCCTTGTCGCGCATGCGGCAGACGTAGAGGTCGGCGTGGAGGAGGTGGGTCAAGAGCTCAGCGCTCTCCCGCAGGGCCTCGGCCGGCGGCACGAGCCGGTCCGCGAGCCCCAGCAGCTCGTGGGTGACGTGGAGGAAGGCGTCGGCACCCGCCTGCATGGAGGCAAGGTTGGCCAAAAGCGTCAGCAGGCAGCGCCAGGTGCGCAGCGGTTCGCGCCTGAGCAGGGGAACGTAGCCCGCCTCTAGGGCCGCCTTGGCGGCTGGAAAGAGGTTGATGACGGCGCGCCGGTTTTCCGGCGTGGCCCGTTCTAGCAGGCGCATGATGCCCTGCTTGATTTCCTCTGGATCTTTGAACATGCCGTTGACCTGGCGCTTGCGTGTGGAGCCTGGGGAGATTCCGCAGGCATGGCGCTAGTGTATACGCAAACATCAGGGCAGGGCAAATGCGCTGAGGGCGCGCCGGATCCAGGATGGCGGCAGGACCGCCGTCTTGCCCCGCCTCTGCTTTCTCCGTATAGTTTCAGTCAGGAGGGGCGCGCAATGCGCCTAACGTGGCCATGAAGCAGGAAAACGAACAGCCAAGGGAAGGGCCGCTGGCGACGGAAGCAGCCGCGTCCGCGGACGAAACGCGTGATCCGGGCGCCAGCCCCGCGCTTCGGGAACAGGGCCTGGTCGTTCCCTGCGATGCCGAGCCTTCCGCCGGCGCCGTCTGCGACGCCAGGGAGGACAGGGCGGCCGGCTCCCTCTACGCGCTGGTTGCCGGCTCCAGCCTCGGCTGCAGCCTGCGCCAGAAGACGCGCAGGGAGCTGCAGGCCATCTGCGCCCAGCCTGTCCTGCCCCTCAATGTCGTCAAGGACAAGGGCTACCTGCCCGGCCAGCCTGCCGACGAGTGCGAGCTGGCCTTCGTGCTCGCGCGCTGCATCCAGCGCCAGGGCTGCTTTCGCACCAAGAGCGTGGAGAGCGAATACCGCTTCTGGCTCTCCACCAATCCGCCCGAAGCGGGGCATACCACCCAGAGCTCCCTCGCCGGCGTTCCCCTCCAGGGCTCCATCTCCAACGGCGCCCTCCAGCGCGCGGCCGCCATGGGCCTCCACGCCACGACCCTCACGGAACTGGAAGCCGTGAGCGCGGCCCGCAGGGACTGCGCCATCACCCACGTGCACCGGGTCTGCCAGGACGCCAGCGCCGTGCTTGTCTGCGGCATCAGGAAGGCCGTCCTGACCGGCATAGGGCCAGCCGAGCTCTACGAATACATGTTCCAGCAGGCTGAGGACATGCACATGGCGGCAACCGTGCTGACCTGCATGCGCAAGGCAAGCATGCGCGTGCCCCGGGACTTCATTACCCATATGGGCTACGCCCTCATTGCCCTGCAGAACGCCCTGCACGAGCTGCTCTTCGCCTCGAGTCCCGCCGAGGGCATCATCCACACCATTTCCCGCGGCGGCGACGCCGGCGCCAACGCCAGCATCTGCGGAGCCCTGCTCGGCGCAGTCTACGGCGCCTCCAGCCTGCCCAGCGACTGGATAGAGGCCATCGACCACTGCCGTCCGGAAGCGGGCACCTGTTCGGTGCCGCGCCCGAGAACCTTCTGGCCCAGCGGCATACGCCTGCTCGCCAGGGATCTTTGCCTGCTCGGCCCAGTGGCCAAGGTCTAGGCTCCGGCCTGCCGCAGGCTGCGCAAGTCCCCGAAACGCAAAGCCCCCGCGCGGGCGGGGGCTGGACTGGCATTGGCATGGCGGCTAGCAGGTCTTGCGCAGGGGCTTCTCCTGGCAGGGCTTCTCCTGGCAGGCCTTGTCGGCGCGGGGCGCGCCAAGGGCCTGCGGCACAGGCGACTGGCCGGCCGCGCGGGCGTATTCGCGCCGCATGAGCTCGCAGACTATGTTGTCTTCGATGGCGGACTTCACCGTCACGCCCGGCGCGAGGCTGTTCTGGATGGCGGACACGAAGGACTGGGAATGCTCCCAGAGGTTGAGCAGGTCATCGTCGTCCATGTCCTGGACCTGGCATTCGAAGGGGATGTCCAGCTCGTCGAGGCTGAGGATGTGGTTCATAGTGGCTCCAGGGGGCTTACTCGGCGCTCAGGAAGGTGACCGTTTCAGGCTTGTCCATGAGCAGTGACGCAAAGAGATCGTTGCCTTCGGGCCCGGGATGGATGCCGTCGGTCAACAGACCGGCGAAGCCGCGGGCCATGAGCTCGGGAAAGAGGTTGGCGCAGGGCACGTTGAGCTTTCTGCACACTTCCTGGGCGAGGGCCGCGTAGCGCTCGAGGCGGGCGCAGGCCTGTTCGTCGGCAAGCGGGGGCGGACAGATGAAGAGGGTGGGGGCTATGCCCTTGGCCCTGGCGAGCAGGGAGGCGAGCGCCTCCACCGTAGCCTGGGGATCGGCGCCCTGCAGGGCGTCGACGGTGCCCGTGCAGAAGGCGAAGCGGGAGCGTATGCCGGGCATGAGGCGGGCGGTGTACTCCGCTTCGAAGCGAGCGGCAACGTCCGCCAGCTTCTGGCGCCTGGCGCCGAGGTTGTAGAAGGTCGCAGGCGGATACTCGTAGCAGCCGCGATCTGCGCCCTTGAGGGCAAGCCGGCTCACCCAGCCGCCGGGCATGGCGCTGTCGTTGACGCCAAGGGTGACGGAGTCGCCAAAAAAGAACCAGGTGTCGGTGCGGTCGCGTCCCACTAGCATCCCTCCTCGCATGCCCCGCCGGGCATGAACTGGGCGGTTTTCCTGATGTGCAGCAGCATGGCCAGATCCTCGAAGGGGCCGAGGGGCGCGAGCACCGCCTTGCAGATCAAAAGCGGGGAGAGGTAGCCGGCGCTCCAGTCGCAGGTGAACTCGACGTCGCAGCCCGTCCCCGGCGCGCGCAGGTTGGCGACCAGGGCGCGGACATCGGCGGTGCGGGGGCCCTTCTTGGTTTCCCTCGTGAACAGGAACTCGTCCTGCTGCCAAAAATCGAGGAAGCACTGTATGCCTTCGCCGCTTCGTCCGTCAAGGGAGACGGCGAAGCGTTCGGCCCCGGCCTGGAGGGCCTTGTCGGCCCAGGTCGCGCGCTCGGCCCTGTAGGCGCGCATGCCCCGGGGCAGGCAGGCGTTGAGGCCTTCCAGCAGCGCTTCTGCCGGCATGTCCTGGCGCAGGGTGGCGGAGAACCATTCGCACCTGCTTTCGACCCCGACGGGCAGAGCCCTGCCGAAGCTTAAGAGCGGCATGGGATGGAAGCCCTGGGAGAAGGCCATGGGCACCCTCGCCCGGCGCAGGGCCCTGTCGAGCACGGCCTGCAGCTCCAGCTGGGAGAGCCAGCAGCTCTCCTGGAGCTTTTCGTGCCAGATGCGCCAGGTGGCGGCCCTGGCCGTGAGCGAGGCCTCTATCTGCGGGGGTTTGGCGGAAATCTCCCTGAGCACGATGCGCCCCCGCTCGTCGCGGCGGGGCTGGTTGGGCTCCTGGTCGCGCTGGGGGAAGACGAGGCGGTTTCTGTTCTCCTCCGCTCCCAGCTTGGGCAGGCGCGAGGCCTGGCCCTTGCGGTCGCAGGCGCCGCACTGGCGGCAGGGATGGTAGCGGCAGTCCTCGGTAACCTTTTCCTCAAGGGCCCGCTCCCACTCGCGGCGCAGGAAGTCCTCGGAGACGCCGCTCTCGATGTGCGACCAGGGAAGGGGGCTGCCCATGGCAAAGCCCCTGATGCAGGCCTCCTCGTCGAAGCCTTCCTCCTTCAGCGCCTCCTGCCAGGGCTCGAGCGCGAAGTGCTCCATCCAGCCCTGGAAGACGGCTCCCTTGCGGAAGGCGCGCTCCACCACGCCGGCCATGCGCCGGCCGGCCCGGGAGAGGACGCCTTCGAGATGGCTCACCTTGGGCTCGTGCCAGCGCATGACGAGCCCCTTCTGGCGGCGGAAGAGGCTGTGCACGAGCTCCACGCGGCGGGCTATCTCATCAAGCGGGATCTGGTCCACCCACTGGAAGGGCGTGAAGGGCTTGGGCACGAAGGGCGAGAGGGCTGCCGTCACGGCAAGCTTCGGCGCGCCCCGGCCGCCGGCTTCGCGCACCTTGCGGCAGAGATCGAAGATGGCAGCCAGATCCTCGTCGGTTTCCGTGGGCAGGCCGATCATGAAGTAGAGCTTCACCTGGCGCCAGCCGTATTCGAGGAGCTTCTGCACGTGCAGCAGGAGCTGCTCCTCGGTGATGCCCTTGTTGATGACGTTGCGAAGCCTCTGGCTTCCCGCCTCGGGCGCCAGCGTGACGCCAGTGCGCCTCAGCCTCGACATGCGGTCCATGATGCTGTCGTCGATGGAGCCCACGCGCAGGGAGGGCAGGGAGAGCGAGATCTGCTCCTCGGCGCAGCGGTCGAGGGTGCGCGAGCACAGGGTCTTGAGGGCCGAGTAGTCGCCTGCGGAGAGGGAGAGAAAGCTGATCTCGTCGAAGCCCGTCTCGTTCAGGCAGTCCTTGAGGATGTGCTCCACCGTCCCCACGCTGCGCTCCCTGGCCGGGCGGTAGACCACGCCGGCGTGGCAGAAGCGGCAGAAGCGCGTGCATCCCCTGGCTATCTCCAGGGAAAGGCGGTTGTGGACCGTGGCTATGGGCACCACCTGGCGGGCAGGGTAGAAGGCCTTGTCGAAGTCGGCAACGATGCGCCGGGAGGGACGCGGCAGCTCGGGAAAGCGGGGCGAGACGGAGCCGTCCGGCTCCTCCTGGAAGAGGGAGGGCACGTAGATGCCGGGAATGGAAGCCAGCTCCCGAAGCAGGGCGCTTCGGCCAAGCCCGCGCCGCCTGCCCTCCTCGAGGGCCTGGCAGAGCTCGGGCAGGCTTTCCTCGGCATCGCCAAGGACCATGGCGTCGAGGAAGGGGGCCATGGGTTCGGCGCTGATGGAGGCGCCGCCGCCGGAGATGACGAGCGGGCAGGCCGCAAGGTCTTCCGGCCGGTCCTGGGTGCGCAGGGGAATGCCCGCAAGATCGAGCATGTTGAGCACGTCCGTGTAGCAGAGCTCGTGGGTGATGGAGAAGCCCACCAGATCCATGTCCCCCAGCGGCGTGTCGGACTCCAGCGTGGCTAGGGGCGTCCCAGTCCGGCGCAGCAGGGCGCAGGCTTCGGCGTCGGGCTCGAAGCAGCGCTCCGCCCACCATGCCGGGTTGGCGTTGACGGCGCCGTAGATGATTTTCGACCCCAGGTGGGACATGCCAACGCTGTAGAGGTCGGGAAAGCACAGGGCGCAGCGCAGCGAAACAGCCGCGGGATCCTTGTGGACGGCGTTCTGCTCGATGCCGGTGTAGCGGCTCGGCTCGCGCAGCAGGGGAAGAAGGGATCGCATGGTGCTCCTGGAAGGTGCCGGAAAAAGGGCGCAAGCGACAAGAAGGGGGCGGCGCCTGGGCGCGGCCCCCTTCAGGAAGACGTTCGGACAGGACTAGTGGATGAGGCCGGAGCCTCCGCCCTGCTGGCCGGCCGCGCCGGGACCGAAGCGGAGCTTGCCGAGGCCGTTGGCCACCGTGAGGTTGGTGGTCACTTCGATGTACTTGTCCTGAAGCTCCTTGGGCGTGTCCGTGAACTTGTGGAGCACGAACTTGCCGGCGATGGCAACGTTGAACTTGTTTTCAAAGGGGAAGCCGTAGGGCGTCACGAGCATCTGCATGCCCTGCTGGGTGGGCACGTTCTGCAGCTGGGCAGCGTCCTGGAGCTCGTCCTTGTCGGGATCCCACTTGCCGATGACGATTTCGCCGGAGACAAGTTTCATCATTTTGATTTCTAAAGAAGCCATGGGCATCTCCTCGTGAAAAATTTGAAGTGAGGTAGCATACCGGCTTGCGAAGTCAAGTTTTTATTGCCATGTCCGGAAAAGCGGCTAGTCTGGGCGCATGAACACCATTGCATCCATAGCAGACGGGGACAGGGAGCGCCTGGAAGAGGCCATAGGACACCGATTCAAGGATGTTTCCCTACTGGAGCAGGCCCTGACCCACTCCTCCTACGCCAACGAGTTCGGCTCCGGCTCCGAGCACAACGAGCGCCTCGAGTTTCTGGGCGACGCCGTCATGGAGCTTTGCGTCTCCACGGAGCTGTACAGGCGCTTCCCCCATGCGCGCGAGGGCGACCTCACCCTCCTGCGATCCTCTCTCGTCAGCACCCAGAGCTTTGCCCGCTTCGCGAGGCTGACCGGCATAGACCGTTGCCTCTTCCTCGGCCGGGGCGAGGACGCCCAGGGTGGCAGGGAGCGCGATACGGTTTTGAGCGACGCTTTCGAAGCCGTGGTGGCCGCCGTCTAC
>JAEEPQ010000166.1 GCA_016284885.1 Desulfovibrio sp.
GGCTGCCATCAAGGAGCAGAACACCCAGTTCGCTCCCGGGCGCATCGGCAACTCGCCCTCGCCCAGCGACACCTTGATGACCTGGCAGGTGGACACGCTCGGACGCCTGCCAACGCCCGCCGACTTCGAAAACATCATCCTGCGCACGGGCGGATCCTCGTCGAAGCTGCTCCTCAAGGACGTGGCTCGCGTCGAGCTCGGCGGCAAGGACTATTCCATCGACTGTACCTACAACGGCAAGCTCTCCACCACCGGCGGCGTCTGGCTCCTGCCCGGCGCCAACTCCATTGCCACGGGCGAGCGCGTCAACAAGCGCATCGAAGAGCTGCGCCGCAACTTCCCCGAAGGCCTGGACTTTCAGGTCGTCATCAACTGCAACGACTTCGTCTCCGAATCCATCAAGGAAGTGCTGCACACGCTCGTGGAAGCCATGCTCCTGGTCTTCCTCGTCGTCTTCCTCTTTCTGCAGAACTGGCGGGCCACTATCATTCCCTGCGTTGCGGTACCCGTTTCCATCATCGGCACTTTTGCCGGCATGCTGGCCCTCGGCTACACCATCAACACCCTGACCCTCTTCGGCCTGGTTCTCGCCATTGGCATCGTGGTCGACGACGCCATCGTCGTGCTCGAGAACGTCGAGCGCATCATGTCGACCGAGCACCTGCCGCCCAAGGAAGCCACGGCCAAGGCCATGAGCGAGGTCACCTCGGCCCTCATCGCCATCGTGCTCGTGCTCTGCTCGGTGTTCATTCCGGTCTCCTTCATGGGCGGCCTCGCTGGCCAGATGTACAAGCAGTTCGCCATCACCATTTCGGTCTCGGTCGTTCTTTCGGGCATCGTCGCCCTGACGCTGACGCCTGCGCTCTGCTCCCTGCTGCTGAAGAACCACGGCGACGAAGGCCATACGCCCCGCTTCTTTACCGCCTTCAACGCCTTCTTCAACGTATGCACCAACGGCTACGTCGGGATGGCCAATTTCATCAAAAACTGCCGCCTCCTCAGCTTCCTCGCCTTCTGCGGCGTTATCGCCGGCGTTTTCTTCCTCTTCAAGATCGTTCCCACCTCGCTCGTTCCCAACGAGGACCAGGGCTACGCCTTCGGCTTTGTCATCCTCGACGACGGCGCCTCCACGCACCGCGTCAGGAAAGTCGGCGCCCAGGTGGCCGACTTTGCCATGAAGGATCCGACCATCCTCGGCGTCAACGTCGTCCACGGCTTCGACCTCCTGAGCAACTCAGGCAAGTCCAACTACGCCACCGTCTTCTACAGCTTCAAGCCCTGGGAAGAGCGCGAGGGCGACGAGCTGAGCGACCAGGCCTTCAACCAGCGCGTACTCAAGCTGAACTTCGCCCAGCCCTCGGCCGCCATTATGAACGTCCTGCCGCCGCCCATCTCCGGCATGAGCACCGCCGGCGGCTTCGAGGGCTACCTGCAGTGCGTCAACGGCGACGACCTCCACGTCCTCGAGGCCAATGCCAACAAGGTCATGGCCGAGGCTGCCAAGCGTCCGGAGATCGCCTCCGCCCGCAGCCTCTTCACCACGGGCTCGCCCCTCATGTACGCCAATCTGGACCGCGAGCGCTGCAAGGACATGGGCATCAACGTGTCCGATGTCTTCACCACCATGCAGGGCACCTTCGGCACCTTCTATGTCAACGACTTCAACATGCTTGGGCGCACCTTCCAGGTTCGCATGCAGGCAGATCAGGAATACCGCATGAAGCCGGAGAACCTGAACGACATCTTCGTGCGCAACAGCAAAGGCGAGATGGTGCCGCTCTCAGCCATCATCACGCTGGAGCGCCGCACTGCGCCTGACACCGTTGACCGCTACAACGTCTTCCCGGCGGCCCACTTCATGGGCAATCCCGCCCCCGGATACACCACGGGCCAGGCGCTTGCGGCCATGGAAGAGGTTGCCAAGGAAGTGCTTCCCAGCGGCTACAACATCGGCTGGGCCGGATCCTCCCTTCAGGAGAAGCTCGCCAGCGCTGACACCTCAACCATCTTCATTCTGGCGCTTGTCATGGTCTTCCTGATCCTGGCCGCCCAGTATGAAAGCTGGTCCCTGCCCCTTGCTGTCCTCACAGCTGTTCCTTTCGGCATACTTGGCGCCCTTGCGGCTACCTACGCACGCAACCTTTCCAACGACGTCTACTTCCAGGTGGCCCTAGTCACCCTCATCGGCCTCTCGGCCAAGAACGCCATCCTCATCGTCGAGTTCGCCGTCGAGGCCTGGCGCGATGGCAGGAGCCTGTCCGAAGCCGCATCCCACGCGGCGCGGCTGCGCTTCCGGCCCATCGTCATGACGTCCCTTGCCTTCATTCTGGGCGTCGTGCCGCTGGCCGTCTCCACCGGCGCTGGCGCCAACAGCCGCCACGCCATCGGCACCGCCGTCATCGGCGGCATGCTGTTCGCCACCTGCATCGCCACACTCTTCGTTCCCTATTTCTTCCGCGAGATCATGAACATTTCGTTGCGCCTTAGAGGTCGGCGCGATCCCAACGAGAGAAAGGACGAAGAGGAAGGGAGGCTCGACATCAATGTGTAGTACCTTTGCCCGATTCTGCGCCGTCCTCTGCATCGCCCTTCTCATAGAGGCCTGCTCCTTCGCGCCCAAATACGAGCGCCCGGGACAGGAGCTGCCCGCCTCCTGGAAAAACGTGCAGCTCGACGGCAAGCTCCTGCACATGGACTGGTGGACGCGCTTCAACGATCCCGTCCTGAACGGCCTCGTCAAGGACGCCCTGGCCAGGAACCAGGACCTGGCCCAGTCCATGGCCAAGATCGAGTCCGCGGCCGCGCAGGCCGGCGTGGCGTCGTCCGCCATCTGGCCCCAGGTGTCCGGACAAGCCCAGGCCACCGGCAATCTGGCCTCTGAAAAGGCTGCCAACATCACGCCCTTCGACGTCTCCGGCATGTCCCGCAGCACGACCGCCTACCAGGGCGCTCTCGCGGCTTCCTGGGAGCTCGACTTCTGGGGCAAGGCCAGAAACGCCTACACGGCGCTGACCGACATCCTGCTCGGCACGGTGGTCGGCTACGAGGCCCTCCGACTCTCCATCGCCGGCCAGGTCTGCCAAAGCTACTTCCAGATGCTCGCCCTCGACATGCAGCGCAAGACCGCCAAGCGCACTCTGCGCACGCGCGAAGAGGGCCTGCGCATCTACACGGCCCGCTACAAGCAGGGCGACATCACCGAGCTCGACTGGCAGCGCGCCAAGGCCGAGGTGGAGACGGCCCGCGCCCAGGTGCACGCCTCCACCATGTCCCTCGACAGCGCCGAGGCCTCGCTGGCCGTGCTGACCGGTCGCTCGCCCAAGGACATCGCCGAGGCCGCCATGCCGCGCGGCGCGGCCATCGAAACGCTTCCCGCCGTGCCGGTCATCCCTGCCGGACTGCCCTCCGAGCTGCTTGAGCGCCGTCCCGACATCCGCGCGGCCGAGTACAGCATCATGGCCACCAATGCCCAGATCGGCGTTGCCCGGGCCCAGTTCTTCCCCTCCATCTCCCTGACCGGCCTCACGGGCACCCTGTCCGCCGCCGTGGCCAGCCTCTTCACCGGTCCGGCTGCTATGTTCACCTACGGCGCCGCTGCCTCCGTGCCCCTCTTCGACGGCGGCCGCAACTGGTACAACCTCAAGGATGCCGAGGCGCAGAAGAAGCAGGCCATCGCCGTGTACCGCAAGACCGTGCAGAGCGCCTTCAGCGATGTCCGCAGCAGCCTCACGGCCCAGCGCGAAAGCGAAGGTGTGGTCAAGGCAACCAAGGCCCAGCTCGACAGCCTGCGCCGCGCCGCCGACCTGGCCCGCCTCCAGTACGACAACGGCTACACCGACTACCTCACGGTCCTGGATGCCGAACGCGCTCTCTTCAACGCCGAGCTCGCCTACGCCAACGCGCTTCAGAACAGGCTCAGCTCCGTTGTCAGTGTCTGCATGGCCCTTGGTGGCGGATGGCAGGATCCTCACGACACCCCGCCCTTCTTCGGGCCCGACGCGGCCAAGCTCGTCGAGCGCCAGGAGCGGGGTATCGCGCCTGCAGGCGCCAATCCTGAGATCCGCTAGCCCCGTTCTGGGCTTGTCTTCATAGCGCCGTCCTTTTCAAGCCCTCCGGTAGCCCCGCCTTCAGCGTGGAACAGCCGGAGGGCTTAAGTTTTCCCATGGGGAGACGATAAGAGGGACAGGCTGGACTGCCTTGGACGGGATGACCCCGTCGGGAGCGGCCGCCTGCACGGTGTCCCTATGCTGACTCAACGCTCCATCCCCTCTCCCTGCTTCCTGCGGTGCCTCGCTCTGGCCTGCGCGCTGTCCGCAGCCTTCCTGCTTCCCCTGCCGGTCGAAGCTGCAGGAACGGAGCAGGCTTCCTACGGCAAGCCTGCCTCAAGCTTCCGCATACGCCAGACCAGCGGCTCCGTTGGACGCGCCCAGCCCCTCCAGATGGCCGATGCCGACCGCAGGACATCCCCTGTTTCCTCCGGTCGCTCCACCCGTTCCGCCCGGCCCCCCAGAAGCGGGGCGGCCAAGGTTGCAGCCGGCGTCCATGGCGCCCCCTGGGCCTTCAGCGACGGTCCCAGCTCCAAGATCTGGCTTAGCGAAGGCGTGGACGGCATGCTGCTCAAGGAGCATGCGCTCAAGAACAGCAGAAAGGCCGCGTCTGCACCAGCCCCGGCGCAACGGCAGGAGGCCGGTCGCAGGGTTGCCAGGAGGCAGAGCCGAAGCGAGGACGGCATCCGCCTCAGCATAGACCGCCAGTCGCAGGAATGGCGCCAGGACGACATCGCCCTGCGCGATGTCGACGAAAAGGTTGCCATGGACAGTCACCACCGCGTGAGCGCCCTTGCCGGCGTCAAGGAGGACGACCTGAGCATCGGCCTTGGCCCCCAGTTCATCGTAAAGGACAGCTCGCAGGTGCACGAGCACGTCGGCCGTAGCGACGACCCCGAGGTTGACGCCGGCATCGGCATGCAGTTCCAGCTCGACTTCTAGCCTGCCTTGAGCATCCACCCAGAGGCAGTCATAAATTTGACAAGCAGTCTGCGGACGCCATGTGGCTCTGCAGAGGAGGCTGTCCGCGCAGGCGCCTAGCTGTGTGCGGACCAAGATATTTCCCAGCAAGGGCTGGTCATCGCATCTTGACCATCTTCCCTGTCAGCCGAGGCCCTGCTGGGAGTGCGCCCTGTGTATGCACGGGAGCAAGAAAACGCCCGTCCGAAGCGGAGTGGTTCCGCTGAAGGCGGGCGCTTCTCGTTTCTTTTCGCTGCCGGACGACTCGGTGGCTGACTGGGGTCGCCCCTGCCAGTGCTGGTCATCGTCAGGGTATCCTGAAGGGCGTTGAACTTGGGGTCCGCCTCCGGCAAAGCCTGCGCCGTCTCGCGTGGCCGGGTTTCATGCAGAGGGATTTGCTTCTGCCTGTCTGGACGCGTTTCTGCAGGGCGCGTTCCCTTTTCT
>JAEEPQ010000167.1 GCA_016284885.1 Desulfovibrio sp.
ATAATAATCAATACATTGAAGTCTCAACTCATGAGCTGATATTATCACGATTTATCAGAGTAATTTACATCATAATGTGTAATAACGTGACAAGTTCCAAGCAGATCTCAATAGAAACTGTGCGGTAATACTCTCTCCGCTAGGTTGCCCCTAGCACACCCTCTGCGACCGCCTGCCGCGAAACGAGCAACGACTCGTTCCGGCAGGCGAGCGCAGACCAGAGCTGCGGCAAGCCCCCTTCTTGCCCACAACATGCCCCTTTCAGAGGAGAAAGCCATGAAATCTGCGCCCCTTCACAGCCCTGACTTCGAGCCTGTGGCGATGCCGACAATCGGCGCCAAGCCCGTCTCTGTCCATGAGTGCGCAGCTCCTCAGACCACAGAGGAATCCGCCATCCATCGGCTCGGCCTTCACCTCGACCAGAAAGAGAGCTACCTGCTCGCCAGGAGCCTCGAGAATCCCCTCGTCCCTGTCAGCGAAGAAATCCTGTCTCCTGAGGCGCGACTCCGTTTGGACTGGATCCTTCCGCACCGTCAGGCAGCCGGAGCTCGACAGGCACGCAAGGAGAGCGAGTGCCAGAGCTTCCTCCGCCATGCACGGCTTCTCCAGTCCGGAGCTGCGCAGCTGGGCAAGACCTCCCCTGTCACGGAGCGTCTGCTATCCCGTTCGATGCGCAGCTTAAGCAGGAGCGCATCTCCTGCATCAAGTCGAGCTCGGCAAGGCACGCCTCGAAGGAGGCCTCCCGCCAGCGCCACCGTCTGGCCCAGCGCCCCAGACTCGGCTTCCGTTCTGCCTCGGCCCCCAGCGTTCCGCCTGGCCTGCCTAGGCATCCATGCTGCACAGGCCTTCTGCCGTCATCCGGCAGGGGGCCTGCCTCGGCCTTGGCACACTCCTGCCTTCAGTTCAAATGACCATGAAGGCGCTTACTCTCGCCCCAGGAATGTGAATGACAACCAGGAAGGAGCGAGGCCAGACAAAGCCTCTCTCCTGGCAGGCCTCTTCCTTCAGGGCATCGGCCATCGATGCCGGACCTTTCAGCACAGACGGCAGGAAGCCGTCTTCCCCTCAGCAATGCAGCAACGTTCCGGAGGCAACGCCAATGAAAAAGACCACGTTCCCCATCTTCAAGCCTTCCGCCAAGGACGCAGGCGAAGCGGACAGCATCGTCCTCGACTTCCGCGCCATCGACAAGAGCAAGTACTGGCACGGTCCCCGCTCGGGTTCCGTCAGCTTCGGCAGGAAAGGCCTCTGCTTCGAAGGCGACCGCATCAAGGGCTCGCCGCACGGAACTGGCAAGGACTGGGAGGCGTACGTCCTCGCTCCCTGCAGTCGCAAGGAAGCCATGAACGCCCCTGCCGGTGGCATGACCTTGTACACCCGACGCTACGGCTGGTGCGAGCTCGTCCCTCTGCATCAGGTGTGCGACGAGCTCTTAACGAGTTTCCTGCTCGTCCCTCTTCCCAAGCCGGATGACATCCTGCTCCTGATGGCTCGCCTCCACGACGAGAAGCGCCTTTCGCGCGCCGAAATTAGCCATGCCTGGGAGCTCTTCCAGAAGGCCTCCCGCCAGCCCCGCAGCGACTGCCTCCTCGGCATGCCCCGCGAAGACTATCCTGAAATCTTGCACTGCAAGGGCGTCGCCCTCTCGCCGGCCACGGTGCGCTACGGGCCAATCCCTCCCCAGCTACGCCAGTAGAGGCGCCTGCCCTGCCGTGCCCGTTCGCGTGGCAGGGCAGAGCCTCACCGATGCCTACCAAATGATCGACAAGGCCAGCGAGTCCCTTTTCGCACGCTGGACCCAGCACTTCGACAACGCCAAGCTCTCCCCCGCCGACAAGGCCTGCTTTGCCGAACTCGCCAGGCACAGCCTTGTCAAGGCCATGAGCGAAGGAACTCCCCACTTCCGCATCGACCATGGCTCCCTTGAGGAGTCCGTGTTCGCCAGGCTCTCGCCTGCCATGGCAGGCTATGCCAGGCTGAAGAAGCGCCAGTCCGCCTCCTTAGTCGAAGATGCGTGGCGCCACTTCAGCATAGGCAAGCTGCTCGGCTGGGCGTCGGAGTGGGAGCGATTCATCCAGAAAGACAGCCGCGGGGCAGGCCCGCCCCGCGGCCACCGAACGCTACGAGTATCTCATGGATCTCTGCATGTTCTCGGTACTCGACAACGCCCCGGCCTTCTCCAGAAGAAAGATGGCCGAAGACGTGCGCAGGGGCCTCAAGGGCACGGTCGCGGGCCGGCTTGCCGGCGACCATGTCAGGGACGTCAAGCGCAACGGCTGGAAGTACAGCGAGACGATCGAACAGCGCAGGCAACTGCTGAGGCAGGCCTTCCAGACGGCACGCTAGCCCCGCCGTTCCAGCTCGATCCGCCCGGCGGCTTGTGGCAGGGCTGGTTTTGCTTTAGATAATCTCTTGAAAGCGCGCCTGCCCGCACAGCCGGCGCACGCCTCCTTCCGCGCCCCCGGGGCCCCCTTGAGGGCGCACCATCCTCGACATGCGCTCGTCAGCCCTCCAGACGATGCCGGGAGCAGCCATGCATCGCATCTTCCTCACCGCCCTGACCGCCTTCTTTGGCCTCAGCCTTCTCGCCCTCCCCGCCCAGGCCCGCAGCCATGCCCACGATCTCGTGCAGGCCGACAGCACCCTCTTTGCCGACAGCGGCCGGCACAGGACAGCCAAGGGCTCCCGCGTCAAAGTCACAACGCAAGCCAAGGCCAGACACCACGGCGAAGCAAAGCACCATGCCGAAGCAAAGCATCATGGCGACCACCATGCCAGCCACCATCACGGCCACCATCACGGCGAGCCGGCCCACCGCGAGCGCACGGGCGAGCACGCCCTCCAGCACGTGGGCGACGTCCAGCACTGCCGGGCGGCCTGGTACGGTGCCGAGCACTCCCAGAAGCGCACCTCCGACGGCGGGCACTTCGACCACAACGCCATGACGGCGGCCCACCGCACCCTGCCCTTCGGCAGCGTCGTCAAGGTCACCAGCATGCGCACAGGCAAGAGCGTCAACGTGCGCGTCACGGACCGAGGCCCCGTCTCCCGCAAGCTGTGCATCGACATCAGCTCAGGCGCGGCGCACCAGATCGGCATGTACCACGAAGGCATAGGAAACGTCCGCCTCGAGCTTGTAAAGAGGTAGCAGAGCGCCGGCAGAAAAGAAGCCCTTCCCTGTCCGGGTCTTCCTTTCCTGCCCTCTCGAGCCCGCCGGCCATGTCCGCACTATCTAAACGGGCGCTTTCCTGCTAGAGCTCTTCCACAATTCACGCGGAGGCGCGCCTCCGGCACCTTTTGAGGAGTTCTAGCGATGAAGGTTCTCGTCACCCCCCGGTCCTTTGGCAAAAGCAACCCCGACCTCTTCAGCCAGCTCGAGGCTCTCGGCTTCGAGGTGGTGAAAAACGACACCGGCGCCATTCTCTCCGAAGACGCCATCTGCGACAAGATTGCCGACTGCGAGGCCGTCATCCTCGGCGTCGACCCCTTCAACAAGCGCGTCGTTGACAGCGCGAAGAAGCTGCGCGCCATCGCCCGCTACGGCGTGGGCCTCGACAACGTCGACCTCGAGGCCTGCAAGGCGCGCGGCATCAAGGTCACCCGCACCGTGGGCGCCAACTCCAACGCCGTGGCCGACTACGCCTTCGGCCTCATGCTGGCCGTGGCCCGAAAGATTCCCGCCATCGACGCCAAATGCCGCGCCAAAGACTGGAGCAAGAACACCGGCATCGACGTCTTCGGCAAGATTATCGGCATCGTTGGCCTCGGCGCCGTGGGCAAGTGCGTCGCCCGCAGGGCTGCCGGCTTCGGCATGACCATACTCGCGGCCGACCCCTACTTCGACGAGAACTTTGCCAAGAGCCTCGGCATTGTCCGCGCCACGCCGGACGAAATTTTTGCCAAGGCCGACTTCGTCTCCCTGCACACCCTGCTCACCGAGGAGACGAAGCAGCTCGTCAACGCCGAGCGCATCGCGCTCATGAAGAAGACGGCCATTCTGATCAACACGGCCCGAGGCGGCCTCGTCGACGAGGCGGCCCTTCTCAAGGCCCTGCAGGAGAAGCGCATCTACGGCGCAGGCCTCGACGTCTTCGAGAGCGAGCCACCGGCGGATCCGGCCTGGTACGCCCTGGACAACCTCGTCATGGGCTCCCACACCTCCTCCTCCACGGTCGGCACTACCAATCTCATGGGCCAGATGTGCGTGGACGCGCTCAAGGAAGCCTTCGCCTAAGATCCGGTCCCCCTTTTCCGGCGCCGGCGCAGCCCCGCGCTTCGCCGGCGCCCTTCCTCCTTTCCCCTGTGCCACGAGGTGTCCGCCATGGCCTGCACCCGCTTTCTGGAGTCCGAATACCCGCAGGAGAAGCCCGAGCTTGCGGGCTTCCACATCATCCCCGTCCCCCTGGAGCGCACCGTTTCCTACGGCGCAGGCGCAAGGCTCGGCCCCCAGGCCATACTCGACGCATCCTTCCAGCTCGAGGACTGGGACGGCACAAGCCGGCCAGGCGAGCTCGGCTTCCACACCCAGGCGCCCGTGGACTGCGAAGGCTCCGTCGAAGCCGTGCTCGAGCGCATTGCCGAACGGGTGCGCCAGGCCCTTGCCTGGGGCGCCTGTCCCGTGGTGCTCGGCGGCGAGCACACGGTGACCTACGGCCCTGTCACGGCCCTCTGCGAGCAGGACAGGGACTTCGGCATCGTGCATGTCGACGCCCACTGCGACCTGCGCGCCGAATACGAGGGCGATCCCTTCTCCCATGCCTGCGTGCTGCGCCGCATCGAGGACGACTTCGGCCTGCCCCTGGCACAGTTCGCCACGCGCGACTACTGCCGTGAGGAGCGCGACTACCGGGAAAGTCGGGGCATACTGCACTGGGACGCGGCTACCCTCGCCCGCGGAGGGCTTCCCGCCATGCCCCTGCCGGCATCCTTCCCCAGACGCCTCTACGTCACCTTTGACGTGGACGGCTTCGACAGCTCCCTCATGCCTGCCACGGGCACGCCCTCGCCGGGCGGCCTCTTCTGGCACGACGCCCTGCGCCTGCTGGAAGCCTGCGCCGCAGAGCGCGAGATCATCGGCTTCGACGTGGTGGAGCTTGCGCCAATCCAAGGCCTGCACCACGCCGACTTCACGGCCGCCAAGCTTGTGCACGCCCTCATGGGCCTCGCCCAGCGCAGCATGCGCTTGTAGGTGCGGCTATTTTTTGTAGGTTGCACTAATAGCAGCACCTACAAAACCTTTCTTTTCAGCACGTTGCGGACATGCTGCCCGTTCAGCTGGTCCGTAGGTGCGATAAGTACCTCTACAATGGCTTGATTATAGCCGAGAATCCCGACTTCCCGCAAGATCCAGGA
>JAEEPQ010000168.1 GCA_016284885.1 Desulfovibrio sp.
ACTCGGCGCAGGCGAGCTCCCGGCCACTGGCGGGCTTAAGGCCGGCGTCCCAGAGGGGCGCCAGCTCGCGCTCCGCCACGGGAGCGCCCATGAAGACGATGCCTGTGGACATGTCCGTCCAGCGTCCCGTGCGCCGGCCGCTGGCGGAGAGTCCCCGCAGCCTGACGCGACCGCGCAGGGGCCGGACAAAGGCCCCCCGGTACAGCATCCAGGGGCCTGCCCAGGTGGAGGCGCAGGCTTCGCGGACAAGGCCCCTGGCCATGCCGGCCCGGCCTGTGCGCTCCCCGGCATGGCCTTCGCCGAGCCCGTCGGCCTGCATGACGCGCAGATCCGCCAGCACGGCAGGCGCAAGCCAGGGCAGGTGCAGGGAGGCAGCCTCCATCTGGACGCGCAGCCACGCAAAGTGGGGCAGGGCCGTGCGGGCGTGGGGAAGCCACGACCCCTGGCCGAGGCAGGGCTCGCCGTCGGCCGAAAGCAGGGCCCTGGTCTTCAGGATCATGCCTGTGGCGCGCACGTCCTCGCCGTCGGTCTCCGCAGGGGCAGCCGGCAGGACAAAGGGCGAGGCATCGGCATCGTCCACCAGCGGCTGGGGCAGAAGCCTTGCCGTGCTGTCGGGACGCCAGTCCACATGGGAGAGCTCGCCCTGGCAGATCTCCCGGGCAAAGAGGTCGCCCAGCTCGTAGGGAAGAGGCCGGCCAGACGCCGCGTCCCAGGGGTAGATGCGGATCTGGACCAGGCGGAGCGCCGGATTGCCTTCCGTCGGGACGGGCGGATCCGGCAGGCTGACAAGCTCGCCGCCAAGGCCCGCAATCGCCAGCACCGAGCACTGCACCCGGGTCAGGGCGCGCAGGAATTTCGTCCAGCCGGCCTCGTCCAAGGCTCTGACGGCGTCTGGGGCAGCCAGCATCACGTCCACGTGGCTTGCTGCATCGAGGCTGTCTTCCAGGCGCGCCGAGGGCAGGCAGAGGCCCAGCACCCGGCAGCCGCAGCGGGAGGCTGCCTGCATCGTGCCCGCAAAGCCCTCAGGCAGGCGCAGGTCCAGGCCCAGCGGCATGAGGCTTGCCAAAAGCTCGGCGCACAGGGCGTCGCTTCCGCCGTAGACGGCAACGACGCTGGCGGAGGAAAGCGCAAGCCCCGGGCGCGCGCAGTTGAGGCGGGCTTCGCTGGGCTTGCCGTCATCGAGGGAGACAGCGGGATCGCAGCGCACGAAAAAGGGGCGCTTAACGTAGCTTCCCAGGGCAGGCCCAGAAGCCTGCTCCTGCGCAAAGGCCTCGCCGCATGCGCCGGCGGCGACGCCTGCCAGATCCCCTGCCGTCGCCACGTGCAGAAGGTCTTCAAATTCGAGCGTGCAGCCAAGCTCCTCCTGGAGGCGGGACACAAAGCGCGGGAAGGAGGAGGAGCGCAGGGACAGATCAAAGCGCAGGTCATGGGAAGGCGTGATCTCTTCCTCAGGCCTGCCCGAGACCTCGGCCAGCAGGGCGCGCACGGCCGGCCAAGCGTGTCCCGCCGCCTGCGGGACAGGCTCTACCGGGTTCGCCTGTGCCTGAGCCTGCTCCTGGTCCTGAGTCTGTGCCTGTGCCTGTTCCTGGAACTGATCCCGGGCCTGTTCCGGCGTCCCGGAAGGTACCGCATCCTTCTCAGCCGGGACAGGCGCTAGGGCCTCATGCTGGCGGGCGCGGGCAGCCTCCCGGATGAGGGAGTGCTTCAAGTGTCCCAGCGCATAGAGCTTGGCCAGCGCCAGACGCATGGCCTCGCGCTCGCGGCCTCTGGCCGACGACGAAAGGCAGACGGCCCGAGGCTCGATTTCGCGGATGAAGCCGCAGAGCGTGTCCTGGGGGCCGGTCTCGAGGAAGTGGCGCACGCCCTCCTGGCACCACATGTTCTGCACGCAGGGCAGCCACTTCACGGCGCTCTCGTCGAGGTCGACGATATAGCGGCAGATGTCGGTCTGGGCCGGGGGATAGAAGCCCGTGGTGACGCAGCTCATCAGGGGCGTTTTGGGCGGGTGCATCTCGAGGGAGCAGAGCATGCGGTAGGAGAGGCTTCTGGCCACGCGCATCTGCGGGTGGTGGAAGGCGAGCTTCATGTTGAGGATCACGGCGGGATGGTGGTCCTTGCGCAGAGCGCGCCTCGCCTCGGCCAGCTGGTCGCGGGGGCCTGAGAGAATGAACTGGTTCGGCGTGTTGTAGTTGGACACGTAGAGCCCGGGCCAGGCGACCTGCACCTTCTCGAGCACGTCCCGGCTGGCGTAGACGGCCATCATGCCGCTGCTCTTCTCCGCCTTCTCCTCGAGCTCGGCCATGAACTGGGAGCGGGTGTCCATGATGAACCAG
Organism: Desulfovibrio sp.; assembly: GCA_016284885.1. Lineage (GTDB taxonomy): Bacteria > Desulfobacterota > Desulfovibrionia > Desulfovibrionales > Desulfovibrionaceae > Desulfovibrio. The sequence continues at coordinate 2,334 of JAEEPQ010000168.1, forward strand.
CAGGTCTCGGGCGAGTAGACGCCGGCAAAGCACAGGGCGATGAGCTCGCCGAGCGAATGCCCGCAGAAGAGCGCGGGCTTGAGGCCAAGGGAGCGGAAGAGGGCGAACTGGGCGTATTCGAGCAGGAAGAGGTAGGGCTGCTGCCAGCGGGTGAGGCCGAGCACGTCGAGATCCGGCTCGTCCATGAGCGAGAGCACGTCCCAGCTGGCGCAGGCGGCCAGCCTGTCCATGGCCTCGCGGCAGGCAGGGAAGCTGTCGTAGAGCTCGCGGCCCATGCCGGGCCACACGCCGCCCTGGCCGCAGCAGATCAGGGCCAGCTTGGGCTCGGGCGTGACCCTCGGCGCCAGAAAGACGCCCTTGGCCTCAAGGGCTGCAAGCTCCTCGGGCGTTGGGTTCGATCGTGCCGGCATGCACTCCAGCCAGCGCGGATTGACTGTTCCCATGCGCCAGAGGCCCCCCGGCTGCTTCAGGGCCGCGTAGCGGACGCCGTCCAGGCTGACGGCCTGCCTCTCAGCCTCGGGATTGCTGCTCATCGTGTCTTCCTGCATGGAACCGCCGATCCGGACCTTGCGCTCGCGCAAAGGCCCTAAGAAATAGTGCCGGCCTGCTTGGCCGGGTCGGCTCCGGCAAGCCCTGGCGCCTGCCTCGCGAAGCGAGCGCCTGAAGGTTCCGGAGCGATGCGGCTGGGCAAAGCATGCCTGCCGAACCGCCCTCAGCTATAATCGACAACGCCCGGACTGTCCACTTGTCAAGGGTGGCAGGAAGGTCTGAAATCAAGGCCTTGGCGCGCTGGCGCACGGCCGCGGCAGCCATTGCCGGGGGCGGGCAAGCGCGTTTCCCTGTACCAGGGGCTCCGGCTGAGGCTCTGAAATTCGCAGGCCTGCAGGAGGGGCCTGCGGGTGCGGGCATGCGAAGCGCCTGCCCTGGACGCGATGCAAGACTATCTTGAAAAAACCTAGCTTTGGTTGCATTGTACCGACGACACTTTAGCCGTCCGCGAGGATGGCTGATACGCTTTTTTGCATGGAGTCGTCCCGATGGAATTCAGTTTCTTCTCAATGGTTGCCAACGCCAGTCTGGTTGCCAAGTTCGTACTGCTAATCCTTTTTGTCATGTCTGTCGGCAGCTGGGGGCTGATGATTCAGAAAGCCATCCTCCTGAGCTCTGCCCAGCGCAAGGCAACCAAGGGCTCGTCCAGCTTCGAGAAGGCCGCAAACCTGCGCGAGGCGGTCCAGATGCTCGGCGCCGATCCTGCCTCGCCGCTCTACTCCGTGGCCCAGAAGGGCGTCATGGAGTTCAACCGCTCCAAGGAGCTCGGCAACTCCTCGGACGTCATCGTCGACAACGTCCGCCGGGCCCTGCGCCAGGGCGTCGGTTCGGAACTCTCCCGCCTGCAGAGCTCCTTCTCTGTTCTGGCGACCACGTCCAACTGCGCACCCTTCATCGGCCTCTTCGGGACGGTCTGGGGCATCATGCACTCCTTCCACTCCATTGGCCTCTCCAAGTCGGCCTCCCTCGCCACGGTTGCGCCCGGCATCTCCGAAGCCCTCGTCGCCACGGCCATCGGCCTCGCCGTTGCCGTGCCGGCCACCATGGGCTTCAACCTCTTCCTCGGCAAGCTTGCCCGCATCGACACCCTCCTTGTCAACTTTGCCGGCATCTTTCTGAACCGCGTCCAGCGCGAGCTCAACGCCCACCGCGCCGTCTCCCGCACCGGCGCCACGGAGGGCTAGCATGTCAAGCCGCTTCGTTTCCGAAATCAACGTGACGCCCTTCGTCGACGTCATGCTCGTCATGCTCATCATCTTCATGGTGGCAACGCCCATGATGAGCTCCGGACTCGACGTGGATCTTCCGCAGACCAAGCAGGTCGAGTCCTTGCCGACGGAGTCCGACCACATGGTGCTGACGGTGCGGCGCGACGGAGCCCTCTTCCTCGACGAGTACCTGGTGGACAGCCTTGACCAGCTGGAAGGCTACCTGAAGAGCCTCGTCAAGGAGAAAAACAAGACGCTGTTCCTGCAGGCCGACAAGGAGGTGCCCTACGGCATCGTGGTCGACGTCATGGGGCGCATCAAGTTTGTCGGCATCGAAAAGCTCGGCGTCATTGCCGAGAACATGGATCCCGCAGAGGCCCAGGCGGCGGCCAAGGCCGCAGGCGGACCTGCACCTGCGGGCGCGCCTGCCGGCGGGCAGGCCAGCAAGTAGGGTGTACCAGCCATGCCGTTGGCATCATATGTACTTTCGCTCTGCCTCCATGTCCTGATCATTCTGATCATCTGGTTCTGGCCTGCAGGCAAGCCCCTCATCAACCTGGAGCAGCCGGTCATGATCAGCCTCGTTGACGGGGCGCCTGGCGGCAACAAGACGCCATCCCCCATCCTTGGCCCCATGGGTGCCAAGGCTGAGGGCGAGCCTGCGCCGGCGCCCGCGGCCCAGCAGGCCGACGTGGCGGCCTCCGAACGCGAGGCGACGAAGGCTTCTGAAATCAAGGCCCCCAAAGACGAGAAGCCCATGCTCAAGGAGGAGCCGAAGAAGCCTGAGCTCAAGCCCGAGCCCAAGAAGGAGCCCGAGCCCAAGGAGAAGCCCGTCTCCCCCAAGAAGCGCGAGGAAGTCCGGAAGCCGGAGCCCAAGAAAGAGGAAGAGAAGCCCAAGCCGGAGCCCAAGAAGCCCCAGGAAGAGAAGAAGGACAAGAAGCAGACCACGGCAGGCCGCGACCAGAAGAGCTCCGAGCGCAAGGCCAAGGAGGACAAGGACGCCATCGCCGGCGCCCTCAACCAGGCCCGGCGCAAGGCCACGTCCCGCGGCAGTTCCGGAAGCTCGCAGGGCAGCTCCGTCGAGCAGGCCCTCGCCGAGGCCCGCCGCAACGCCGGCGGCAACCGCGGCGGAGGAGGCGGCGAAGGCTCCGGCCCCGGAGGAGGCGGCCTGCACTCGGTCTACATAGGCCAGGTCATGCTCGCTTTGCGCCCCAACTGTGGTTATTCTTCG
>JAEEPQ010000169.1 GCA_016284885.1 Desulfovibrio sp.
GGACATTGGCGGGATGGTTCAGTCCTTCGTCACGATGTCGGCGAGCTCCTGCAGCCTGGCCTCCACGGCCTCCCAGCGCTCCAGCGCCTCCAGCTGCTCCTGCTCGACCTCGGCCATGCGCTTCGTCACGGCCTCGAAGCCTGCGGGATCGCGGCTGTAGAGCTCAGGGTCGGCGAGCTTTGCCTCGAGATCCTTCTGCTCGGCCTCGAGGGTCGCAATCCTGTCCGGCAGGGCGTCCAGCTCCTCCCGCAGCAGGGTCTGCTCGCGCTGCTCCTTGAAGGAGAGCTTGCGCGCGCGGGGCGCCTGCTGGCGGGGCGCCTGGGCCTTCGGCTTTTCCTCTGCCTGGGGCTGGGGGCGCTGCCTGAGCCAGTCGGTGTAGCCGCCGACATACTCGTGCACGAGCTTGTCGCCCTCCAGAGCGAAGGTGGAGGTGACGAGGTTGTCGAGGAAGTCGCGGTCGTGGCTCACCATGAGCACGGTGCCCTTGTAGTCGGCCAGAAGCTCTTCCAGAAGGTCCAGGGTCGCCATGTCGAGGTCGTTGGTGGGCTCGTCCAGCACGAGGACGTTGGAGGGCCTGGTGAAGAGACGCGCCAGCAGCAGGCGGTTGCGCTCGCCGCCGGAGAGCGTGCGCACGGGCACGCGCAGGCGGTCCGGGGAAAAGAGGAAGTCGGCGAGGTAGCCCGCCACGTGGCGCTTGGCGCCGTTGATCTCCACGACGTTGCCTCCGTTGGCGACGCTGTCCATGACGGACATGTCGGGGTCGAGGGTCTCGCGCAGCTGGTCGAAGTAGCTGATCTCGAGGTTCGTGCCGTGGCGCAGGCTGCCGGAGGTGGGGGCGAGCTCGCCCAGCAGGACTTTGATGAGCGTGCTCTTGCCCGTGCCGTTGTCGCCGATGATGCCGATGCGGTCGCCGCGCTGGATGATGGGGGAGAAGCCGTGGAAGATCTCGTAGCCGTCGGGGTAGGTGTAGCCGAGGTCTTTGGCCTCCATGACGAGCCGGCCCGACTTTTCGGCCTCCTGGGCCTGCATGTGCACGTCGCCGAGGCGGGCCTTGCGCCGGGAGCGCTCCTCGCGCATGGCAAGCAGATCCCGCACGCGGCCCATGTTGCGGGTGCGCCTGGCCTTGATGCCCTTGCGGATCCAGCTCTCTTCCTGTGCCAGCTTCTTGTCGAAGGCCGCATTCTCCTTCTCCTCGTTCTCGAGGCGCAGGTCCCGGCGGGGGAGGTAGTCGTCGTAGCCGCAGTCGTAGGCGTAGAGGCCGCCCCTGTCGATTTCGGCGACCCGTGTCGCAAGGGAGCGGGCAAAGGCGCGGTCGTGGGAGATGAAGACGAGGGTGCGGATGCGCTTTTTCAGAAAGTCTTCCAGCCAGCGTATGGTCTTGATGTCAAGGTGGTTGGTGGGCTCGTCCAGAAGCAAGTCCCTGGAGGTCAGCAAGGCCCTGGCTAGGGCGACGCGGCGGCGGGATCCGCCGGAGAGGGACTTGAAGTCGCAGGCCGGATCGATCCCCAGGCTGTTCACGACGCCGAGCACCTCGCCGTAGCGCTCCCAGCCTTCGCCGGACTCCATGTAGGCCCTGGCCCGGGCTGCGTCCTCCTTCGACAGATCGTCCTCCCGTCCCTGGCTCACGGCGTGGGCCAGCGCGAGCATCCTGCCTTCCTCGCCCATGCCGGCGGCCGCCACGCAGAAGACGGGGCCCGTCCAGTCGAGCGGCACGTCCTGGGGCATGAAGCCGAAGCGGCAGCCCCCCTCGTAGACGAGACTTCCCCTGTCCGGCTCTATCCGGCCTGCCAGCATCCTGAGCAGGGAGGACTTGCCGACGCCGTTGCGGCCGACGAGGCAGACGCGGTCGCCGACATTGATGCCGAGGCTGGCGTTTTCGAGCAGCGTCTTGCCGCTGAGGCTGAGGCAGACGTCCTGGAGGGTGAGCAGAGGCATGGTGGCTCCTTTGTGCGGGCATGGCCGGATACGGCACTTGCGCTTTTGTAGGCAAATCGCCGTGCGCTGGCAATGCCGGCAGGGGCGGGGCCCAGGCTTCCAGGCTTGCCTCGCGCGGATGTATTCCACTATAAGGAAGGCGCGGCATCCCCGCAAAAAAAGCAAGGAGGCAAGCCATGGTGAAGCTCATGGAACGCGCCCGCGCCGCGGGCTGAGCGGCCAAACTCGCTCCAGGGGCCCTGGAGCAGCTGCTGTTTCAAGTGAACGCCGACATGCCTTCCGAACTGGAAGCGCGCGTTTTGGCGGGTCGCGCCTTCAACGAGGACGCCGTCGTCGTCGCCATGCCGCAGGGCATGGGCCTTGTGCAGACCGTCGACATCCTCTCGCCCATCGTCAACGACGGCTTCGCCTTTGGCAGGATAGCCGCCTGCAACGCGCTCTCCGATGTCTACGCCATGGGCGGCCGGCCCTGGAGCGCCATGAGCGTTGCCTGCTTCCCCGAAGACCTTGCGGAGAACGCGCCGGAGGAACTGGCCGCCATACTCAGGGGCGCCCTCGACGCCATGCACGAAGCCGGCTGCGTCAGCGCCGGCGGCCACACCGTCAAGGACGACGAGCTCAAGTTTGGCCTTGCCGTCTCGGGCATCGTCGATCCGGCGAAGATTGCCCAGAACAGCGGACTTGCGCCCGGCATGCGGCTCGTCCTGACAAAACCCATAGGCAGCGGCATCCTCGCCACTGCCCTCAAGGCCTCCTGGGAGGGCTGGGAAGAGGCCGACGCCCAGATCCGGCGCTGGTGCGGCCGGCTGAACCGCGTTGCCGGCGAGGCCATCGCCCGCTTCGGCATCCGGGGTGCCACCGACATTACGGGCTTCGGCCTGGCCGGGCACGCCATGGAGCTGGCCCGGGCCTCGCGCACGACCGTCAGGATCAATGCCGATGCCGTGCCGCTCATGGACCATGTGCTCGACTACGCCGGCGACGGCCTCGTTCCCGCCGGCACCATCGGCAACCGCAAGTTCTGCGCCTGCAGGACGAAGTGGGAGCGGCCCAAGGACGAGGACCTCGAGAACGCCCTCTTCGACACCCAGACCTCGGGCGGGCTCCTGCTCGGCGTGGAGCCGGAGCGGCTTGGCGAGGTGCAGTCCTTCCTGACGGCTGGCGGCGACCTGGCCTGCGTTGTCGGCGAGGTGCTCGAGCAGGGGGACGCGCTCCTGCTTGTCGGCTAGGCCTGCAGGCTCCGGGTGCAGGACGCTGCCTTATCCGCGCCTGAGGCTGGATCTGCTGGCGCAGAGAAATGTATTACTATATCAAGATATATTAACATCAATATTGCTTGATATATTGGTTGCCACTTTGGCATTCACATTTGCGGCGAATGGGCATATGTCTAAAGTTTCCAGCAAGCCTGCAATGCACGGCCTCCCTGCCGGCGCCTTCGGCCGCCAGGGGAAGCCTTGGCACATTCTCCCATAAGGAACGTCCCATGCCCACCAACGACTATTTGAAGCGCATCCTGCTGAGCCGCGTGTACGACATCTGCATCGAGACGGCTCTCGAGCCCGCCGTCGGCCTCTCCAAGCGCCTTGGCAACCGCGTCCTCCTGAAGCGCGAGGACACCCAGCCCGTCTTCTCCTTCAAGCTGCGCGGCGCCTACAACAAGATGGTGCAGCTCTCCGACGAGCAGTTGCGCCGCGGCGTCATCGCGGCCTCCGCCGGCAACCACGCGCAGGGCGTCGCCCTGTCCGCCAGGCACCTCGGCTGCGAGGCCACCATCGTCATGCCTGAAACCAGCCCCGCCATCAAGGTGGCCGCCGTCAGGCGCCTCGGTGGCACCGTGGTGCTCTCCGGCGAGTCCTTCTCCGACTGCGCCAAGAAGACCCAGGAGCTCATCGCCGAGACGGGCGCCGTCTTCATTCCGCCCTTCGACGACGAGGACGTCATCGCCGGCCAGGGCACCATAGGCATGGAGATTCTCCGCCAGAACCCCGGCCCTCTGGACGCGGTCTTCGTGCCCATCGGCGGCGGCGGCCTGGCTGCCGGCGTTGCCGTCTACATCAAGCAGCTTCGTCCCGAGGTCAAGGTCATCGGCGTCGAGCCGGCCGACTCAGACGACATGCGCCGCTCAATCGCGGCCGGCCGTCCGGTCGAGATGCGCGACGTGGGCCTCTTCGCCGACGGCGTGGCCGTCAAGCGCGTGGGCGACCTCACCTTCGAGCTCTGCCGCGAGTGCCTGGACGACATCATCCTCGTGAGCACCGACCAGATCTGCGGTGCCATCAAGGACATCTTCGAGGACACCCGCGTCGTGGCCGAGCCAGCCGGCGCGCTCTCCCTGGCTGGCCTGCGCGCCTATGCCAGGAAGCACGGCCTGCAGGACAAGACGCTGGTCGCCATCGTCTCCGGCGCCAACATGAACTTCGACCGCCTGGGCTACGTCGCCGACCGCGCCGAAATAGGCTCCCAGCGCGAGGCCCTCATCTCCGTGGACATCCCCGAACAGGTGGGCTCCTTCCGCACCCTGGTCAAGAGCATAGGCAAGCGCAGCATCACCGAGATCTGCACCCGCTCCATCGATCCCCAGCAGGCCCACGTGCTTGTGGGCCTCAAGATCAAGGACAAGGAGGACGGCGAGCAGATCGTGGCCTCCCTGCGCGGGGACGGCTTCGGGGTGACGGACCTGAGCGACAACGAACTCGCCAAGGTCCACATCCGCCACCTCGTGGGTGGCAACTCCCCCATCGCCCACGACGAGCGCCTCTACCGCTTCGCCTTCCCCGAACGGCCCGGCGCCCTGCAGAATTTCCTCGACGCCATGCACGTCGACTTCAACATCACCCTCTTCCAGTACCGCTACCACGGCGCCGATTTCGGTCGCGTGCTGGTGGGCATCGAAGTGCCTCCGGAAAAGGCCAAGGCCTTCAGCGAGTTTCTGGACCGCGTCGAAGGCATGGGCTATCCCTACATCGACGAGACCGACAACGATGCCTACCGCCTCTTCCTCGGCTGGCACAATTCCAAGTAGCCGGGCTGGCATCGTGAACTTCTGTGCCGGGACCGCGGAACGTCTGCGGTCCCGGCGCGCTGTTTTGGCACCGCGCTCAGGGCGCAAAGGGGGACGGCTATGCCGACAAGTCCGCAGATCAAGATAGGCCTGGGCACGCTGGCCCAGGCGGGCAGCTTCTTCGCCGTCAGGGGCAGGCTGCTCGTCGTCACCCGCGGCACCGCCATGGAGCGCTGGCTGCCGGAACTGGCGGCCTCCCTGAAGGAGGCCGGCATGGGCGAGGACCAGATCGAGGTCTTCTCTGGCTTCGGCATCAACCCCAGGGTGGAGGACATGCAGCAAGCCGCGGC
>JAEEPQ010000170.1 GCA_016284885.1 Desulfovibrio sp.
AAGGAGCCGAACCAGGCGAGGGGGCTGGCACAGCATATGCCGTCGAAGCCGGCGCGCTCCACGAGCCAGAAGGCGGCAAAGATGCGCATGGCCAGCTCCGAGATGCCCGCCATGGTGGGCACGAAGCTCCGGCCTATGCCCTGGAGGGTGTTGCGCAGGATGAAGAGCAGGGCAAGTATCCAGTACATGCCGGCCTGGATGGTCATGAAGCGCCAGCCGAGCGCCACCACGTGCTCCTGGCCTGGGCCCACGAAGCAGTGCATGAGCGTGGGGCCGAAGCAGACGAGGAGCAGGGCTGCCAGGCAGGCGTAGCCTATGGCAAGGAGGGAGCCCTGCTTCACGCCGAGGCGGATGCGGTCGAGGCGGCCTGCGCCGAAGTTCTGGCCGGTGAAGGTGGCCATGGCGTGGCCGAAGCTCATGAGGGGCATCACGGCGAAGGCGTCGACGCGCATGGCTGCCGTGACGGCTGCCACCGGATCCGAGCCGAGTCCGTTCAGGGCTGCCTGGACGGCCACCGCGCCGAGGGCGATGACCGAGGTCTGGAAGCCCATGGGGGCGCCCATGCCGACGAGCCGTGCGAAGATGCGGGGGGAGAGGTGCCGCCAGTCGCCCTTCCGGGGCCGCAGGAGCGGCACCTTGGCAAAGATGAAGCCAAGGCAGAGCAGGGCGGAGAAGCCCTGGGAGCAGACGGTGGCGAGCGCCGCGCCTTCCACGCCCATGCCGAGGCCGAGGATGAAGGCGAAGTCGAGGATGATGTTGACGATGCAGGAGATGGCGAGGAAGAAGAGGGGCGTCCTGCTGTCGCCGAGGGCCGTGATGGCGCTGGCGAGCACGTTGTAGAGCATGGCGGCGCAGCTGCCGCCCATCACGACGGTGAGGTAGGCTTCGGAGCAGGCGACGATGTCGGCCGGCGTGTTGAGCAGGGCCAGCAGGGGCTTGGCATAGCGCACGCCGAGGAAGGACACGGCGCCTGCGACGGCGAGGCCTGTCAGGATGGCTGCGCAGAAGCTGCGGCGCAGGCCTGGCATGTCCCTGGCGCCGTAGCGCTGGGAGAGCACGATGGAAAAGCCCTGCGTCATGCCCATGAGAAAGCCGAGCACGAGGAAGAGCATGCAGCCGGTGGCGCCGACGCCGGCGAGGGCGTGCACGCCAATGGTGCGGCCCACGATGAGCGTGTCCACCATGCTGTAGATCTGCTGGAGAAAGTTGCCGAGCAGCAGCGGAAGGGCAAAGCGGAAGATCAGTCTGACGGGGCTGCCCTGGGTGAGGTCTTTTGCCATGGTCACCTCCATTGCCGATGCAACGCGGAACGAAACACAAGCGACAGGGGCCGGGCTATGGCCAAGAGCCAAGATAAGGCCTGCTTGGCGTTTGTCACCCCCCCCCTGGAGGCGCACAGGTCTGCGCGGAGGGCGGGGCCTGAAAAAATCAGAGAAATTCGACGGACTAGGGCAGGGCCAGCCCCAGATGCTCCACGAGGACCGTGGGGGCGATAGCCTCCCTGGCGACGGCTTCGGCCGTGCATTCGCCGGAGAGCACGCAGATGAAGTCGATGCCGGCGTTCTCGGCAAGCTTCTTGTCCGTGGAGAGGCGGTCGCCCGCCATGACCACGGCGGAGCAGGGGTATTGCGCCAGCACCGGCGCCAGCACCTCGGGATCGGGCTTGCCGAAGATCTGGTCCGGGGTCCTTCCCGTCGCCGTCTCGTAGAGCTTGAGCATGCTTCCCACGTCTGGCAGGGGCCCTTCGGGCGAAGGGCAGACGAGGTCGGGATGGGTGGCGTAGAACTTGACCTCGGGCCGCTGCAGAAGCAGGCAGGAGCGTGCCAGCTTCTCGTAGCTGAGCTCGGTGTCGTAGGCGAGGACGACGCACTCGGCGCCATCTTCCTGCTGCCTGAGCTCGGGCATGCGCCGTGCAAGGTCGGCCTGGAAGTCCCGGTTGCCGACCACGTAGGCGCAGGCGGTGCCGGATTTCCTGAAGAAGTCGACCAGCGGCGTGGTGGGGCAGAGGAACTGGTCGAGCCTGGCGGGGATGCCCATGCGGTTGAGCTTGGCTACGTAGCTTTCCGGCGACTTGGAGGTGTTGTTGGAAAGGAAGCGGAAGTCGAGGCGCTCCCAGCAGCGCAGGATGCCGGCAACGGCGCCCTCGATGGGGATGTCGCCCATGTAGACCGTGCCGTCGAGATCGAGGACCACGCACTTCTTTTCGGACCAGCATATGCCCATGCGCTTTTCTCCTGCAGTGCAATCGTCTAAAGTGAAGGCCTTGGAACCATTCGAGCATACGTTGCCGCAGGCTGGCGCGCAAGGCGACCCGGAACCGGACCACGCCTGGATCTCCGTTCCGCCGCCGTCCGCGACCCGTTGCGTTCTGGCCCGCACAGGGCTTCTGGAGGCTTGACGTGAAGGAAACCACTGTTGTCATCATCGGCGGCGGCGCCACCGGATCCGGCGTGCTGCGCGACCTTGCCATGCGTGGCATCCCCGCGCTCCTGCTGGAGAAGGGAGGCATATGCAACGGCACAAGCTCCCGCTTCCACGGCCTCCTGCACAGTGGCGGCCGCTACGCCGTGAGCGACACCGAAGCGGCCGCGGAATGCATACGGGAAAACATGATCCTGCGCCGCATTGGCCACGGCTGCGTGCGCGACACCGAGGGCTTCTTCGTGCTCACGCCGCAGGACGACCCGGACTACGTGGACAAGTGGGTCAAGGGCTGCGCCGAGGCCGGCATCGCGGCCGAGGAACTCGAGCCCGCCGAGGCCCTCAGCCTGGAGCCCGGCATGGCGCCCGACGTCAAGCGCGTCTTCCGGGTGCCCGACGCCTCCATCGACGGCTTTAGGCTCGTGCTGCACAACGCCATGAGCGCCAGGCGCTACGGCGGCGAAGTTCTCACCTACCGCGAGGTCGTCGGCATCACCCAGGCCAACGGCCGCGTGACCGGCGTGGACGTGGTGAACCGCCTCGACGGCACGGCGGAGCACATCGCCTGCCAGTTCGTGGTGAACGCGGCCGGATCCTGGAGCGGCCGGGTGGCCGGCCTTGCCGGCCTCGACGTGCCGGTGACCCCCGACAAGGGCACGCTCATCGTCTTCAACCACCGCTTCTCCCAGCGCATCATCAATCGACTGCACAAGAGCTCGGACGGCGACATCTTCGTGCCCCACGGCTCCATCACCATCCTCGGCACCACTTCCCAGACCGTCAAGGATCCCGAAGACAGCATCCCCTCGACCAGAGAGGTGCTCAGGCTCATGGAACTGGGCAAGCCCCTTTTCCCCCAGATCAACGCCTTCCGCATCCTGCGCGCCTTCGCCGGCACCCGCCCCCTCTACACGCCGGGCTCCGCCGAGGGCCGCTCGGTCAGCCGCGGCTTCCACATCGCCGACCATGCAGCCGAGGGCCTCGAAGGGCTCGTCACGGTCTTTGGCGGCAAGTTCACCACCTACCGCCTCATGGCCGAGCAGGTCTGCGACATCGTTGCGCCCAAGCTCGGCGTGACGGCGCCCTGCCGCACGGCCGAGGAGCCCATCCTTCCCGACCCCGATCCGGCGCTGCTCGCCAGGGCTTCCCGGATTTTCATGCCCCAGGGCGTCAAGCTCGTGGCCGACCGCTTGGGCGACGAGTTCGGAGACTGCGTCGAGCGGGGCTCTGCCGGCCTGGCCGGCCGCAAGGACTACAACCCGCTCATGTGCGAGTGCGAGATGATCTCCTGGCGCGAGATCCAGTACGTGGCGAGCCGCCCCTCCACCCATTCCCTCAACGACATCCGCCTGCGCACGCGCATCGGCATGGGCACCTGCCAGGGCACCTTCTGCGCCCTGCGCATCGCCTCAGCCCTCGTGGAGGACGGCGTGCCCTTTGCCGAAAACGTGCTCAAGGACCTGCGCCGCTTCGTGCAGGAGCGCTGGAAGGGCATACGCTACGTCTACTGGGGCCAGCTTGCCCGCGAGATCGAGATGACCCGCGACATCTACTGCGCAAGCCTCGCCATGGACGAGCAGGAAGGCTGCGAAGCCGGCGAGCTGGACTTCGTCCAGCCAAGACTCGAGCCTGACGAGAAGGCGCCGCTGCCTGCGCCCCGCTTCACCAGCCGCTCGGATCTCGTCGTCGTGGGCGCAGGCCTTTCCGGCATGGCCGCGGCCTTGGCGGCGGCCATGCAGGGCCAGAGCGTGACCCTTGTCTGCGCCGGCGCCGGCGCGCTCAGCGTGAGTACCTGCGCCGTGGACGTGCTCGGCGCCACGGCCGGCGGCCGGATCCAGGGAGATCCCCTCAAGGGGCTCGGCCACCTTGCCCCCGTGCACCCCTACGTGCGGCTGGGAGAACGGCGGGTGCTCGAGGCCTGCCGCTTCCTCCGGGATCTGGCGGCCGATGCCGGCTGGCCCCTCGCCGGCTTCGACGGGGAGCGCCTTGTCAACACCGTCGTGCCCACGGTGGCCGGCACCGAAAAGGCCTCCTGCCTTGTGCCCCCCAGCATGGACGGCCGATCTGCAGCCGGCGCCCGGCGCATTCTCGTCTGCGGCGTCGAGGGCATACGCGACTGCACGCCGGCCCTGGCCATGAGCGGCCTCTCGAAGCAGGGCGCCTGGAGCGGCGCCGAATTCGCCACTGCCTGGCTGAAGAATCCCGCCTCCGGCGGCTACAGGACGGCCACGGCCCTCGACTGCGCCCGCGCCCTCGACGGGCGGGGCCAGGCGCTCGAGGCCTTCTGCCGGGAGCTTTCGACCAAGGCCAGAGGCTTCGATGCCGTGCTCCTGCCGCCGGTGCTGGGCACCCGTCCCGGCGATGCCCTGCACCGCGTCGTCTGCGAGGCCGCCGGCTGTCCGGTGTTCGAGATGGCGGCCTTGCCGCCAGGCGTCACGGGCATGCGCCTCTCGAGGCTCTTCCTCGAGGCCCTGCGGCGCGAGGGCGTGTGCCTGTGCGAGAACACCAGAGTGCTTGCCTCCGACCGTCAGGGCAGGCGGGTGACGGGCCTCTTCACCAGCCACGAGGACGGGGTGCGCCGCTTCGAGGCCGACCGCTTCGTCCTCGCCACTGGAGGCGTGCTCGGCGGCGGCATCACCCTGGAGCCCGGCCGGGGCCGCGCACCGGTGCTTGGCCTCTCCTTCCCCGTGCCGGAGGAGACGGCGGAATGGACAAGGAAGGACGTCTTTGCGCCCCAGCCCTTTGCCATGCTCGGCGTGCCGGTGACGGAGAGCCTGCAGCCTTCGCTGGACGGCTTCGAGCCCTTTGCGGAGAACGTCCGCATAGC
>JAEEPQ010000171.1 GCA_016284885.1 Desulfovibrio sp.
GTCGTCCATGACCTGGAGCAGGACGTTGAAGATGTCGGGATGGGCCTTTTCGACTTCGTCGAGCAGCACGACCGAGTACGGCGCCTTGCGCACGGCCTCGGTCAGCAGGCCGCCCTGGTCGAAGCCGACGTAGCCTGGCGGCGCGCCGATGAGGCGGGAGACGGAGTGCTTCTCCATGTACTCGCTCATGTCGTAGCGCAGAAAGTCCACGCCCATGATTTCGGCGAGGCTCTTGGCCACCTCGGTCTTGCCGACGCCGGTGGGGCCGTAGAAGAGGAAGGATCCCGCAGGGCGCGTGGCCTGTCCCAGGCCGGCCCTGGCGCGCAGGATGGCGCGCACGGTGAGCTCGATGGCCTCGTCCTGGCCGAAGACGCGCTTCTTCAGGTCGCGCTCCAGATGGGCGAGCTTCGAGAGTTCGGAGCCCGACACCGTCCGCACTGGGATGCCTGCCATGCGGGCCACGATGCGCTCAACGTCCGGCATGCCGACGGCAGGGCGCTTTTCAGACTGGCCATTGCCGGCCGCGTCGGCCTGTCCTGTTTCGGGAGCAGGCTGCGCGCCCTCCGGGGCTGGCGCCCTGCCCTCCCTGCCTGGCGGACCGACGATGTCGCCGACGATGCGGGGCTGGGCGCTTTCGGAGACAGCCCCGCCGGCAGAGGCGGGCTTGCGCCTGACGTAGCCCTCGGCCTCGCAGGCCAGCCGGCAGGACTGCAGATGCACGGCCGCGCCCGTTTCGTCCATGACGTCGATGGCCTTGTCCGGCAGGAGCCTGTCGCGCACGTGGCGGGCGGAGAGGTCCACCATGGCCTTGAGCACGGGCTCGGAGAAGCGGACCTGGTGGAAGTCGGCGTAGCGGCCCTGGAGGCCCTTGAGGATTTCCAGGCACTCGTCGCGGGAGGGCTCGCGGATGTCGATGCGCTGGAAGCGGCGGGCAAGGGCCCTGTCCTTTTCGAAATGGTTGCGGAACTCCTCGTAGGTCGTGGAGCCCATGCAGCGCAGCTCCCCGCTGGCCAGCAGAGGCTTGAGCAGGTTGGAGGCGTCCATGGCGCCGCCGGACACGGAGCCGGCGCCCACGATGGTGTGGATCTCGTCGATGAAGAGGATGGCGTCCTTCTGCGCCTGCAGCTCCTGCATCACGGCCTTGAGCCTGGCTTCGAAGTCGCCGCGGTAGCGCGTGCCAGCCAGCACCAGGCCAAGGTCCAGGGCGTAGACGCGGGTGCCGGCGAACTGCTCGGGAATGCGGCCGTCCGCGATGCGCAGGGCGAGGCCTTCGGCCATGGCCGTCTTGCCGACGCCAGGATCGCCCACGAAGAGCGGGTTGTTCTTGCGCCGGCGACAGAGCACCTCGATGGTGCGGTCGAGCTCCTTCTCCCTGCCGACCAAGGGATCGAGCCGGCCTTCCAGGGCCTTTTCCGTGAGGTCCGTGGCAAATTTCGCAAGCGCGCCTTCGGAAGCGCCCTCCTCGTCCTTTTCCCTGCCCTCGCCGGCAGGAACCGGATCCGGTCCCGCCCCCGAGGCCCGGCGCTCCCGGGAGGCGGCCGAATCGGAGTCCTCCTCTTCGTAGGAGCGGGAAACGTAGGTCTGCACGTCGAGCAGGGTCACGCCCTGGCGACGCAGGTAGTAGGCTGCGTAGGTGTCCTCGTCGCGCATGATCGACACGAGCAGGGACCCGAGATCGGCCACCTTGCGTCCTGCCGAGGCCATGGAGGAGAGGGTGCGCTCCAGCGCCTGGGTCAGGGAGTCCGTCTGCTCGATCTGGCCTGCCATGGTCTCCGGCACCACCTCCATGTACTCGCGGAAGAAGCCCTCCAGCTGGTCGCGCAGCATGGCAGGCGACGCGCCGCAGCCTTCAAGCAGGATGCGCCCCTTCATGCTGAGGGTGTAGGCGTAGAGGACGTGCTCCACGGAGAGCAGGCTGTGGCGGCGGCGCTGGGCCTCCTTGACGGCGTCGTGGATGACGCGCTTGACGAGGGTGCTGAAAGTCATCGCTTGGCTTGGGGTCCTCCGGACCGGGGAAAAGGGCGGCTACTCCGGCTCCATGGTGCACTTGAGCGGAAACTCGGCAAGCCTGGCGCGCCGCGTCACCTGGCCAACCTTGGTTTCGGCCACCTCCTTGGTGTAGGAGCCGCACCTGGCAACGCCCTCGCGGTGCACCTTGAGCATGATGGACGTGGCGTCGTCCAGCGTCTTGTAGAAGACTTCGCAGAGGATCTGCACCACGAACTCCATGCTGGTGTAGTCGTCGTTGTGCAGGAGCACGGCGTAGCGGGGAGGCTCCTTGAGCCGGGGCTCCTCCAGAACGTCGGCCTGGCTCCCTCCGGCGGGCGGCTCGGCATAGTGGATGTCGGACATGTGCGTGCGCGTTCCTTAAGCTTGCGGCTCGAGGCCGAGGGCCTTGCGAAGGGAAGCCTTCCTCTCTGCGCTGAAGGCAAAGGAAGTCTCCGGACCGCGCCCCCGCTCGGCGAGCCAGTCGGTGTACAAACCGTAGTAACTCTTGGCACTGGAAGGCTTTTTGTCAAGCCCAAGGAGCTTCTCCAGGCGGGCTATCTGCGCCTCGCTTCCCTCGATCTCCACCACGTCCATGAAGGGCAGCTCGTCCATGTCCACGTGGGCGCCTTCCAAGAGCCAGCTCTCGCGGACCTTCTCGTAGGAGGCAACGGGCCTGTAGCCGAGGGCGAGCAGGATCTTCCCGGCGTCCCTGGCGCTCGAGACGCCTATCTCCGTTTCCTCCCTGCGCTTGGCCATGCGACCGGCCACGGCCACGTCGGGCAGAGGCGCCTTGTAGGTGAGCCTGGCGTCGCTGCGGTCCGGCCATTCGCGCGTGCGCAGGCGCAGCAGGCGCCTGCCGGCGACAAGCTCGCCCTGCTCGTTGTCGTAGACTATGTTGGACTCGAAGTGCGCGCCGCCCTGCGGCTCGGCGCCGAGGGACTCCAGCAGGGGGCGCAGCTCCCCGCGGGCAACGCCGAGGTACTTGCGCTCTACTTCCTTGGCCATGGGGACTCCTTTGCGTTTCAACGCCTCCACCTTGCCAGCCGGCGGCAGGCATGGGCTTCAGATGTAGTCGGCGCCAGAGCGAAAGTCAAAGCAGAGCGAGCCCATCGCCTGCGCAGGCAGAGAGGGAGAGCATCCAGCCGCGTTCAGCCTCACCTGAGCGCAGCGCACTGCCCCTGCGCGCCATGCAGGCATGCCGCAGCATGCGAGCTCTTCAGCTTTTTCTGTGGAAGAGCATGGCCGCCATCTCGGCTATGCCACGCACGCCGCCCTTGCCGGGGTGCACCACGGGCGTGAAGCCGAGGCGCCTGGCCTGGCTGAGACGAATGTCCTGGCCCGACACCGGGCGCACCTGGCCGTTGAGGTCGAGTTCGCCGAAGAGGATGCACTTCTCCGGCAGGGGCACGTCGTAGTAGGACGAGAGCACGGCCGCCACGAGGGCGAGATCCATGCCAGGCTCCTGCAGGCGCATGCCCCCGCCGACCTTGGCGTAGATGTCCACCTGCGAGAAGTTGATGCGCAGGCGCTTCTCCAGCACGGCCAGCAGCAGGTTGAGGCGGTTCACGTCAAAGCCCAGGGCCACGCGTCGCGGAATGGCGAGGAAGGAGCGGGAGCAGAGGGCCTGCACCTCCACGGCCAGCGGGCGCTGTCCGTCGATGGCCATGACGACGGCCGTGCCCGAGAGGCTCGGATCGCGGTCCTCCAAAAAGAAGGTGGAAGGGTCGTCCACCACTTCGAGACCCATCCGCCCCATCTTGAAGACAAGCAGCTCCTCGTTGGGACCGAAGCGGTTCTTGAAGATGCGCATGAGCCGGAAGACCTGCCTTCTGTCGCCTTCCAGGGAGATGACCGTGTCCACCATGTGCTCGAGCATCCTCGGACCGGCCAGAGTGCCGTCCTTGGTGACGTGGCCCACGATGACGCCCGTGGTGCTGAGCCGGCGGCAGGCCTCGATGACCAGCGTCGCGACGGCGCGCACCTGCGAGACGTTGCCGGGCAGCCCGTCTGCCTCCAGGCTTGCCAGAGTCTGCACGGAGTCGAGTATGAGCAGCTGGGGCTTGATCTCCTCCATGCCGGCGATGACCTCCTCGATGGATGAGGTGGCAAGGGCCATGAGCGAGGGGCCCAGCGCCCCCAGGCGCTCGCCGCGGGCACGCACCTGGGGAAGCGCCTCCTCGCCGGAAGCGTAGAGTACCTTCAGCCCCTGCTGGGCCACGCGCCCTGCCACCTGCAGGAGCAGGGTCGACTTGCCTATGCCTGGCTCGCCGCCAAGCAGGATGGCGGCACCCGGCACAAGTCCGGACCCAAGCACCCTGTCCAGGGCCGCGATGCCGCTCGTGTAGGGCTCGTGCCCCTCGTCGGGAACGTCCTTCAGCGCCTGCAGCCTTGGCGCCGCAGGAGCGCCAGCCCTTCCGCCATGCCCCTGGGGCCTGGCCTGCGCCGGCTTGAGGGTGTTCCATGCCTTGCAGGACGGACACTGGCCGCGCCACTGGAAGGTCTGGGAGCCGCACTCTGAACACACAAAGACTTCGCGCACTTTTGCCATGGTCGTCCGCCTGCTGGAGTTGGAAAGGGCCTGCCAAAGCGTCCTGCAACGCATTGGGGCTGGACGCTTCGTGCTGGTGTCTGATCGCACGGCCCTGCCGCTTCCGTCAACACAGGCGCGCAAAGCTGCAGGCAGGCCTCGCTTCCCAAGCAAAGATGCCTGCCTTGCCGGCTGGCTTGCAGTCCAGCAGGCGGAGGCTACCGGCTGGCGCTCTTGCAAGCATTCAGCTGGACCACAATCTTTCTGACCGCCGCGAGGGGACAGTTCAGGAAATCCGCTATCTCTTCCAGCGACCTTCCCTTCGCTACGGAATTCGCCACAATTTCGCGAAGTTGTTCCTCTCGCCCTATCTTCACGCCCATCTTCACGCCCATCTCTCGGACTTCCTCAAATTCTCGGCACATAAAAGCCACTCCTTCTTCGTCTACCTTGAGATATCTTGCCCTATCTACCAAAATCTTGGGGTGCATATTATAAGGATTACGACAGAAGAAGTCATGCATGAGCAGAGCAAACGACTTCTTACTTATTCAGTTAAATTAGATTACATATATTATATGTTTTAAACTGTTATTTAGCTATTATTTTATATTTGTTAAACATTTATTATATGCAAACATAACAAGTTTGTCAAAATCATCACAAACAAAGACACACAGATGCTTTTCTAGCTATGATGAAGTAAAAAACTGTTGTTGCTACCATAAAAA
>JAEEPQ010000172.1 GCA_016284885.1 Desulfovibrio sp.
CGTCGTCTTGCAGGAAGAGTTCGCGCGGGGTAGCCTTGCCCCTGCGCGCTAACGTTGCAACTGCGCCAAGGGAGGAACTCCATGCTCATTGCGCTCGTCATCCTTGCGGCCGTCGCCGGCCTCTTCGTCGTCCTGTACAACGGCCTTGTGAACGCCAAGAACAGCGTGGACGAGGCCTGGAGCGGCATCGACGTGCAGCTCAAGCGCCGGTACGACCTCATTCCCAACCTCGTGAACGTCGTGAAGGGCTACGTCAAGCACGAGCACGACACGCTCGTCGAGGTCACCGAAGCCCGCGCTCAAGCCCAGGCCTCGCTCAGCCAGGGGCCCCAGGGCGCTAGAAGCGTCGGCGCCGCAGAAAGCCTGCTCGGCGAGGCGCTCATGCGCCTCTACGCCGTGGCCGAGAACTATCCTGACCTCAAGGCCAACGAGAACTTCATGCAGCTCCAGGGCCAGCTCGCCACCATCGAAGAGGAGCTCTCCATGGCCCGCAGGTACTACAACGGCACCGTGAAGGCTCTCAACAACCGCATCATGCAGTTCCCGAGCAACGTCGTTGCCTCCCTTGGCCATTTTGCCAAGGCCGACTACTTCGAGATCCAGAACCAGCAGGAACGCGAAGTGCCCCTGGTGCAGTTCTAGACCATGCCGTTCCGGGCCCTGCTTTGGCTGGCCCTTGTGCCGGGCCTTTTCCTGCTCTCCTGCAGGCAGGCTGAGCCCTCTTTTGCCTGGCAGGGGCATGGGCTTCATGTTGATCGCCTTGAGTGCGTCGTCGAGATAGGCGCAGATGGCACAGTGACGGCGTTTGAGCGGGTGCGGGCAGAGGTCAAGCCGGGGTCCGAGGTCTGCGGACTTTGGCGCGACATTCCCGCCAGTCCTCTCTGGGCCGAGTACGCGAGGCGCAAGATATCCCTCCACGTCCTGCAGGCTTCGATCGACGGAGAGCCCTGCCAGCTCGGCGATGTGGAGATGCTGTGGCCCTTCAAGCGCATCCATGTCCGCAGGGAAGCCCCGCTTGCGCCAGGCTCCCATGTCTTTCTCCTGCACTACCGCGTCACTGAGCAGATAGGCTTCCTGCCGGACAAGGACGCGCTCACCTGGAGCGTTGCCGGTCCTGGCTGGGCGTCGAGCATCGCCAGCGTCTCCTGCACCGTGCGTCCCCCTGCAGGCGCTTCCTTCATCGACTCCAAGGCCTGGACGAGCCGGCACGGAAGCGTATCGATGCAGGAGGAAGCAGACTGCAGAGGACTTGTCTTTTCGCTGGAAGGGCCTCTTGCGCGGGGCGCCGGCTTCACGGTCTCCTGCGCCTGGCCCAAGGGCTTTGTGGATCGTCCTCAGCACATGGCGCCTGGCGACGACTGGGCCTTTACGGCGCGGCTCGCCTGCATGCTTTTCGGCATCCTGACCTTCTGCTTCCTTGTCTGGTTCAAATACGGGCGCGACTACAACCCGGGACCGCCTGTGCCAGCGGCTTTGCCGCCAAAGCTGCCAGCAAGGCTGCTGGCAAGGCAGGAGCGGCAGGACGAGCGCCTCTCGCCAGCCTGCGCCGACTACATCGTCAATGGTCTTGTCCTGACGCCAAGGGGACTGGCAGGCCTCCTCCTCTCTCTTGTTCTGCGGGGCGACTGCCGGGTCGATGTGGACGAAGCCGGCGAGTATGTTCTGCACGTCGACAAGGCCGAGTCGCCAAGTCCCGAAGAGCGCATCGCGGCCCAGCGCATGCCGGAATCGCTGAGCCTCAGCCGCAGGGCAGGGCGGGCGCTCGTTGCCCTGCGCGACGTCTGCGCAGGCACCTTGGACGGCGACTACGGCGCCCAGTGGAAGAGCAACTTCATCTGGAGCCTGGCCGGCTTTCTCTTCTCCTTCGGGGGTGTCTGGGCGGTGGTGAAGATGCACTTCGGGGTTCTGGAAGGCTTCATGCCTCAGCTGAAAGGCTGCCTTTTCCTCTGCGCAGCCGTGCTCCTCTCGGCCCTTGCCGCAACGGGGGCCGTGCGCGACTTCCTGCGGGGCCGGCGCGCCGGTCGCAGTGCCGTGGCGGCAGGCACCCTTGCCAGCATCTGGGTGCTCGCCGTCCTCGCCGTGCAGGCGGGCAAGGCGGTCGGCTTCGAGTCGGCCGTCTTCCTGTGGCGCGGGTTCAGTCCGCTCTCCCTGGTGAGCCCCCTGCAGATTTTCCTCATGGTCTGCACGCTTGCCGTGCCCTTTGTCTTTGCGCCCATCATGGATGCGCCGTCGAGGGAGGCCGCCAAGCTGCGGCAGAAGATCCGGGGTCTCGCCAAGTACATGGCCTCAGCTGGAAGCGAATCCGACGGTGCGGCGCCGGAGGAAGAGCGGCTCGCACGCTACCGTAGGCTGCTCCCCTACGCCGTAGCGCTGGGTGCCGAGCGGACCTGGTGCCAGCGCTTTGCCGGAGATCTCGCCGGCATCCGTGCCAGGGGCGGCACAGGAGACGTTTTTGCAGGCGTCTACGATCCGGAATGGGTAGCCTCCTTTGCGAGGCGCGTGCGTGCCGGTCTGCGGGGAGCCAAGATCAGAGTGGTGGCGCCTGCCAGAGGGACGCGTTCCAAATCTACGCTTTGGTAGATTTTTCCTCCGAAGCCTTTCTGCATCGCCGCATGCTTGGGAGCAGTTTCGTACGCTGGACGCCGGCAGAGCTTCGCCGGCATGGCGGGAGCGTCTAAAGAGCTTGACGTCAGACAAAATCTACCAATCGGTAGAAAATGTGATTTTTAAAAAAATATCAAGAAATACAATCTGTTGCTTTTTTTTAGCGGAGCAGGATAGAGGCTTTGTCCCAAGCGGACTCCTTCTTTTCTACAGTTTGGTAGAAAACAGCCTGCGCAGCAGGCATTCTGCGCCAGCAAGCGTGGGAAGAAGCCCTGCACCCTGAAGCCAGTATGCTGAAAAGAGACGTTTTTTTGCGTGAAACTCTGCTTTTGCCGGTGTTGGCACGCTTTTCGCTAAGGTTTCATCACAGGGCTCTGGCGCATGGCGCCGGGTCACGGGATATTTCTATTGTTGGGGAGTCTCCGGGAGTGCATCCCGGGGGGGAAGGTCATTCTGGAGACTCCCCGGCCTTTTCCAGCAGCGTCTGGCTGCTCGAATGGAAAAGAAGGCGTCCGCCGGCTGGGCCGGCGGAGCGCCAGGCAGAGAAGCGGGCAGGGCCGGTAGCGGTTCTGCCCGCCTTTGACAGGAAGGACTGACGTCGTTCCTCTTCTTCACGGACGCCCCGGCGCCCTCGGCACAAGCTGGCACAAGGAGTTCCCATGGCAGGCACGCTCGCCTTCACCAAGATGCAGGGCTGCGGCAACGACTACGTCTACGTCAACGGCTTCACGGAGAAGGTGGACAATCCCTCGGCGCTGGCCGGGCGCGTCTCGGACCGGCATTTCGGCATAGGCTCGGACGGGCTCGTGCTCATCCTTCCCTCCGACGCTGCCGACGTGCGCATGCGCATGTTCAATCCCGACGGCTCCGAGGCCCAGATGTGCGGCAACGCCGTGCGCTGCGTTGCCCGCTATGCCTACGAACGGGGCCTTGTGCAGAAGACCGAAGTGGCCGTGGAGACCCGGGCGGGGCTACGCCTCGTGCGCCTCCACCTTGACGCTGGCATCGTGACGGGAGCCACCGTGGACATGGGGCTCCCTGAACTCGAGCCGGCGAAGATCCCGCTGAATCTTTCCCTGTGCGGCGGGGGCGATCTCAAGGCGCCCTACGTGGACCGTCCGCTGGACGCCTGTGGCCGCATCTGGCGGGTTACCTGCGCCTCCATGGGCAATCCCCACGCCGTCGTCTTCCTCACTGAAGGTGGGGATCGCCTTGAGAAACTGGATCTGCCGGCCATCGGTCCCTCCTTCGAGCACCATCCCCTGTTCCCCGAGCGCACCAATACGGAGTTTGTCTACGTGGCTTCGCGGAGCACAGTCGACATGCGCGTCTGGGAGCGCGGCACGGGCGAAACGCTCGCCTGCGGCACCGGCGCCTGCGCCACGGCCGTTGCCTGCGTGCTCAACGGCTTCACGGAGCGGCTGGTCGACGTGCGGCTGAAGGGGGGAACCCTGCGCATCGAATGGAGCGCCGAGAACGGACACGTCTTCATGACCGGTCCCTGCGAACCTGTCTTCGACGGCGTGCTCCTCCTGTAGCCCCCCCACACCCCAATCCCGCCAATCCCGCCAGCCAGCCGCAAACCGAGGTCAGCGCCATGCTTGCAGTCAATCCGCACTATCTCTCGCTCCAGAAGAGCTACCTGTTCACGGACATCGCCCGCAAGGTGCAGGCGGTGCGCGAAGCCGATCCCGGAAGGCGAATCATCAGCCTTGGCATCGGCGACGTGACGAAGCCCCTCGTCCCCGCCGTCGTGGAGGCGCTGCGCAAGGCCTCTCTGGAAATGGGCGAGGCCGAAGGCTTTCGGGGCTACGGTCCCGAGCACGGCTACGCCTTCCTGCGCGAGGCGCTGGCGCGGGACTACCGGGAGCTTGGCGTCAAGCTCGACATCGACGAAATCTTCATCGGCGATGGCGCCAAGAGCGACATCGGCAACTTCCAGGAGCTTTTTGCCGAAGACGCCGTCGTCGCGATTACGGATCCGGTCTACCCTGTCTACGTGGACTCCAACGCCATGGCCGGCCGGGCCGGCCTTCCCGTTGACGGCGGACGCTTCTCAAAGCTCGTCTACCTGCCCTGCACCAAGGAGAACGGCTTTGTGCCCGACTTCCCCAGGACTGCTCCAGACATCGTCTACCTCTGCTGTCCCAACAACCCCACGGGCACGGCGCTGGACCGCTCCGCCCTCGAGGCCTGGGTGACCTACGCACGCATGCACGGCTGCCTTATCCTCTTCGATGCGGCCTACGAGGCCTACGTGACCGAACCTGGCATCCCCCGCTCCATCTACGAGATAGACGGCGCCCGCGAGGTGGCGGTGGAGTTCCGCAGCTACTCCAAGACGGCCGGCTTCACGGGGCTTCGCTGCTCCTGCACCGTCGTGCCGATGGAGCTTGCGATCCCCGACGGCAGGGGCCATCGGGTCGGCCTCAACGGCCTGTGGAACCGCCGGCAGTGCACCAAGTACAACGGCTGCCCCTACATCGTGCAGAGGGCTGCCGAGGCGGTGCACACGCCGGAAGGCAGGCGCCAGGTGCAGGTCGTGGTTGCAGGCTACCTCGACAATGCCAGCACCCTCGTCTCGTCGCTGAGGGAACTCGGCTACGAGGTCTTCG
>JAEEPQ010000173.1 GCA_016284885.1 Desulfovibrio sp.
CGGCCGAGCAGGCCTTCTTGACAAAGGACTGGCTTGTTTCGGCGTCCCTTTCCTCAGCTGATGCGGCTTCGCTGGCAGCGGCGCCTTCTTGCTGTGCGCAAGCGCCGTCCTCAGATGCAGCTTCGCCTTCGGTCTTTTTGCCCTTGCGGGAGAGCAGGCCTACGGTTGCGCTGGCTGCCGTGCCAACGCTCCTGGCTGCTTCGCCCGCGGCCTTGCCTGCGGCAGAAAGCAGGGCAGAGAGCCTGCCAGCCTTGGGCTGGCCATCTGCTCCGCCTTCTTCCTTTCCTTCTTCTCCCATTGTGCCGCCGGCTTCCTCCTGGGCTTCCCTTTTCAGGGAGGAGGAGAACATCTTGGCGCCAAAGGCGTTGACTGCGCCGGCAGCTTCCTTGGCCGAGCCTGCGGCAGATGCCGTCGCGTCGAAGGCGGTGCGCCTGCCGTCTCTGGCCTGTTTTTCCTGCGCAGATTTCTGGGCTTCCTCGCCAAGGGATTCGGAGACGAGCCTGGCGCTCATGGCGCGCGCTTCCCCTTCGGCCTGGCTTTCGGGCGCAGACGCGGCAATGGTGGGGCTGAAGGCATCGTCTCTGCTTTCAGTCGCCTTGTCCCTGCGCGCCACAAGCCCGGCAAACGCACCGGCCCCATGCTTCATGACGCCGGCGAGGGCGCGGGCCGCCTTGCCTGTCCCTGCGGCCGCCGCGCTGAGGGTCTTCTTGACAAAGGCTTGCTTGCCTTCGCTGCGCTCAGCGTCCGGATCAAACGGCGATGCTTCCCCAGGGTGCCCGGCCTGCCTGTCCTGTCCGCTCTGCCCCTCTTGGGCTTCGTCCTTGCTCCTGCGCGATGCAAGGCCACAGAGACCGCCCACGCCCTTTCTGAACAGGCAGGCAGCGCTGGCCGCGACAGAGCCTGCGTCCGAGGCGAGCGAGGCCAGACGGCTTTTGGGCAAGTCTTCTGCCTGGCCGCCTTCCTGAGCGGAGGCGGGGGCTTCTGGCTTGTCTTCAGCATGCTTTCTGGCACGCAGCCTGTCCCTGAGGGAGCCGGCCACGGAGGCCGCCGAACTGGCCGCGGACGTGACGGCGCCTGCGGCAGAGCCTAACTTTTCTTTGACCTTGTCGAGCACGTGCAACTCCTTGGGATGGGCTTGCCCCTGTGCGGGACGGGGGCTGCTGGCGGCCTGCCTTCAGCTGCGCCGGATGAGGTGGGGAAAGCTTGTCCAGCACTTGAATAAGGGCAGAGTGCGTCTGCAGAAATTTACTCGCTCCTGCAGATAAATCTAGACCCAAAGCGCCCTGCGGCGAAATTTTTAAAGCTCAGGCCCCCTCTCGGCAGGGCCTGGGTGGCGGATGCGCCCTCATAGTTCAAGTTGAACTTGAATCTTCATGCCAAGAGGCAGAAGCAGGCCCCCGGCAGTAGGCCAGTCCTTGCAGGGAGCCTTCCCGAGTCCCTTGGAGAGCGGGGGAAAATGGCAAAGATTTGACTTATGTCATATCAGCCAGAGCAGGCGTTTGCTACACTTCGCGCACGGCAATGCCTGCCGCCTCCCGGCATGGCTCTGCCTGCGACACGGCTGCAGGCCGACGAGCCGTTCCCTGCTCCCGATACCCTGCGGGCACCTCAGATCCCGCTCCCCCTGGCTCCGCAGCTTCCCGTCCGCACTCCTTTGCGAGGTATGCCATGCACGCCATCTCCTGCGCCGAAAGCGCCGTTGTCCTGCACCTCAAGCGCGCTCCCATGTTCAAGCGCGCCTCCGAGGCCGCGCTTGCCCGCATGGCGCAGGGCGCAGTCCTGCTGGAATTTGCCAAGGCAGAGACCATCTACGAGGAGGACGCCCCCGCCGAGGCCTGCTATCTGGTCCTCTCGGGACGCGTCAAGCTGGTCCACCTGCTCAACGACGGCCACGAGCGGCTGGTCCACGTCATGGGCTCCCTGGATCATGCCGGCCTGACGAGCATGTTCCGGCAGACGACCTACGCCTGCTCTGCCGTGGCCCAGGAGTCATGCCGGCTGCTGCGGCTGCAGCGTCGCGACTTTCTGGAGGCCGTGGCGTCCTGTCCCAAGCTGGCCCAGGATCTGCTTGGCATGCTTGCCATACGCATCCGCATGCTGACCAAGAAGCTCGGCAGCCAGGGCAGCCGCATAGGAGCCCGGCTTGCGGCCTTCATTCTGCACCGCACGCGCTTTGGCGACGAGGACGGCTCCATCGACCTTGGCATGTCGCGCGAGGAGCTGGCCAACATGATGGGCACGGCCCGCGAAACGCTTTCCCGCAACCTCTCCCGCCTCGTGGCGGAAGGGCTCGTGGCCGTCAGCGGCCGCAAGGTGACCATACTCGACCGCAAGGGCCTCGAAGCCTGGGCGGGCGACGAGCCGGAGGCGGGGGCCAGCAGAAGCTGAGCCTGTCCGGCAGGGCCGGTGCCGTCCACGGGATCTGTTCCCGGGAACCTTTCCCAAGATGCGTCCACGGGAAACGTCACTGGGAAACGTCACTGGGACACGCCTCCAGGACACGCCTCCAGGATACGCCTCTAGGAAACGCCTCTAGGAAACGTCGCCAGTATGCCTCCGGGCCCCGGCCCCGGGCGCATCTGCCCCGGCGCTTCTGCCAGCAGGGCGCAGGGCTGGCCGGCCTGGCAGCCATGGCCAGCGTGAGTCCGCTGGAGGCGGACCTGCGGAGGCGGACCTGGGCGGGCAGATGGCCCCTACAGCGCCTCGTCGCTCCCGGCGCGGCCTGCCAGGCGTCGCTCCACGGCTTCGGGCGACTGGTTGGCGTAGCAGTAGGCGCAGAAGTGCCGGCAGGTGTTGTAGGCGCCGATGTCCTTGCTGGGCGCGCAGCGACAGGCGTCGCGCTGGCCTTGGTCCCGGGGG
This sequence comes from Desulfovibrio sp., assembly GCA_016284885.1. Lineage (GTDB taxonomy): Bacteria > Desulfobacterota > Desulfovibrionia > Desulfovibrionales > Desulfovibrionaceae > Desulfovibrio. Next base: position 2,860 of record JAEEPQ010000173.1, read on the forward strand.
GCTTGAGGTTCGGGGGCGGCGTCGCTTGTTGCCGGCAGTCCGAGGCCTGGCAGGGAGAGGGCCTTCTTCGGCGCGCCGTAGACCCTGCGCATGGCGTCGTCGTCCGGGCAGAGGCGCAGGAGCAGGCCTGGGTCGATGCAGCGGTTCTTGGCGATGCCCAGGGAGGCGAAGTCGCCCGGCTCCGCGCAGGTGGCAAGCGTGAGCGGTGTGGAAAGGCCGTCGCGCAGATGGGCGAGGCCGCAGGCAATGACGGCCTCTTCGGCCGGGGTCGGCGGCCGGTAGCCGGAATCAAGCCGGCCCAGGCCCCGCCTGGTCTTGCCGTACCAGTCGACGAAGCTGAAGACGAGCTTTTCGGTGCAGGGCGCAAGCTCGCGCGCGAGGCGCTCCGCGCGCTGGAGGATCTCTTCGGCGCCGAGCCGGGGGGAGAAGACGATGGGGTCGAATCGCCACACCACCCTGTGCCTGCCGAAGCGCTCGGCAAGGCGCTGGAAGCACTCGATGCGCCGGCCAAGCTCCGGCAGGCCGGGCTCGAGGCCCTCGGGGCGATAGTCGTTCAGAGTGAACTGGAAGTAGAAGGCCAGCCCCCTGTCCTCGATTTCGTTCAGATAGGGCTCGAGGGGCTCGGGGTTCTTGCTCCAGAAGACGATGCAGCGGCACTGGGCAAAGGAGACGAGCTGCCGGGAGGCGGCATTGAAGGGGTTCTGCCAGGCGCACCAGCCGCAAGCCAGGCGATTCATGAACCAGCTGGCGTGGAAGGCGGGGATGTCGGTTGCTCTGCTGGCGGAGATCACCAGCGGCGCTATGCCCCGGACCATGCCCTGGGGCGTTGGGATGTCGGTCTGGGGCCATTTCACGACGGAACTCCCATGAAGTAGATTTCGGGGGCGGTCTTGAGCTCCTCGGCCCCGTCCGGGGCAGGTCCCTTGATGCGGCGCATGGCCCGCCTGCCGATGACGGCCTGGCAGACGCGCCTGTCCTTGGGGCAGTCGCAGCTCAGGCAGCGCGCCCCCAGGCTGTCGAGCTCCACGTCCGCAAGGTCGAGCAGGCGCTCGACGTCGCGGCCCTCGCAGCCGCAGGCCTCGTCGGAGAAGAGGGGCTTGGATGCGGCGTCGAAGATGCGGTCCGCGTGCAGGCGCTCGGTGAAGCCGAACTGAAGAGCGGCCCTGCGGCAGAGGTACTCGGCCTTCTCGTGGTCGAGCTGGGAGCCGGCGCGCTTGGAGAAGACGAAGGCGCATCGGGAGGCCAGGCTTCCGGGGGAAAGCCTTGCCAGAAAGCCGTCGAGGGCGGCCTTGTCCATCTCCGGCAGGGACTTGGGAAAGACGACGCAGTGGTAGGGACCGGCAGGCGTGAAGTCGGCGATGCTGCCAAGGGAGAAGCGCATGTCCGCAAGCAGCTGCGTCTCCGGGCACTGCCAGTCCACGAGGTCGACGCCGTGGTAGGAGGCTCGAGGCGCAGCCTCCCGCTCCGCGAGGGCGAAGGCGAGGGCTGCTGCGTCCAGCATGGCCCCGCAGCCGCAGGAGAGCAGGGCGAGGCGGGAGCTCTCGGCAAGCCAGCCCGACTGGAGGAGGAAGCGGAAGATGCCGTAGTACTCGAAGAGGGAGGCGGCCCCGTAGCGCAGGTAGTAGACGCTCCTGTGGAGGGGGCTGCGGTAGTCGGGGGTACGGTTTCGGAAGTCGAAGCCGGCAAGGCCGCAGAGGGCGCAGTCGGGGATGCCGCGGCGCTGGGCCGCAAAGGCGTGGAGGCGCCGGCGCAGGAAGGCTGCCGCAAAGCCGGCTATGCCGGAGCGGGCCCGGCGCAGGGCGAAGTGCCTGGCGCCGAAGTCCTCGAGGCCCGGCGCCGCGCAGACGACCGAGAGCGTGCTGCCCTGGGGGCTGTCCTTGACGCGCGTGAGGCCGGCGTAGACGGCGATGCGGTCCCTGGCCGAGCCGAAGCGCCCTATGCCGAGGACGAGCCGCGGGGCCTCCCAGCCCTTGAAGCTGTAGACGGTGGTGGCCCGCACTCTGGCGGGTCCGCCGGGGCTTGCCGAAAAGCTCATCTTCTGCTGGCGGCGCTCCGCCTCGTCGGCGCCGAAGGTGTGCTGGCAGGACACGTGCATGGCCTCCAGCCGCTGGACGACGGCCTGGCCCGCCTCCGTCGACTGGCAGAGGAAGACCAGGGGCTCCTCCCGGGGCAGGGCGGGGTCGTAGATGAGCTCGAGCAGGGCGTCGCAGCAGGCATCGGCAAAGGCCTCGGGGCGGCACTGGATCCAGCGCATCGAGCAGGCCGCGTCGCCCAGGGTGAGCTCGCGGCGCTGGGGCGGCTGGTACATGTCCTTGGGAAGAAAGCGGGCGGCAAAGTTCCG
>JAEEPQ010000174.1 GCA_016284885.1 Desulfovibrio sp.
CGATGATGGCGTTCATGGGCGTGCGCAGGTCGTGGGAAATGTTGAAGAGGAAGGCGGACTTGGCGTGGCTGCGCTCCTCGGCCCGCATCATCTCCATCTCGAGACTGCGCTCGCGGGCTCGCATGGTCCGGAAAATGCCGTAGAGCAGCCGCAGGGCGCAGAGGACGATGCCGGCCTGGACGAGCTGCCTGGCAAAGAGGGATTCCACGGCATGCTGCATCTGGACGTCCAGCTTCAGGCGGTCGCCAGCGGCATGGGTCGCGTCGCGGGCATGGCCGGACACCGCTTCCAGCTGCGTCTCGTAGTGGCCGGCGAGATGTTCGCAGGCCTCTCTGGTGGCGCCCTGGCCTGCCTGGCGCATCCACATGGCGGAACAGTAGAAGATGAGGAAGAAGAGGGCCATCCAGACCAGAGGGGAACGGTCGCGGACGCGGGCGCAGTCCCCGCGGCAGGCAACGTAGCGGAAGACGAAGAGGCCGAGCACGATCCAGACGGCGAGGAAGAGCTGCGACTCGGGGCCGGCGCTGGTGCCGTCCCAGGAGGTGGGCAGGAGAAGCACGATGGCCAGCAGGATGGCAAGGAAAGTGTGGACGTGCCGCACGCGGCCGCCCGCTCTCAGGTAGAGCATGGCGCAGAGGAGCATGACCCCGCAGGCTGCCAGGGCTTCGCCGGCGTGCACCTCGAAGCCGAAGACCCGGTAGACGAAGCCAAGGTCCAGCGCAGGACCGAGCACAGGCCGCAGGGCCGTGGCATTCTGCCAGATGAGGCCCACGTAGGCGCTCAGGAGAAACCAGGCTCAGAGGCAGGCGTGGTCCTCGCCAAAAACGCCTGCCACCTAGGCAAAGGGACCGCCGCTCCCCTCGTGGCGCTTGGCTATGAAGTGGTAGCAGGCGGCAAAGACCGGCATGGCGAGGGCGCCTGCCAGTACGGCAAGGACCGTGCCAAGAGGGCCCGCGCCGGGCAGGAATTCCCGGCCCGACATGGCGAAGCAACCCTATCCTATAATGCAGCCGAAGGATTGCGCCCAGGCGTTGAGTGCCGTGAGCCGTCTTCGTGGCGCAGAAACAGGTTCGGCGGAAGCTGCGTGGTTCGGCATGGCGCGCCCAGGTTCCTCCTGCGAGGGCTCGACGCCTGCCCCAGGAACGTGGCGGGACAGCTTCCAGCACAGGGCGCCTGCAGGGAGCCTCGACCAATATGTACGCTCTTGAGCCGGAAATGCAATTTTCCCTTGCAAGAGCATTGTCTATAACGTATATATGAAAAATTAAATATTCTAGCAGATACGCCACGCAAGGCAGGGATTGACGGCGTTGACAGGCGACCCCGCTTTGCGCCAAGCTTTCCGCCATGCTTCGTGCAGAATGTCTGCCCGTCCTGCGGCAGGCGGCCGGCTTTCCGCAAGCTTCCGGCGTCTAGGTCGCAAGGGTGGCCGGAAGGAGTGCCGCAAGCACCTCAGCTCTTCCCCTTCACCACGCAATGCAAGGAAAACCAAGGAGGCGGCGCTTCCTCTCCGGCGAAGCCGGCCGGAGCCCTACGCCGAAGATGCCCATGGCAAACGCACTCGAGGCCCTGCGCCAGCAGAGAGAGGACGAGGCCCCCGGCAGGGACTGGGTCAGTCCGGCCACCCTAGCCTGCGCCCTGCGCAGGGAACGCCGCAGAGGAGGCGCCCAGCGCCTCGCCGAACGCCTTGCCCTGCGCGACAGGCTGCAGATGGAGCTCGACCAGGCAAGGCAGGACGCCGATCCACGTCTTCTGGTAGCCTCTGCGGTCGCCTCCCAGCGCTTCTCGAGTTGCATCTTCGCCGCCGACTGCAGCCTGCCCTTGCGGCTGGTGGCCGAAACGGCCCGGGAAGTGCGTCGCCGCACGCGCTTCCACGGCATCGGCAGACGCCTGCCCTCCATGACCGGTTGCACCGGCTCCCAGCATGTGCTCGCCATGGCCTCCATTGCCGCCGGTGGCGCCGAGCAGGCACGGCGCATCCTCATGGAGCGGCGCTGCAACCAGGCCCTCGGCTGGTAGCGGGGCCGCGGCGCCGCGCTCCGCTCTTCCGAGGCAGCCAGCCTGCCCCGGCAGGGCGCGCCTTGGTTGAAAGCAGGCCCTGTTTGCGCTACTTCACTAGATGAACAGCGTGGCGCAAGGCCTGTGGCCCCCTTTCGCGCCGCGTGGCACCCCAGCTTGCGTCCCCAGGGACGAACGAGAGGCAACCATGCGCTGGCAAGATCGCGAACAAAGCTCCCACATCGAGGACAGGCGCGGCGAATCCCCCTTCGGGCGGTCCTCATCCCCCTTCGGCAGAGGTACCGGCCTCGGCTCCGGCTACGGCCAGCGCCGCTCCGGCATGCCCATTCCCATCAGCGGCAAGTCAGGCCTGCTGCTTCTGGTCGCCGTGCTGGCGGCCAGCTTCTTTGGCTTCGATCTCGGGCCGCTCATCGGCATGGGCGACATGCAGGCCCCCGTGGCGCCCGTCAACGTGCCTGCGCCGCAGAGGCAGGCTCCGCCCCAGGCATCCCCTGGCGGCTCGTCCCAGGACGTCATGGGTCGCTTCGTATCCGTGGTGCTCAGAGATACGGAAAAGACCTGGGGCGATATCTTCCAGAAGGCCGGCGCCCGCTACAAGCCGACCACGCTCGTGCTCTACACCGACGCTACCGAAACCGCCTGTGGCTACGGCCAGGCCGCCATGGGTCCCTTCTACTGCCCTGCCGATCAGAAGGTCTATCTTGATCTGGCCTTCTACCGCGACATGAAGACCAAGCTCGGTGGCGGAGGAGACTTCGCCCTCGGCTACGTCCTCGCCCACGAGGTCGGCCACCACGTCCAGCAGCAGCTCGGCATTTCCGACCAGATGCGTCGCATGCAGGCCCAGGTGAGAAGCAAGGCAGAGAAGAACCAGCTTTCCGTCATGCTGGAGCTGCAGGCCGACTGCTTCTCCGGCATCTGGGCCCACTACGAAAAGACCCAGGGCAACGTCCAGGAAGGCGACCTCATGGAGGCCCTCAACACCGCCCAGGCCATCGGCGACGACCGCCTGCAGCGCCAGTCCATGGGGCGCGTGGTGCCCGACAGCTTCACCCACGGCACCTCCGAGCAGCGCTACTACTGGTTCAAGCGCGGCTACGATTCGGGCGACATGCGCATGTGCAACACCTTCTCCAGCGCCAAGTAGCCGGTATCTGAAGAAGCAGAATTTTCAGGCGCCGCACAGGGTATCCCCCCGCGCGGCGCTTCTGCATCTGCAGGCCTGGAGCAGTCCTGCCAGGCTCTGGGAACTGCCCGCGCGGCCCAGCCTTTCCAGCTTCTCCAGCCTTTTCCTGTCTTCTCCTGCCTCGTCGCTTCCGGGGAAGGAAGCGCGATGGCTGGCGATGGCCTGCCGACGCTGCCGTTTCTGGCAAGACAGGCCCCTGCAGGGCTGGCTTGACGGCACAATTGTGGAGGCATGCCGCATTTGGCTCTGGCGACCACGTTCTTTTAGCAGTATCGTTACTGGGAGGACCTTTCCATCCAGTCAAAGCGAGGTCTTCATGAAACAAGCGTTCAAGCTGCTGACGATGCTGGCGTTTCTGCTGCTCCCCTGCGTCTGCGGAGCCGAGGGTTCTGCCCCTGCGGAGGGCTGGCTCAATGACTTTGTCTTGTCCATGAAGAACGATGCCACGAACGGGGTCGTGGAGGCGCAGCTCACCTTGGGCGTCAAGTACTCTGAAGGCCAGGGCGTTGCCCAGGACTATGCGGAGGCGCGCCAATGGCTGGAGATGGCCGCAGGCCAGAAAAATGCCCAGGCCTTTTTCTGCCTTGGCGAGATCTACGAAGAAGGTCATGGCGTCAGCCAGGACTACAAGCAGGCTATGGGCTACTACCAGAACGCGGCCTTCAACGGCTCTGCCGAAGCCATGTTCCGGTTTGGCGACATGCTTGCCGAAAGCAGGGGCGTCACCCAGGACAAGACCAAGACCGTGGACTGGTTCGGACGTGTCTGTCGCGTAGGACACAGGATAAGCTGCGGGCGCTACCGGAAGCTGACCGAAGCCAACTGCTAACCTGGCCCCTCACCCGCTGGAGCGCTGCTTGCCCACGCGAGCCCATGTCGTCCTTCTCAGCGTCCCGCCTGCCGGACGACAGGCCCTCCTTGCTGGGATCCTCGATCTCTGGGAGGCCTCCGTGCGTGCGAGCCATGCCTTTCTGACCGAGAGCGACATCGAGGCGATACGAGACGACGTCGCTTCCGCGGCCATGGGCGCTCCCGAACTGGTGACAGCCTGGGACAGTGGCCTTGCCGGCTTCATGGGCTCGCTGGCGCCATGCTGGAAATGCTCTTCGTGCGGCCAGAGCGCTTTCGTCATGGCATAGGCACGTTGCTCATCCGGCATGCCGTCAGGCGGCGTCCGGCAGGTCGACTGCAACGAGCAGAACCGGGGCGCCCTTGCCTTCTACGAAGGCCTTGGCGTTGCCGTTGAAGGGCGTTCGGCCAGAGACGGCGCGGGACGGCCCTTTCCCCTGCTGCACCTGCGACTTGCCAAGGCGCCCTGGCATCCTGGAACGAACGGTTTTGAAAAATGAGTTGACTTCCCTCCAGCTTTGAGGCATTGTGCTCGTTGCCCACGGGGAAGTAGCTCAGTTGGGAGAGCGCCGCATTCGCATTGCGGAGGTCGAGAGTTCAAATCTCTTCTTCTCCACCAGACGACAAAAATACCGCCTTGTACTTCGCGTACTAGGCGGTTTTTGTTTGACATTCTCCGGCAAAAGGCTTCAAAAGGCTCCCTCCTTTCCCGTCACAGTGGTGGATCTAGCGGTGGATCCACCTGAAAAAGGAGTTCGATCCACCATGTCCGAAAAAAGGCTTACGAAACAACGGATTGAGTCGCTACAGCCCCGCGACGCTGGCCCTTCTCCGTGGCCAGATAGGCACTTAGACGCCGCACGAACCAGTTCATGATGCCGAGGCCGTCCGGCCTGTTTCTGCTCAGGGGCCGATCCGGATCGGCCTTGGACGCGAGCCGGTCGGCGTCCAGATAGAGCACATCCCCAGAGCGGGAGACATTGCCTTCGCGGGGTCCGCTGGCCGGCGCCTGCGCTTGGGCTTTGACTCCGGCGCATCCGTCCATCCACTCGTTTGCATC
>JAEEPQ010000175.1 GCA_016284885.1 Desulfovibrio sp.
CTGCCCTGGAACTCTGGTTCGCCGGGCCCAGGCCGAGCGGAGCCCATGGCGCCAGGCGCGCCGCCGGGACGATGCTGTCCGCGCATGCCGCCAGGTCCGCGTCCGGGACCTCCGGGGCCTGCGGGGGCTCCGCCCTGGGGCATGGGCGCAATTGCCTCAGGTCCCTTTTCGGTAGCGTGGGGCTTGGTGCCGTCTGGCATCTTCACGGTTTCGACCACGGCCGCAACCCGCACCTTGGTGCCGTCGCGCAGGCGGTCGACGCCGTCCACGACTACGGTCTCGCCGGCCTTGAGGCCTGACTCCACGACGGTGATGGCGCCGGTCGAGATGCCGGTCTTCACCTCGCGCTTGCGCGCCGTGTTTTCGGCATCGACCACGAAGACGAAGCTGCCCGAGGCGCCCAGCTGCACGGCGGAGGGCGGGATGGTGACTGCGTTTTCCAGGGTGCGGATGAGGATGCGGGCGTTGACGAATTCGTTCGGGAAGAGGCTTTCGTCCTCGTTGGGGAAGACGGCCTTGAGCTTGATGGTGCCCGTAGCCTGGTCGATGCGGTTGTCCACGGTCAGGAGGCGACCCAGGGCGATGCGCTTCGACTGGTCGCGGCTCCAGGCTTCCACCAGGGGCATCTGGGGGGATTTTCCGCTGTCGACTTCGCCCTCCACCCGGCGGATGGCCTGCGTGATGAGGTCGATGTTGCTTTCTGGGAGGGTGAAGACCACGTAGCAGGGGGCGACCTCCGTGATCCGGACAAGGCCGCCGGCATCGTTGGCCGTGACCATGGTGCCGATGTCGTAGCTGCGCAGGCCGAGCCTGCCGCCAACGGGGGCCGTGATGCGGCTGTAGGCCAGATCGAGGGCGGCTGCCTCCACGGCGGCCTTGTCCGAGGCAACCGTGCCTTCGAGCTGGCGCACCTTGGCGTCCTGCTGGTCGAAGGTCTGGCGGGCCACGAAGTCTTTGCTGACGAGCTTGGCGTAGCGGTTCCGGTCAACGCGCGCATTGGCAAGCTCTGCCTGGTCCCTGGCCAGCTGGCCCTTGGCCTTGGAAAGCGCGGCCTCGAAGGGGCGCGGATCGATTTCCGCCAGCAGCTGGCCCTGCTTGACGCGCTGGCCTTCCGTGAAGTGCAGGGCCATGAGGTGGCCGGAGACGCGGCTCGTGACGACGACGTCCGCATAGGGCTGCACCGTGCCAAGGCCCTGCAGGTAGTGGGGCACGTGCTGGGCAAGCGCCTGTGCTGCGCGCACGGGGGTGGCCATCTCAGGAGGGCGTCTGCCCTTGTGGGGAGCGAGGAAGCTGAAGGCCGCATAGCCGGCGGCGCCCAGAATGGCGAGGACAACGAGGCTTTTGAAGAGCTTGGCCATGGCGGGGGTTCCTTGGGTGCAGTGGTGGGGAAGGGGCTTGGCCGGTTCTGCCGTGTTGCATCGCACGGACGGAGCTGCCGGTGCTTGGGGCAATTTGCTCGAATAATAGGGGCTTTCCCCTGCCAGATCAAACTGTGTCAAGCCTTGCAGCCCAAGAAACAGGAAAGGGCGGCGCCCCTTTGACAGGAGCGCCGCCCGGGATGCGTCAGCTGGAGCGCCTTGGCTAGAAGGCGTAGTTGAGCTCTTCGAAGTAGGACTGGGGATGGGCGCAGGCAGGGCAGAGCTCAGGCGCTTCCTTGCCTCGCACGAGACAGCCGCAGTTGCGGCAGCGCCACACGGTTTCGGCATCGCGCTTGAACATGGTGCCGCCCTCGATCTCCTTGCAGAGCTTGAGGAAGCGCTTTTCGTGGAAGGCCTCGGCCACGGCGATGTTGCGCATGACGTCGGCGATTTCCGGGAAGCCTTCCTTCTCGGCGGTCTCGGCGAAGGAGGGGTACATGTGGGTGTGCTCTTCGTTCTCGCCGCTGGCGGAGGCCTTGAGGTTCTCGACCGTGGAGCCGATGACGCCGGCCGGGAAGGCGGCAGTCACTTCAACGGCGCCGCCTTCCAGGAACTTGAAGAGGCGCTTGGCATGCTCCTTCTCCTGCAGGGCGGTTTCGAGGAAGATGTCGGCCACGAGCACGAAGCCTTCCTTCTTGGCTTTGCCGGCGAAGGCATCGTAGCGGTTGCGGGCCTGAGACTCGCCGCAGAAGGCGGTGAGGATGTTTTTCTCGGTCTGGGTTCCCTTGAGCGATTTCATGTGGATGGCTCCTTGCAGAAGATTGTGCGCGATGCGGGCCCGAAGCGGTTGAGGTCCCGCGTCTTGCGCATGTGCTTGAGGACAATGACAAGGTAAGGGTTCCGGGGCGCATGTCAAGTGCTTGAGATGACGGCAGTTTTTGAAAAGAGATTTCATTTTGCCGGCGTCTTGCCCTTGCTCCAGAGGGGCAGGGTCCGCCAGGCGCGGTCGAGCTGGCGTTCAAGCGTCTGCCAGCGCGGGGAGAGCTTGGCGAGAAAGGCATAGAAGCTCTGCTGGTGGTTCATGGCATGGGTGTGGCTGTACTCGTGGCAGACCAGATGGCGCAGGAGCTCAGGCTGAAGCAGCAGTCCCCGCCAGTTGACGTGCATGCGGTAGTGTCCTCGGCGCCCTCGGACCGAACTGAGGCTGCCCCAGCGCGTGGCCGCGTCCATGACGCCGACCTTGTCGAGCTTGGCGGAAAGCTCTGGAGGGAAGTGGTCAGAGCGGACGAAGCGGGGAAGGTCTTCCGTCGCCAGCCCCCGCAGGTACATCCGCAGGAGGTAGGCGAGCTTGGGCGTTTCGCCGTCTCCGCCAGCCAGCACAAGGCGTGTTGCCGAGGCATAGAGGGCTGCCTGTCTGTCAGGCGTGAGCAGGATGCGGGAAAGGGTGCTCTTCTGGCGCATGGCCTCGGCCTCAGATCCGCCTTTGGGATCGGCCGTGCGGACAAGCTCAAGGGGATCAGGCCTCGTGGCCAGCGCCAGGGATGCGGGAAAGGCGATGACGTCTCCGCCTGCAGGCACTTTCCGGAGGACCCGCTCCACGTAGAGCCGAAAGCGCGGGTCGCTGTTGAAAAAGTCGGCGACCTCCTGGGGCGATCTGTCCTGAGGGTGGAGCAGAACATAGGGAAGCCCCTGGGAGGCGAGCTCGAGCCGGTAGGTCTTGCGGGGCCTTTGGCGCAGGAGGATCTGCACGCTGCCCTTGGCCTGTGTCTCGAGGCAGAGCACGTCCTTTTCGCCGATGCGGATGGCACGGGCGAGGCTGTTGCAGCCTGCCTCCTTGGGGACGTCGCGCATGATGCATCCTTAAATATAGAGGTTGAGGCGGGGCCTGGGCCTGAAGCAGGCTCCGCCTTCTTTCTGGCGCTTCCTTAGCCGAAAAAAGGCTCCGGAGCCAGCGCCCCGGAGCCTGTTCAGCTTAAGATTCGCGTCCAGCTACACTATCTTGGCTTCCTTGAGCATCTTGACGGCACAGAACTTGCCGCACATGGCGCAGACCTCTTCGTTGTGGTGCTGGATGCGGCGCTTGTCCACCATGGCCGGATCAAGAGCCGCCTGCTTCATGCCCTCCCAGTCGAGAGCCCGGCGGGCCTTGTTCATGGCGGCCTCCCTGGCCTTGGCGCGGGGCGTGCCGAGGGCGACCTCGCCGGCGTGGGCCGCGATGCGCGAGGCCATGACGCCGGCCTTCACGTCCTCCTTGTCGGGCAGGGTGAGGTGCTCGGCGGGCGTCAGGTAGCAGAGGAAGTCGACGCCGGCGGTGACGCCAAGCGCGCCGCCGATGGCGCCGGAGATGTGGTCGTAGCCGGGCGTGGCGTCGACGGTGAGCGGTCCCAGCACGTAGAGGGGGGCGCCGTTGGTGAGGGTCTTGATGCCCTGGATCTGCGTCTTCACGAGGTTGAGGGCCACGTGGCCGGGGCCTTCGATCATGCATTGGACGCCCTCGGCAAGGGCGCGGCGCTGGAGCTGGCCAAGGTTGATGACCTCCTCCATCTGGGCCGCGTCGCCGGCGTCCACGCCGGCGCCGGGGCGCAGGCCGTCGCCGAGCGACAGGGTGACGTTCCACTTGCGGGCAATCTCGATGAGCCTGTCGAAGTGGTCGATGAGGGGATTCTCCTTCTTGTTCTCCAGCATCCAGCGGGCCAGCATGGAGCCGCCGCGGGAGACGATGCCCATGGCGCGGGTCTTTTCGGCGCCCATCTGCGCGCCCCGGTAGGAAAGGCCGCAGTGCAGGGTCATGAAGTCCACGCCCTGCACGGCCTGGCGCTCCACTTCCTCGAAGAGCTCGTCGGCGCTCATGGAGGAGATTTCGCGTCCGGCATCGATGATTTTCTGGCCCACGGCGTACATGGGCACGGTGCCGAGCGGAACAGAGCTTCTCGCCAGCATGTCCACGCGGATGGCGTCCAGATCGCCGGCGATGGAGAGGTCCATCACCGTGTCGGCGCCGGCCTCGACCGCGACGTCGAGCTTCTCCATCTCGTTTTCGTGGTTGCTGCACAGGGGCGAGGTGCCGATGTTGGCGTTCACCTTGATGCGCGAAGGCTGGCCCACGAGGATGGGCTTGACGTTCTTGTGGCTGGGGTTGGCCAAAAGCACCATGGTGCCCTTGGCAATGGCTTCCGTGATGGCCTCGGGGGAGAGGCCTTCCTCGCTGGCGAGTTTGTCTAGATGCGCGTCGAGCAGGGCCTTGAGGGCAGAATTCTTGGCAAAGATGTCTGACATGTGCGTTCCTTTTGGTCTTGGCTGACGCACACGCCATAGGAGCATGGCTTGGCAGGGCTTTCCTACGGCAGTGCGAACTGCGTCAGGTTCGAAGGGTCTGGCGGGTCGCCACTCTCAGCCGTCTCCGGGACGGCTCCCCTAGCTTGTTTGTGTCGAAAGGCAGAAGCGCAGAGCTTCTTTGACTCACTTACGGGGAATTCCCGCCCTTGGCAAGGCGCGCATGCGGGCAAAGCGCTGGTGCCGCCGGGGCAGGCTTCCTCCCCGCCAGCCTGATCATGCTGCCTGGCACAGCTAAAATCAAGACTTATGCAGTCTCCATTTCTTGCTGCTTCCGCCTTGCCTGTCTGAAGGCGCATGGTGCCGAGACTGGGGCGGGAAAGGGTTGCCGCAACCGAACAGGCCATGCCGGCGGAGAAGACAGGGAATGCATTTGCGCAGGCTGTCAGGAGAAAAGCAGGGGAAAAGAATGTCCTTCG
>JAEEPQ010000018.1 GCA_016284885.1 Desulfovibrio sp.
CCTCGCCTGCCGCACGGCGTCTTCGGCCCGGCCGGCGTAGGGCTGGGGCATGGCCGAGGCGTCGAGGGGCGCAGGCTTGGCCTGCGCGCTCTCCGGCAGGCTGCCAGCTGCGGCCTGGCCAGCTTCCGGGCTGGCGGCCTGACCTGGCTGCGGACGCTCAGCGACCTTCCTGACAGGCTCGGGATAGGCGATGCGCTGGTGGAAGATGCCGGTGAGCACGCGACGGAAGCTTTCGCCCAGCAGGTGGAGATCCTTGAAGGTGAGCTCGGACTCGTCGAGCTGGCCTTCGGCGAAGATGCCCTTGATGATCTTGTCGATGTGGGCCGTGAGCCTGGCGGGCGTAGGGTCACTCAGGGTCCGGCTCGAGGCCTCCACCGAGTCGGCCAGCATGAGGATGGCCGCCTCCTTGGTCTGGGGCTTGGGGCCGGGATAGCTGTAGTCGCTCTCGGAGGGGTCTTCGCCCAGTTTCACGGCCTTCTGGTAGAAGAAGCGGACCACGCGCGTGCCGTGGTGCTGAGCGATGATGTCGGTGATCTCCTTGCCGAGGCGGTAGCGCCCGCACAGCTCCATGCCCTTCTTGACGTGGGAGGTGATGATGAGCGCGCTCATGGAGGGGGCGAGCTTGTCGTGGCGGTTCTCGCCGCCGAACTGGTTCTCGATGAAGTACTGGGGATAGAAGATCTTGCCGGCGTCGTGGTAGAGGGCCGCCACCTTGCACAGCAGGGAGTTGGCGCCAATGGCCTTGGCGCCGGCCTCGACCATGTTGGCCACCACGATGGAGTGGTGGTAGGTGCCGGGGACCGTGACCATCAGCTCCTGCATGAGGGGCTGCTCGAGGCTGATGAACTCCATGAGCTTGAAGCGCGTGGAGTAGCCGAAGACGGTCTCGAGCACGGGCGAGAGGGAGAAGAAGAGGATGAGGGTGAGCAGGGAGTTGATGCAGGTGGCCGTCAGGAGCATGGGCAGCTCCGAGAGGGAGAGGTTGTCCACGAAGGAGGCCCCGAGCACAAGCAGGCACTCGCCGAGGATGAGCGGGATGAGGTTCCAGACCGTGTCCTGGCGGCTCACGGAGGTGACCACGAGCCAGGTGGCCAGCATGGCCGAGAGGAAGTGGAAGAAGCAGAAGGCGGCGCCGAGCCGCATGGCCAGCGCCGTGAAGAGCGTGAGCAGCAGGCCCATGGTCACGTAGCGCTTGGCTGCGAAGACCATGGCCACGAAGCCGACGGCGCCCGCCATGGGAAAGGCGACGGTGAAGGCGTCGGCAAGGGCTGTGCTGCCCACGGCCCCGCCCAGGGCATGGACTCCCTTGGCGCAGAGGGTCGTGACGACCGTGATGATGCTGACGAGGTAGAGATCCTTGTTCGAGATGGGCGTGCCGGGCCTGCCGCTCGGCGAGAGGAAGAAGCCGAGGGAGAGGAAGGAGGCCAGCAGGAAGGAGCCGAGGGAGCGCTGCCAGTCAAGGGGCGCCTCGCTCGAGCGGTAGAGGGCCTGAATCTTGATCTGCTGCTCCCTGCCCACGCGCTCGCCGCGCCGGAGGATGAGCTCGCCCTTCTGGATCTGGTAGTAGACCGGCTCCACCTTGTCCACGACTTCGGCGGCCCGCTTCTGGGTGGCCTCGCGGTTGAGGGTGAGGGTGGCCGGCAGGCAGGTCGCGAGCACCACGTTGATGGCGCGCCTGGCGTTGTGGGTGAGCTCCTCCTCGCCCCTGGCAACGGTGGAGACTTCGGCAAGGAAGGACTGCATGTCCGGCAGGGTCGCGACGTCGGGCCTGAGCACCTCGGCGCCGGTGTCGAGGTTGCGCACGACGACGCCGCTGCGCCCCACGCGGGAGGTGCGGATGTCGCCCACGAGGCCCTCGGAGAGGCGGGCGCGCAGGAGCGGCAGGAGCTTTTTGAGCACAAAGGCCTGGGTGGAGGAGAGCCCGAGCTCGGGCAGGATCTCGCGAGCCAGCTCGGGGCCTATCTCGGCGCTGAAGAGTTCGCTCGGCGCCTCGCGGCCGCCCTTGACCGGGACGCCGTTGAGCTCGCGCATGAGGTCGATGAGGCGCTGCTCGAAGACGATGTAGGGCTCCATGCTGAGGTCGTAGACCGGCGGCTGGAGCAGCATGACCTGCTTGCGCCTGGCATCGGTGGCGGTCCTGTCCTCGACGAGCAGGAAGCGGTCGGCCACGACGTCGCTGCCTGCGACCTGGCCCTGCACGTAGAGCTTGTGGCCAGGCTCGAAGTTGAAGCCGGCAAAGAGGGAGAGGAAGAGCAGCGCCAGAGCGTAGACAAGCACCCCGCGCTTGCACTGCCTATGGCCCTCGAGCGCCCGCATGAGGGAGAGGGCGCAGGGCTTCTTGGGGCTATCGGCGAGCTTCAGCTTCGTCATAGGCGTGCACTATGGCTCCGACCAGAGGATGCCGCACCACGTCGGCCTTCTGGAAATGGTGGAAGGCGATGCCCTTCACGTTCGCGAGGATCTGCAGGGCCTGGACGAGGCCCGACTGGCCCCGCGACGGCCCCGGCAGCATGGGCAAATCGACCTGCGAGGGGTCGCCGGTGACGACCATGCGCGAGCCGAAGCCCATGCGGGTGAGGAACATCTTCATCTGCTCGGCCGTGGTGTTCTGCGCCTCGTCCAGAATGATGAAGGCGTCGTTGAGGGTGCGCCCGCGCATGAAGGCCAGCGGCGCCACCTCGATGGCGCCGGACTCGAGCATGGAGGCCACTCTGGCCTGGGGGAGCATGTCGTTCAGGGCGTCGTAGAGGGGACGCAGGTAGGGATTCACCTTCTCCTCGAGGTCGCCGGGAAGAAAGCCGAGGCGCTCGCCGGCCTCCACCGCGGGGCGGGTGAGGACGATGCGCTTGACCTGGTGCTGGGCGAACATGGAGAGGGCCATGGCCACGGCGAGGTAGGTCTTGCCGGTGCCCGCAGGCCCCACGGCGAAGACCATGGAGCAGCGCTTCAGGGCGTCGAGGTAGGCCTTCTGGGCCATGTTGCGCGCCGTCACCGTCTTGCGGGGCGTGTGGATGAAGACCGCGTCGCGGTAGACCTGGGAGAGGACGACGCCGGGATCGCTCAAGACCATCTCGTAGGCCCTGGCGATGTCCTCCTGGCTGACGGCCACGCCCTGCCGGAAGAGCTCGTAGAGCTGCACGAAGACGCTCACCAGCGCCTGCCTGATCCGGGCGTCCGGCGTGTCCACCAGCAGCTTGGCGCCGCGGCTCGACAGCTGGGCCCCGCTCGCGCTGGCGAGCAGGCTCAGGTGGGCGTTGTTGGGGCCGAAGAGCTGGCTGGCTGCCAGAGGATCGTCGAACTCCACAAGCTCTGCCGTTGAAAAATGGTCGGACATGCCTTCGTGCTTAATGAAATTCGCAGGGGCTGTCCACGAAAAATCTTCAAGCACTCCCTTGCACCCCGCCGGCTTCAAGCTCAGCTTCAAGCCCGCTTCGGGCCCGCGCCAGCCCCGTCTCGGGCCAGCTCAAGGCCTGGGCCAGGGCGCTTCGCCCTTGCGCCCTGCGCCGGCATCCCCTCCTCTGGGCAAGCGCTTCCCGGCTGCACGGCAGCGTGCTTTGAATAAGCGTATAAGCGCATGTCTCCCTTGCGGTCTGCCACCATACCGTATATAAGGTTCGTTCTCCCTCCGGCAGCTCCTGCCGGCTGGGACGGCACCCCTCCAACCTTCTCGCCACGAGGCCCGAATGCCCAAACTGTCGTTCACGCAAGAACCCCTCCGGGGGCCAGTCACCGTACCGGTCATGTCCCTCAGGGAAGTGGTCATCTTTCCCCACACCGTCGCCCCCCTGCTGGTGGGCCGCGAAGGCTCCATCAAGGCGGTGGAGTCCGCCTTCCGTTCGCCCGCACCCGACAAGCCCATCTTCCTCGTCCTGCAGAAGGACGCCACCCAGGAGTCGGTGTCTGGGCCCGAGCAGCTTTACAGCATGGGCGTGGTCTGCCGCGTGCTGCAGACCCTGCGCCTGCCCGACGGCACCGTGAAGGCGCTCTTCGAGGGCCTCTACCGGGCAACCTTTGCCAACTACGCGAACGACGATCCCTTCCCCACGGCAACGGTGACCGAGGTGCCCCAGGAGATGGGCGACGAGACGAGCTTCGACGCGGCCGCGTCCCTGCTCAGCGAGGAGCTGCAGTCCTTCCTCAAGTCAGGCCGCAAGATCAACCAGGAGACCGTCACCGCCCTCACGGCCATCAAGGACGCGGGCACCCTCGCCGACAGCATCATGTCGCGGGTGAACGTGCCCTACCAGCGCAAGCAGGAAGTGCTCGAGATCACCAACGTGGCCAGGCGCCTCGAGGAGGTCTTCGTCTGCCTGCACGGCGAAAACTCCATCGCCGACGTCGAGACCCGCATCAAGAACCGCGTGCGCGACGCCATGGAGAAGAGCCAGCGCGACTACTACCTCACCGAGCAGATCAAGGCCATCAACAAGGAGCTCGGCCGCGAAGAGGATCCCCTCCAGGAGCTCGACGACGTGCTCAAGGCTCTTGAAGCGCGCGACATGCCCGAGGAGGCCAAGGAGAAGGTGCGCTCCGAAATCCACAAGCTGCGCATCATGACGCCCTCGGCCGCCGAGTACACCATACTGCGCAGCTACGTCGACTGGGTCATGGACCTGCCCTGGAACAAGCTCAAGGAAATCGGCATCGACATCGCCGACGCCAGGCGCATACTCGACGCCAACCACTACGGCCTGGAGAAGCCCAAGGAGCGCATCCTCGAGTACCTGGCCGTGCAGAAGCTCTCCGGCGGCCTCAAGGGTCCCATCCTCTGCTTCGTGGGTCCGCCAGGCGTGGGCAAGACCTCGCTGGCCAAGTCCGTGGCCAAGGCCACGGGCCGCGAGTACGTGCGCCTCTCCCTGGGCGGCGTGCGCGACGAGGCCGAGATCCGCGGCCACAGGCGCACCTACATAGGCGCCCTGCCCGGCAAGATCATCCAGTCCCTCAAGCGCGTGGATCACAACAATCCCCTCTTCTGCCTCGACGAAATCGACAAGATGACGAGCGACTTCCGGGGGGATCCGGCGGCGGCCATGCTGGAGGTGCTCGACCCCGAGCAGAACTGCACCTTCATGGACCACTACCTCGACCTCGACTACGACTTGAGCAAGATCTTCTTCATCACCACGGCCAACTCCGTGGACGGCATTCCCGCCCCCCTGCTCGACAGGATGGAGATCATCGAGCTCAACAGCTACCTCGAGACCGAGAAGTTCCACATCGCCAAGAGCTTCCTCATCCCCCGCCAGATTGAGGAGAACGGCCTCCAGCCCGAGGACATCTCCTTCACGGACAGCGCCCTCACCGCCATCATCCGCGAGTATACCTCCGAGTCCGGCGTGCGAACTCTGGAGCGCCGCATCGCCAAGATCTGCCGCAAGGCGGCCATCAAGCTGCTGGAAAGCGGGGCCAAAACTGACGCCAAGGCCGCTGCGAAGGCCGCCCCCGAAGCAGCCGAAGCTGGCCAAACGGCCGAAGCCGCCGGAATCCCGGAGCAGGAAGCCCAGGCCGCGCCCGAAGCCAAGGCCGAAGCGGCCACAGCGCCCTTTATCGTCGACGTCAAGTCCCTGCCGGATCTGCTGGGCGTGCCGGTCTACCGCCACGACCGCCCCGAGCAGGCCTCCACGGTGGGCGTGTGCAACGGCCTTGCCTGGACCAGCGCCGGCGGGGAGCTCCTGCTCGTCGAGACCAGCATCATGCCCGGCACCGGCACCATTGCGGCCACGGGCAAGCTCGGCGAAGTCATGCAGGAGTCGGCCAAGGCCGCCCTCACCTACGTGCGCTCGCACTCGGCCGAGCTCGGCCTGGCGGCGGACTTCTACAAGCAGGTAGACATCCACGTGCACGTGCCCGACGGCGCCACCCCCAAGGACGGCCCCTCGGCCGGCATCACCATCGTCACGGCCATCACGAGCGCCCTGCTCGGCATACCCGTGCGCTCGGACGTCGCCATGACCGGCGAAATCTCCCTCAGGGGCCGGGTCCTTCCCATCGGCGGCCTGCAGGAGAAGCTGCTCGGCGCCAAGCGCGCGGGCGTTTCCACCATCCTCATTCCCAAGGACAACGTGCGCGACCTCAAGGAAGTGCCGGCCGAAGTCCTCAAGGATCTCGACATCGTTCCTGTCGAGCACGCCAGCGAGGTGCTGCTCAAAGCCCTCGACGCCACGGAGGCGGAGATCTTTTCGGGCGGCGACTCCCTGCCCCTCGCCAAGACCCTGCGCGCCGACTTCCCGCGTCCTGCGCAGCCCGCCGTCACCAGCTCCGCCCCGCAATAGCGCGGAGGAGCACTCCCACGCCTTTTCCAGGCCCTGCAGAGCGAAACGCCCTGCGGGGCCTTTTCCATTCCGGCGCCTGGCTAGAGCGCCGGGGGGCGTCAGATCTGTGCCGGATCAGCGCCAGGCTCGGAGCTGGCATCGACAGGCGCTTGCGCTTTCGGCTATAGCCGTGGAGAACGCGCATCCCAAGGAGGCATCCCGCATGAGCATGCAGCGCACGATCCCTTCCCTCGTCCGAACCATCCTCCCTGCCAGCCCTGCCCTCCCGGCGCTTCCTGCCCGGTCTGCCCTGGCGGCCGTGCTTGCGCTTGCCCTGGCCTGGGCCCTGCTCCTGGCTCCCGGCTGCGCCCAGGCCGCCCGCTGGCCCGTCAAGGGCGACATAGTCCAGCAGAAGCTCGTCAAGGACAGGCTGGGCGCAGGCCAGGTCATCTACACCGAGGAGCGGAACGATTCCGGCGGCCTCCAGACCCGCCTCCTCCATGCCTACCGCTTCACGGGCGATCCCGAAGAGGCCGAGCTCGTCTGGCTCGTCAACGACGGCGTCGAACGCTGTCCTGCGGACGTGGACGCGCACTTTGCAGCCAAGGCGCCCGTGACGACCGATCTCGACGACGACGGCCTGCTCGAGATCTGGACAGGCTACGTCACGCGCTGCGCCGGCGACGTCAGTCCCAAGACCCTCAAGATCATCATGTACGAGGGAAGGGACAAGCACGCCATGCGCGGCACCACCCTCGTCGAGGTGGAGCCGGGCCACTTCGAGGGCGGCACGGGCGAGATGGACACCGCCTTCCGCACCGGTCCCGCGGCCTTCAGAAAGTACGCCGAGAAGCTCTGGAGCCAGTGGCGCAGCGACGATGGCCGTGCCGGCACCAGGGACTCCTGGCCCGTCAAGGGCGAAGTGCTCGCCTCCGAGCCCATTGCCGACAGGCTCGGCGAGGGCGCCGTGATCTACAGCCGGGAAGTGGAGGAGAAGGACGACTGGAAGACCATGCTGCTCCACGCCTACCGCTTCAGCGGCGAGCCCGGATCCGCCTCCCGGATCTGGCAGATCAACGACGGCGTCGAGCGCTGCGAGCTCGACGGCGTGACGGCCACCTTCCTCGGCGACGGCCCCTTCGTC
The DNA here is from genome assembly GCA_016284885.1 of Desulfovibrio sp. Lineage (GTDB taxonomy): Bacteria > Desulfobacterota > Desulfovibrionia > Desulfovibrionales > Desulfovibrionaceae > Desulfovibrio. The sequence continues at coordinate 7,396 of JAEEPQ010000018.1, forward strand.
ACCGACCTCGACCGCGACGGCATCAAGGAGATCTGGACGGTCTACACCTACGGCTGCGCCGGCGACCCCGGGCCCATAGACCTCAAGATCATCATGTACGAGGGAAAGACCAAGTACGCCATGCGCGGGGAAACCTGGGCGCGCGTCGGCGACGGCATCATGCAGGGCGGCGAGGGCAAGATGGACGACGCCTTCCGCTCTGGGCCTGCCGTCTTCAGACGCTATGCAGAAAAGCTCTGGCAGCGCTTCCGCATGGGCCGCGACGCTAGATAGCAGGCTTCCCCGGAAACGTTCCCCCTCCAGCAGATTGCAAGGAGTACGCCATGGCACGCCGAGCCGCATCCAAGCCCCCGTCCACACCGCTTCCGCCCCCGCCGGCAGGCTCCGCCATCAGGCTCTGTGCCGACGGCGCCTACCGCTGGCGCCTTGCCTTTCCCCTGTTCACCAACCCGGCCATCCTGCTATGGGGCTGGAAAATCATCTTCAAGATCATAGGCTTGACCCTGACTGGCCTCTGGCTCTTCTTCGCCGTCGTGACGCTCATGCAGAGCGGCCTCGATGCCGAGGCCCAGCTCTTCAACCTCCGCCTCTGGCTGGGGGCCTTCGCCCTCTTCCTCGCGCTCTGGCCGCTGGGCTACCTCCTGCTGGCCATACTCTGGGGCGGGAAGTACTGGATGGACTTCCGCATGGACGCTGCCGGCGTTGCGCACGCCCAGACGCCAAAGCAGTACAGGAAGAGCCGCGACCTCGGCGTGGCCGCCGGCTTTCTTGGCGCCGTCTCGGGGAGCATCGGGGCAGCCCAGACAGGCCGGCTCCTTGGCGTGCGGAACCGCATGTCCATGAACTTTGCCGACGTGGAGAGCGGACGCGCGGCCAGGCGCTGGTCCACCATCTATCTCAATGAATTCAGCGTGTACCGGCACCAGGTCTATACCGCGCCGCAGGACTTCGACTTCGTGCTCGGCTTCATCAGGAGCCGCGTTCCGGCTGGGGCCGCGGCGAGGCTTCAAGCATAGCTTGAGGTGCGTTGCGCCCTGCCCCAAGACGCATGCACGACAGAATATCTTCAAGGATTTGAAGGAGATGCTCCATGGCAACCAAGTGCAGATACTGCGGATCCACGTCCTACGGCCTAGGCTGTCCGCACAGCCCCACGAAGAAGCACGAGCACGTCAACGACGAGACGGCCTGCGAGTTCTGCGGGTCCAGATCCTACGGCCTAGGCTGCCCCCACAGCCCTACGAAGAAGCACCGCCACGGCCACGGCGGGGACAAGTGCATCTGGTGCGGCTCGAAAAGCACCGGTATAGGGTGCCCCCACAGCCCGACCAAACGGCACGAGCGCTGACCGCAGACTGCAGCCCGGCTCCGCGCCTGCGGCAGGCAGAGCTGCCCTGTGCCCGAGAGATACAGGGTCAGCGCCACGTGCAGGGAGGAAGACGCATGCTCACGCTGGATGAGACCATAGCCTACATCAAGGAGAAGCACCGGGGCCAGACCGACAAGGCGGGCCAGCCCTACTGGAAGCACCCCGTGCGGGTCATGGAGCGCTGCCGGAGCCTTGTGGACGCAGGGCTCTGCAGGCCCTATGCCCTGTGGGCCTGCCTCCTGCACGACGTGCTCGAGGACACGGCGACGGATGAAGCGGAAGTGGAGCGGCTCTTCGGCGCCGAGGTGCTCGCCTGCGTCCGCCTCGACACCCGGCCCGACGGCATGGACTACCGGGACTACGTCGAACGCCTCCTGACCTCCGGCTCCAGGGAGGCCGCGTGCGTGAAGTGGTGCGACCTGCAGGACAACAGCGATCCCGCCCGCCTCAAGGCGCTTCCCGCAGAGACCGCCCAGCGCCTCGAGATCAAGTACGCGCCGCTGAAGGCCCTCTTCCAGGAAAAGTCCCCCTGGCTCTTCGCCTGAGGGCTGGCGGCGCTATCCAGCCAAAGCGCCCGCGTCACCCGGCTCAAGCGGTGCCAGAGTTTTCGGGCTTCGTCCCGTTTCGCCGTGGAGATGGCCAAGGGAAGGCGCAGGCTCCCCCAACGGAAGCGTATTGGCTCCCCGCTGTCCTTGCATGAAGCTTGGTCCGGCAGCGCCGGCTCCTCTCCGGAGCTGACACAAGGCAGCTCCTTCCCAGCTTTGCTCCTGAAACGCGGCATGCCCCGCTCCGGACGCTATCCGCTTGCCCGGGAGAGGATCCAGCGTCGCCACAGCTTTTCCGCATAGTCCCTGAAGACGGCAGGCCCCTGCTCGAAGGCCTCGTCCATCTCGAAGCTTCCGCCCCGGTAGAGGCCCGGCTCAGCCTCGCGGACGCCGCCGCGCATGGCGTGCTTCGTCCTTCCTTCGTACATGATGATCTTGAGGCGGTCAGGACGGGCAAACTCGTCCGGGCCGGGGGCGCAGCCGTAGGAGTAGACGGTCCAGAACTCCTTGAGGCCGTCGCCGTCGAGGTCGGTTACGACAGGACAGTCCTCCATGAAGTCGGACGATGCTCCCGGCGGAAGGCATCGCTCGGCGCCGTCGCTGATCTGCCAGACCTTTTCTGCAGAGCCGGGCTCGCCGTTGAAGCGGCAGGCACGAAGGCGGATCGTCTCCCACCGTTCCTCGTCGTCCTCGCCAGGCCAGACCTCTTCCCGGGTGTAGACGACGGCGCCCGTGCCAAGGCTGTCGCTGACAGGCTCAATGCAGACGACGTCGCCCTTGACGGGCCAGGACGCTGCGCCCCCGTCCGCCATGCCCATAGTCCGCCACTGGGACCAGAGCTTCCTGGCCTGGTCCCGGAAGGCCTTGGGCGCCTCGAGGAAGGCGCTGTCCATCTTGCCTTCGCCGCCATCGAAGCGTCCATCCATCTCGAGGAGCGTTTCGCCGCGCATGGCGTGCTTCTTCCTGCCCTCGTACATAATGATCTTGAGATCGCTGGGGGAAACGTCGCCCTTGCAGTAGTAGGTATAGCCGGTCCAGATCTCCAGCAGGCCGTCGCCGTCGAGGTCGGTTGTCACGGGCGCCCCTGCCGAGAAGCGCCCCTGGGCGGCCAAGTCGAAGCAGTCCTCGACGCCGTCGTTGATGGTCCAGAGGGGTGCATCGCCCTGTTCTTCGGTGAAGCGGTAGGCGTGGACGAGGCGGGTGCTCGAGATGCCGCCGTCTCTGTGCTCCTCCCTGCGCTCTTCGGTGTAGACGACGTGTCCCGAGCCAAGCCTGTCGGAGACTTTGGCATAGGAGACGACCTTCCCCTTGACCGGCCAGGGGGCCGCCTGGACAGCGGCAGGAGAAAGGCAGAGCAGGCCTGCCTGCGCAAGGGCAAGATGCAGGGCGAAGGCAAGGGAGAGGCAGGTGCGCTTTGCGGACATGGAAAGCCTCCTTTGGCGGGCGCTCTCCCCGGCTTGCATCCGGAGGCGCCGCGATGGCTTGTCGGCGTGGACATGGCCGGCAGCCTGCATGCCGTCCTGGGCAGGCGGTCTGGCGGGAAGGGGCTGGGCGTGGCCTTTGCGGCGGCTGAAAGTAGCCGGCAGCGCTCCCCTTCGGCCGGGAAGCCCGGCAGGGGCGGCCCTGCATCCTTCTCCAGCCGGCGAAGGGTGCTGAACGGAACAGGAGGGCGGAAGGCGCCCTGAAGGAAGAGGCCCTGGCATGCCGCAGGGTGCGCAAGCATCCCAGGGCCTCGGTGCAGTGCCCGTCAGGCGGCGCTCACGCGCGCCTGCCTGCCGGAAGAAGCCGCATTAATAGTAGTAGTGGTGGTGACGGTGCCGGGGCCTGTGGTAGTAGTGTGGAGGCGGAGGAGGCCTGTGGTAGCGGTGCCTCGGCGGCGGGGGCCTGTGGTAGGCATGCCTCGGCGGAGGAGGCCTGTGGTAGGCGTGCCTCGGTGGCGGAGGCCGGTGGTAGGCGTGCCTCGGCGGCGGCCTGCGGTAGCGGGAGCCGCCGTCATAGGCAACAAGATTCTCCGGGAGGGAGATGGCTTCGGCCTGAGGCGCTGCCGGCGCATTGCCGGCGAGCGTCAGGCTGAGCAGAAGCGCCACGGCTCCTGCCATGAGGCTGGTGAAGAATCTCATGATGTCCTCCATTTGCTTTGCTGTGGAAGAACGCACCTTGTTCAGCCGCAATGCCGGGCTTGGCACTGCGGCACTTGCCAATAGCTTGACCTCAACTGCCCCCCTCATCTGCGTTGCAGAAACAATGCAGCTTCGGAAAAAGCTGTTCCAAAGGATGGGGCAGAGGCCAGCGATGCGCGCCCCTGCCGGGAAGGCCCAAGCTAGCCCTGAAGCCTAGCCGCAACGTCGGCCGGCACGCAGCACCGGATGAACCACAGCACGAAGTCGAAGTCCTGAGGCTCGGCGTAGATCTGGTTCCGCTCCAGGCGCCCGCTGAGGTAGATGGTGGACCGCTTCCTGGCGACGCGTCCCCCCCGCACCTTGGCAAATTCCGTGTACATGGTGTTGCGCGAGGCCGCGAGCATGCCTGCGCCGGCAGCCGTGAAGCTGCCCCCTGCGACGCCCGCAAGGGCCGCGATGGCGCCGAGAACCTGTGCCTTCTTGAACTGCTTCGGCATCTGGCTGTGCCTGACGCCCTGGCCGTTCATTTCGAAGACCACGCAGTACTTGCCGCCGTAGATGGCGGCCACGATGAGGTAGGCTATTCCTCCAAGGAAGATGCCGATGCCGGCGAAGAGGAGCAGGAACACGCCCGCGGTCTGGAGCTGGCCCTGCGCGTCGAAGCCGTTTTCAAAAACGTCGACGCCGGCAAAGAAGAGCCAGACAATTCCGAAGCTCAGCCCCATCGCCTTCCAGATGGTGAAGAGGAGCGTCGGATTCCTGTACATGGAGAACTCGTAGGTCCAGCGGTAGACGCCGTCTGGACACAGCATAATCGCGGAGCCAGCGGGCGGGAAAGGCAAGGGGGCGGCTGGCGCCGCCGGGGAGTGCTGCTGCGTCATGGCTGCTCTCCTGAAGGGTGGGTTGAAGAAGAGGAATGCCCAGAGGTCGAAGAGGCAGGATGGAGGCCGCGGAATCCGTCGATGCGTGTGCGCCCTTGCCGCCTGTGCCGCTGTTCATGGATTCGAATGCTCCCTCAGGTTCACCGGAGCAGAGATTGCCGGAAGCCGGCAGGCAAGGCCCATGATTCCCTGAACCCACCGCGCATCCTTATCGCAATGGCAGTTCCGCCGCAGGCCAGGCCTCCAAAGACCGCCGGCAGGGAAAATCGTCTTTGCACCTGCGGTCTGCGCACGCTGAAGGAAAATGCCCTGAAGCGCCCGCTCTGCACGGGTGTCTCAGGGCATTCTCTAAAAAGCTGTGCGGACAACGCTATCCGGCGCGACGGGGAACAGGCCTCGGTTCACGCATAGGCCTGCGCGGAGGCGGCCTGTGCCCGTAGCGATGGGGAGGCGGCCTGTGCCCGTAGCGATGGGGAGGCGGAGGCGGAGGCCTGTGCCCGTAGCCTGGGGGAGGCGGAGGCCTGTGGTATCCATGCCCCCATGCAACAAGATTGTCAGAAATGCTGACGGCATCGCTCTGAGCTGCTGCCGGAGCGTTTTCAGGGCACGCCAGGCCAAGGCCAAGAGACGCTGCAAGCAGCAATGCACATCCAAGGAGTCTCATTTCATCCTCCAGTTGTCTTGCGACAATTGCCAAGGGTGGATAGAGAGTTGAACGACTGGACTCGTCTGCGTCGCATTGCACCTATTGCACAACACGAAATTATATATGTGTAAACTTGTAAAAAGTAGTTACCCCCCCCCAGAAAAAAGTCAAGAGTTTTTAACGTTTTTCATAGGGATGGATCTAAGTGTCCAATACTGCAACGAAAATGCCTGTCGCCAGCGCGTTCGTCCACAGCCGCCACGTTGCGCGAAGCCCCTCGCTGCCAGCGCAGGAGCACCGGAGATGCCATCAAGAACTGGCCTGCACTTCCGGGAACATCGCAGCAAGGGACGAAGCAGGCTGGAGGCTGCGCTCGAGATCTGGCGGAAGCAAACTCGGCAAGATGACGCTTGCAGCGCCGCGCCAGCCCGAGGACCGAGGAGCCAGCCTTGGCTGTCTTGGGCTCAGGCGACGGCAGAAAGCAGGAGCGCCCGCCCTGCCGGGCATTCCGGCAAGGCGGGCGCGAAGAATTCGCAGAAGTGCGCCCGGCTATCCGCCAAGCTTCTTCTTGAGCAGGCCGCTCACCATGCCGGGATTGGCCTTGCCCTTGGTCTCGCGCATGACCTGGCCCATGAAGAAGCTCAGGAGCTTGGTCTTGCCGCCCTTGTAGGCCTCGACCTCGGCGGGGTTGGCCGCGATGACCTTGTCGACGGCCTGATCGATGACGCCGCTGTCGGAGACCTGGGCGAGGCCCTTGGCCTCGACGTAGGCCTTGGGCATGGCGCCTTCCTTCATGAGGTCGGGGAAGATGTCGTTGGCTATCTTGGCGCTGATGAGGCCGCCGTCGACGATGTTGACAAGCTCGGCAAGGGCTGCCGCGGAGAGGCCGCATTCGGCAACGGGCTTGCCCGAGGCCTTGAGCTCGCGCAGCAGGGGGCCGAGGATGTAGTTGGCGACCTTGCGGGGATTGGCGCTCCTGGCGGCCTCCTCGAAGAAGTCGGCCATGGCGCGGCTTTCCACGAGCACCTCGGCCTCTTCCAGAGGCAGCTTCGTCATCTCGAGGAAGCGCTTGAGGCGCGCCGCGGGCAGTTCCGGCAGCTCGGCCTTCCAGGCGGCCAGGGTCTCGTCGGCGATGACCACGGGCAGCTGGTCGGGATCGGGGAAGTAGCGGTAGTCGTGGGCCTCCTCCTTGCCGCGCATGCCGGCGGTGACGTTCTTGTCGGCATCGTAGAGGCGGGTCTCCTGCCTGATGCTTCCGCCGTCGTCGAGGATGTCGGACTGGCGGGCAATCTCGTAGTCGATGGCGCGGGCCACGTTGCGGAAGGAGTTGACGTTCTTGAGCTCGGTGCGGGTGCCGAGCTCCTTCTGGCCGCGGGGCCGGATGGAGACGTTGGCGTCGCAGCGGAAGTTGCCCTCCTCCATGTTGCCGTCGCACACGCCAAGGTAGGTGACGATGCCGTAGAGGGCCTTGAGGTAGGCGACCACCTCGGCGGAGGAGCGCATGTCGGGCTCGGAGACGATCTCGACGAGCGGGGTGCCGGCGCGGTTGAGGTCGCAGTAGCTCTTGTTGTCGGCCTGGGAGTGGATGTTCTTGCCCGCGTCGTTTTCCATGTGGATGCGGGTGATGCCGATCTTCTTGGGACCCTGGCCGGCGTCGATCTCGAGCCAGCCGTGCTCGCAGATGGGCAGGTCGAACTGGGAGATCTGGTAGCCCGAGGGCAGGTCCGGATAGAAGTAGTTCTTGCGGGCGAAGACCGAGCTCTGGTTGATGGTGCAGTTCGTGGCGAGGCCGACGAGGGCCGCGTAGTGCACGGCTTCGGCGTTGACCCTGGGCAGGGCGCCCGGCATGCCGGCGCAGACTTCGCAGGTGTTGGTGTTCGGCGGCTGGCCGAAAGTGTTGGGGCACGAGCAGAACAGCTTGGACTTGGTGGAAAGCTGCACATGCACCTCAAGGCCGATGACGGCTTCGTAGTCAGGCATGGTCCTCTATCTCCCTCGAGCGCGGCCGTCCTGCCGGGCGGCAGGGCGGCGGTTCTTGACGAATTCGGGCCCCGGCAACGGGGCAGAGGGGCATCTTAGCGGTGCGCAAGCGTGGCGTCAAAGTATTTGCCGACGCCGTAGTCGCTGCGCCGGAAGAACTTGTCGGGGCTGGGACCGATGATCTGCATCTCGGGATTGCTGCGCTGCACGTCGCAGGCAATGCGCATTTCCTTGGTGCAGCCCGTGGAATAGGTGGAGTCCTTGCCCACCCACTTGGGCGGCACCTCGCGCCCCAGCAGGGCGAAGGCCGTCTCGATGTCCTCGGCGGTCTGGAAGCGCCAGATGGAGATGAGGCCGCTGCGCTGGACCTTCTCCCACATGTACATGAGGTCGTCGCCGTCCATGCCCTCGACGAAGTGCTCCGCGGGGTTCACGACGTAGGCGTTGGGCATGCGCTCGCGCAGGTGCTGCACGAAGGCGCAGACCAGGGCGCTGGCGGTCTTGACCTCGCCGGGGATGGAGCCGATGACGCAGCTGTAGAACATGACGCTCTGGCCCCTGGCCTTGGCGTCGCGCATGCCGGCGATGATCTCGTCGGCCATGTCGGAGAGCTCGACCTCCGTGAACTTGCGCTCCGCCGGATGGTGGCGGCGCAGGCGGACCTGGAAGCCGTCCTTGTCCTCCCACCAGCAGAGGATGTCGCGCGTGAACTCGGCGCTCGTCTCGATGAGGCGCTTGCGCTTGCGCCAGCCGTGGGCGACCACGAGGTCGGCCTCCTTCCAGGCCCTGGCGAAGGCGACGGAAGTGCGGGCGAGATTGAGGCGCTCGCGCGTGCCGTCGCTTAAGACGATGAGCCGCCACTCGCGCAGGAGGCGGAGCAGCTCGTTCTTGGTGATGGCCTTGTCCTTGCAGAGCCAGGCGCCCTTGAAGGCCTCGGCCAGGGCGGGAACGTCGGCGATGTCCTGCAGGGTGGGATTGTGGAAGTAGAAGCCGTCCTTGACGGCGTAGATGACGCGGTGGCCGCGGCTGAGGAAGAAGCGCAGGATGAGGGCGTCGTAGAGGGTCCCGCCGTCGGCGTCCGAGAGAAAGAGCACGGTCGAGGCCGGCTTGTCGAGGATGTCCAGCGCGCCCTTGAGGGCCTTGAACCTGGCTTCGGCCTCCTGGAAATGGTCTTCAAGCTCCTCCCGGTCCGGAAAGCGCTCGGACCAGGCGCGCACGTTGGCGCACAGCGAGGCGTAGCGGGCGAAGTGGATCAGGTCCATGGCGCGGCGCCTGGCGCGTATGCTGGAGGAGTCGGCCTCGCCCTGCCCTATGGAGTCGAGGGCCGCGCGCACGTCCTCGCTGGCGAGGTGCGCCTTCTGCCACTCAACGGCCTGGCGCTTGCGCTCGGTCCAGGGATCGCCCAGATCTTCGGTCAGGGAGAGGGCGTAGGAGGTGAGGCGCTTAACCAGGCGCGAGGGAATGACGTTGCTGGCTGCAACGGCCTGGCGGAAGCGGTAGAGGCAGAAGGAGGCGGTGCGGCTGCGCTCCTCGTCGGTGTAGGGCATGGTGTCGAGCAGGCCGGAGACGATGCGCCAGCTCCTGTCGTACTGGGCCTGGAGCGCGGGGGGGATGTCCTCCCTCGCCAGATCGAAAAAGGTCTGGTCCGAGCAGGGAAGATAGACCTGTCCCGGCTCGAGGTGCACCATGAAGCGCAGCTGCTCGTCGCTTGCGATGAGGGAGGGATTGATCCTGTGGACGAGGTTGTTGTCCACGAGCAGGTTGAAGAGCCAGGCATCGAATTCGGGGTCGCCGGAAGGCAGGCGCAGATCGCAGACGCGGGTCACGGGCACGTTCATGGCGCGTTTTTCCTTTTGCGGGCCAGAGCCCGCCGTGATGGAAAGGGGAGTGAAGGAGCGGGGAGCGGGGCGGGGGTCTCAGAGTCCCGAGGGGGCGTTTTCGCCCCGGCGTATGGGGTTCTGGAGGATGAAGCTTCTGGTGCGCAGGCGCTCGATGAAGGAGAGCCCCTTGCCGAGCAGGAAGACGCAGTCGGGCACGCTCTCCACTTCGAGCACATCGTGGGTCTGCATGTCCTGGCCGTCCTGGCCGTCCAGGGTGACGCAGCTCTCGGTGGTGCCGGGCTTGAGCTCGAAGCGGAAGACGGTGCCGCAGGGGAAGACCATGGGCGGGATGGTGTTGAGGAAGGGGCAGATGGGGACAAAGGCGACGCCGCCCACGGTGGGCGAGAGCAGAGGGCCTGCCGCGCTCACGGAGTAGCCGGAGCTGCCCATGGGGGTGCTCAGCAGGAAGCCGTCGGCGCGGACCGTGCCCATGAACTCGCCGTCGATGTAGATGTCGGCCAGCACCAGGCGTGCCAGGGCGCCGTGGCTCAAAACCACGTCGTTGACGGCGTAGCCGTGGGCCACGTCGTGGCCGTAGCGCAGAAGCTTCCAGCGCAGGGCGGACATGGCGCGCATCTGCCTGGAGGCCAGCACCTCGGCAAGGCCCTCCTGCCATTTTTCGGGCTCGATGTCGGAGAGGAAGCCCACGCGGCCGAAATTGATGCAGACCAGGGGCACGCGGCGGCCAACCACCTTCCGCGCGCAGCCAAGTATGGTGCCGTCGCCGCCGAGCACGATGATCAGCCCGAGGGAGGGATCGCTGTAGAGGGGCGAGTCCACGCCGGCAACGAGCACGCTGGCCTTGCGGCCCTGCTCCCTGAGCCAGCGCGCGATCTCCCCGGCAAGCTCTGAAGCCGCCGCAACGCGGGCCTTGGCCACGATGAGGATGGAACCGGTCACATTGATGTCCATAGTAGATGTTCTCTATGCCATGGCTCTGCCTTGTTCAAGACAATTCTGCGCCGAAATGCCCCAGCCCCCTCCGCAGCCCTTCTCCCGCGCCTGTCCAAGGCCGGCGGTCGCTGCGCTACCAGAAGAGGACGATGCCGGCGAGGAAGCTCGCAAGGTTTGTCGCGGCCACAGTCAGGAAAAGCCTGCCTGCGCTTCCCTGGGTGAAGCAGCGCGAGAGCGCGAACTCCGCCGCAAGCACCAGCGCCTCTCCTATGGCGACGGCCTGCTCGTAGTGCCCGAGGCCGGCCTGGCTTGCCAGGCCTTCGTTGAGCAGAAGGTTGGTGACGAGGTTGACCCCGGCAAAGCACAGGCACTGGAAGGCCCGGCGGTAGCCGCAGAGCCAGAAGACCGGCGTCTCGATGGCTGCCGTGAGCAGGGCGAAGCCAAGCTCGATTCTCGTGACGAGGCAGGGACCGACAAGGACTGGCAAGGCGTCCATGGTCCTACTCCCCTGCCCCGCAGGCGCCGTTAGGACGCGCCTTGGCCGATGTCCTGGCGGGGCGCGCCGGCAGGCGCCCGAAGCGGGCAAGCGTCGAGCCTGCCAGGAAAAGCCCCAGGAAGACGAGGACCGCCATGGCCTGCGGGGGCAGGGCCAAGGCGTCCTTGAAGAAGTAGCCGGGAAGCAGGCAGCCGGCAGCAAGGCCGAAGATGAGGCCGGGCGCCTTCGGGAAGCACCAGTGCGCGAGCCGCAGGGTCAGGGGCATGGTCATGTTGAAGGCAAAGGCCAGCAGGAGCGCCGGCACGAGCCCGCCGAACTGCAGGGCCAGGAAGCAGAGGAGGAAGACGGCAAGGGCCGTGGCCTTGAGTCCGAAGCGGTCGCAGACAAGTCCGCCGCAAGCTTTGCCGAGGGCAAAGACGCAGGGAAAGAGCAGAGGCAGCCCCGGACACCGGCCTCCGCCGCCAAAGCCTCGCAGGACGACGCAGGCAAGCAGCACCAGGACGCAGCCCCCAAGCAGGAAGGGCACCAGCCTGCCGCCGGACGTCTTGGCCAGAGCGGCTTCGTCTGATGCAGGTTCGCCTGGCGCAGCTTCGGCAGGGGACATGGGGATCTGCGCCGGCACCCTGCCCATGCCCCAGCAGGCGAAGCCGGCGCAGACTGCGCACAGGGCGAGGAAGACGGCAGGCGCGATCATGCCGGCCAGCCCGAGCGCGAGGCCCACGGCCCCGCTCGAGACGAAGATGCCGGGCTCGCTGTAGGTCGAGGGGTGCCGGCTGAGCACCCAGGCGCCGCCGGCTGCATGGAAGAGGCAGTTGCCGGCGCCCAGCAGCCCTGCCCGGAGGGGCGCGCCGAAGGCGCCGATGCAGCCCAGGGCCAGCAGGCAGACTGAAAGCGCCAGGGCCGGCCTGAAGGCCGGACGCAGGTCCAGGGCGAGCCCAGCCAGCCACTGGAAGCCGAAGGCCGCGGCGTTGTAGAGCCCGAAGACGAAGAGCACCTGGAGCCAGTCGGGCTCGGCCAGTTCGTAGAGGTAGAGCTCGGCTGCGCAGACGCCGTCAACGGCGAAGTGCATGAGGGTGAGGATGGCAAGCATGGCAGGTCGTATGTGCCTTCTGCGATGTAGGCGGCTTAGGCGATGGGGGTGCTCCCGCCTGCGGCGGCCCGCCTCGCGGCAGGGGGACAGGGCGGGAAGGCTTTGCTGTGCGGGTGATTGTAGCCGCGGGCAGGACCGGGTCAAGCCGGAGGCGGCAGGCTTGCCAGGGCGGGCTTGCCCCCAGCCTGGCAGAGGGCCTGGGGCGGGCTTGAAGCGGCTTTGATCCGGCTTCGGATCGGCCTTGCCTCCTCCTTGATAACGCCTTTTCTTTGCCGTAAGGTTCCCGTTCGGGCGCTTTTGCGCGCAGCGCGGGCACCCTGCTCCACCCCTCCTTGACGCAACCCCTTGCGCGCCTTGTCCGCAAGGGCCTCCCTGAGGACAGCCATCCCATGGCCATTCAGCTTCAGTACAAGGACGACAGCCTCGACCTCATCGCCAGGCGCGAAGAGGACGGCCTTGCCGTGCGCAGGGACTTCTTCGACCTCTACGCCGAGGATCTCAAGGAAGCCTCCAAGGCCCTGGCCCTCGCCTTCGCCAACGGCAGCCGCGTCTTCCTCTGCGGCGCCGGCACCTCGCACGCCGTGGCGGAAATTCTCGCCGGCCGCTTCATCAATCCCGAAGCCCCGGACCGCGCGCCCCTGCCTGCCATGCCGCTGTCGGCGGCCCCCCAGGGCATGCCCAGCCCGGAGAACGGCGCCGACGGCGACCGCATCTTCGCCCGCCAGCTGGAGGCCTTCGGCCAGGACGGCGACGTGCTCGTGATCTTCTCCTCGGACGGCCAAAGCCCGCGCCTTGCCGAGGCCGCCCGCACCGCCCGCGAGCAGGGCATGTTCATCCTCGGCATCACGGGCGGGGACGGCGGCATGCTCAGCGCCGAGGACCTGCCCGACGTCGAGCTCAGGGTGCCGAGCATCGAGGAGAGCCTGGTCCAGGAGCTCCACGTCGCCATAGCCTGCCTCATGAGCGAGCTGTGCGACTACTACCTCTACACGAAACCGGAAATCCTCAGGGAGATGCTCCAGGCTGGCGCCGGCATCCCCGGGGACGAGGACGCCGGCAAGGCCGATGGCGCCGAACCCGCGCAGCCCTCCGCATAGATACTGGAGATACCCATGCCCATGTACGAATTCCGCTGCAACAAATGCGGCGGCACCTTTGAAGAGCTGGTCTTTGCCAGCGACGAAACGGTCTCCTGCCCCCAGTGCGGGAGCCAGGACACCGAAAAGATGCTGAGCAAGTGCGCCCACAAAACCGCCGGCTTCGCCATAGGCGAAGGCTCCTCCTCGCACGGCTCCAGCTGCTCCTGCGCCGGCTGCTCGGGCGGCAACTGCGCCACCTGCGCCCACTAGGCGGCTCCCATGCCAAGACTCGTCATCGCCACCCGCGGAAGCCAGCTTGCCCTCTGGCAGGCCAACCACGTGAAGGACCGCCTCCAGGCGCTGGAGCCGGATCTCGCCGTCGAACTCGCCGTCATCAAGACCCGCGGCGACAAGATACTCGACGTGCCCCTGGCCCAGGTCGGCGGCAAGGGGCTCTTCGTCAAGGAAATCGAGGACGCCCTGCTTGCGGGCACGGCCGACCTTGCCGTGCACAGCATCAAGGACGTGCCCATGGAGCTGCCGGCAGGACTGGTGCTCGGATGCGTGCCCAGGCGCGAAGTCTTCACCGACTGCCTCGTCTCCGAGCGCTACGCGGGCCTCAAGGATCTGCCTGCCGGCGCCAGGGTCGGCACCAGCAGCCTCAGGCGCCAGTCCCAGCTGCTCGCCCTGCGGCCGGACCTGCAGATCGAGAGCCTGCGCGGCAACGTGGACACGCGCCTGCGCAAGCTGCGCGAAGGCCTCTTCGACGCCATCCTCCTCGCCTCGGCTGGCCTGGTCCGCCTCGGCCTCGAGGCGCCCTGCGCCGTGGATCTCGACCCGGACGAGTTCGTCCCGGCCGTGGGCCAGGGGGCGCTCGGCATCGAATGCCGGGCTGACGACGCCCAGACCCTCGCCCTGGTCGCCAGACTCGAGGACTGGGAAACCCGCGTCTGCGTGGAAGCCGAACGGGGCTTTCTCGCCGGCCTCGACGGCGGCTGCCAGGTGCCCATCGGCGCCCACGCCCGCCTCGAGGGAGACCAGGTGCTGCTCGACGGCCTCGTTGCCGAAACCGACGGCTCCCAGATCTTCCGCGACCAGATCAAGGGGCCTGCGGCCGACGCCCGGGCGCTCGGCTTCCGGCTTGCCGGCACCGTCAAGCAGATGGGCGCCGGCGCCATCCTCGAGCGCCTCTACAAGGACGGCAAGGTGACGACCCGAAGCTGACCTTGCCCCCTCCCTGCAGATCGTTATCCAGAAGCCGGCAGACGTTCCGGGGAAGGCCACGCCAGTCCCCGGCTCCGATGCCGGTTTCGCCGTTTCAGAACGCTTCACGCCCCAGCGCGCCGGGCCGGGCCGCAGGCCTGCGCAGCCCGCGCTCCATCCAAAAAGGTAGTACGCCATGGCCACCATACAGCCGCTCCCCTCTTCCAGACTGCACGCCACCTACGACCCGGCCCTCGTGCCGGCCGACGACAGCGACGGCATCCGCCCCGCGCCTGCGGAAGGCCGCACGCCCTTCCAGGACAGGGCCATGAAGGCCTTGGATCTGGCCGTCAACATCCAGGTCAGCGGCTTCAACGTCTACCTTGCGGGCGACACCCAGCTCGGGCGCATGCACCTCCTGCGCCAGTACCTCCAGCCCCTGGCCAAGAAGTCGGCCACGCCCCCGGATCTCGTCTACGTCTACAACTTCCAGGACCCCGACTGCCCCGTGCTCGTGCCCTTCCCCTCTGGCCAGGGCTCGAAGTTCCGCAAGGCCATGGAGGACTGCGTCGAGGAGATCGGCGCCACCCTGGAGCGCCGCGTGGGCGGCCAGCGCTTCATCAAGCAGCGCGAGAAGCTGCTCGAAGCCTACCAGAACGAGCGCACCCAGCTGCTCCACCGCATGAACAGCGTGGCCGAGCACAAGGGCTTCAACATCGACGTGGACGACGCCGGCAGCATCACCCTCTATCCCCTGGTCAAGGGCCGGCGCGTCTCTGAAGACGAATTCGAAGGCCTCGACGCCAGCCTGCGCCTTGCCCTCAAGCACCGCTCCGAAGCCGTGGCCCAGCACATGTCCGGCCTCGTGCACGAGCTGGCCAAGATGGAGGAAGGCTACGCCGGCAAGGAGAAGGACCTCGAGCGCGGCATCATGGCCGCCGTGCTCGACGCCGTGCTCGAGCCCGTTGCCAAGCGCAGCCTCAAGGCCTGCCAGGCGCCTGCGCTCGAAACCTACTTCAAGGATCTGCGCGAAGACCTCCTGAAGAACACCGACGCCTTCCTGAACAAGGGGGGCGATCTTCCCGCGCCCCAGGATCCCAGAACCGCAGGCCAGCCCCAGATGGCGCCGGACAGGCCCGACGTCAGGGCGCGGTGCCGCGTGAACCTCTTCGTGGACAACCAGGGCCTCAAGGGCGCCCCCATCGTCGTGGAGGATCACCCGACGCCGGCCAACCTGCTCGGCTGCATCGAGCGCGAGTCCGAGCTCGGCGCCCTGGTCACGGACTTCACGCTCGTCAAGGCCGGCAGCCTCCACCGCGCCAACGGCGGCTTCCTCGTGCTCCACATGGACGACCTCCTGCATCACCCGGCCGCCTGGGAAGGCCTGCTGCGCGCCCTCAAGGCCGGCGTCTCCAGGCTCGAGGACAACCAGGACCTGCCGGACGCGGCCGTGCGCACCAAGGGCCTCAAGCCCGCCCCTGTCAAGCTTGAGCTCAAGGTCGTGCTCATCGGCGACGAATACATCTACGAAGGCCTGCTCGACTCCGACGAGCGCTTTGCCAAGCTTTTCCGCATCAAAGCCGAGATGGCCGACCGCATGCCGAGAAGCGCCGCCGGCGTGCGCTACTACCTTGGCACCATACGCCGCATCGTGGACCTCGAGGGGCTGCCGCCCTTCGACAGGACGGCCATGGCCTGGCTGGTGGACCTCGGCTCCCACCTCTGCGACGACCAGAAGCGCCTCTCGCTCAAGTTTCCCATCCTGCGCGAGCACATGATCGAGGCGGCCGCCCTGGCCAAGATGCAGGGCCTGGCCAAGGTCACGGGCGCCGTGCTCGAGGAGTCCTACGCCCAGCGCGACTACCGCTCGAGCCTGGTCGAAGAGCTCTACATGGAGGAGTACGACCGCGACACCATCAAGGTGGAGACCCAAGGGCAGGCCATAGGCCAGGTCAACGGCCTGGCCGTGACCACCTACGGCACCTTCGAGTTCGGCCTGCCGCACCGCATCTCCTGCACCGTGGGCGTGGGCCACGACGGCATCATCGACCTCGAGCGCGAGTCGGATCTGGGCGGCCCCATCCACACCAAGGCCATGATGATACTCGTGAGCTACCTCACCGGCATGTTTGCGAGCAAAAAGCCCCTCATGCTGTCGGCATCGCTCTTCTTCGAGCAGAGCTACGCCGGCATCGAGGGCGACTCGGCCTCGGGCGCCGAGCTGGCGGCCCTGCTCTCGGCCCTCGCCGAAGTGCCCGTCAGGCTCGATCTAGCCTTCACGGGCGCCGTCTCCCACTCCGGCCAGATCATGGCCGTCGGCGGCGTCACCCAGAAGATCGAGGGCTTCTTCAAGGTCTGCCAGCGCCAGCGCCTCACCGGCACCCAGGGCGTCATCATCCCCTACGACAACATCGACGAGCTCATGCTCTCCCCCACGGTGCTCAAGGCCGTGGACGAGGGACAGTTCGCCATCTACCCCGTGCGCCGCATCGAGGACGCCCTGCAGCTCCTCACCGGCATGCAGGCCGGCCGCCGGCGCCGCAACGGATCCTTCACCAAGGGCACGCTCTACGACCTCGTGGACCGGCGCCTCGAGCGCCTCGGCGAGTACGGCCAGAACGCCTTCCGCAGGACGCGCAAGGAGAACCGGCAGGCCTAGCCGCAGCGAACGTCAGGGAGAGTCAGGGAGGTTCCGCCATGAAAGCTGAAATCGTCTCCATCGGCACCGAGCTGCTCCTCGGCCACGCCGTCAACACCGACGCGGCCTTCCTCGCCAGGGAGCTGGCTGGGCTCGGCATCGACCTCGAGCACGTGGCCACCGTGGGCGACAACCCCGAGCGCCTGAAAGCGTGCCTGCTGCAGGCCCTGTCGCGCAGCGACCTCGTGATCACCTCAGGCGGCCTTGGCCC
>JAEEPQ010000176.1 GCA_016284885.1 Desulfovibrio sp.
GGGACGAGGTCGCAGGCCTCGTCTCGGACACGCTGCTGCTCTACCTCTTTCAAGGATAGCAACCATGCCAACTGTCTGTGTCATCGGCGGCTACGGCGCCGTCGGAAGCCGCCTCTGCAGCCTCCTCTGCGGCAAGGGCGTCCGCGTCCGCATCGCCGGACGCAACTTCGACAAGGCCAGCGCCCTGGCAGGCCGGCTCGGCGCCCTGGCCAGCCCGGCCGCCGTGGACGCCACCGATCCGGCAAGCCTCGAAGCCCTGTGCCGGGACGGCGACCTGCTCGCCAACTGCGCAGGCCCCTACCGCATCATCCGCGACAGGCCGGCGCTGGCGGCCCTCAGTGCCGGCATCCCCTACATGGACGCCGCCGGCGACGAATACCTCATGGGCATTCTCGAGCCCAGGGCTCCGGAATTTGCCGCCTCGGGCAGACCCTTCCTGCTCAGCTGCGGCACCTACCCGGGGCTTTCAGGCCTCTTCCCGCGCGCCATGGCCACCCGGCTTCTGGACAGCGTGGAGGGCTTTTCCCTCTACACCGACTTCAGCCGCTGCACGGTCACCTGGACGGCGGCCTACGACATCGTCTCCACCCTGCAGAAGGACACGGGCTCGGGCATGGCTTTCTGGGAGGGAGGCGAGCTCAGGCGCGACGCCCAGGGCGTGCGCCGGCGCCACATTCCGGGCCTTGCGGGCGAGCGGGTCCTCTACCCCTGCTTTTCCGAGGAGATGCGCCGGCTTGCCGGCGACATCGGCGCCTTCGAGGGACACGCCTACCTCTCCCTGAGCGAGGCCAACCTTGGGAGCCTCTTCGAGGCCTGCGCGCCCGGCCTCTCCGAAGAGGCGCAGAAGGAGGCGGCCCAGAAGCTCGTGGAGGCTTTTGACGCCAAGGAGCCCGAAACCCACTTCTTCCTTGAAATAGAAGGCGAGCGCGCAGGCCTTCCCTGCGCCTACGAGGCGACGCTGCACGCCGGCATAGGCAGCCTGCAGTACGTCTCCGACATCATGGCGGCCAGCGCCCTCCTGCTGCTCGAAGGCCAGGGAGTGCCCGGCGCCGGCTACCTCGCAGGCGGTCTCGACCCCTGCGCCCTGCTGGACGCCCTCGAACGCGAAGGAGCCAGCATAGCCGTTTCGTCCCCCGGGTAGGGGGACGCCGGCGGCCCTGCGGCCTGCCGGCTCTGGGAAGCGGCTTTACGACACGACACCAAATAACGAAGGAAATGCCATGGATTCCACGCTTCGCGACCTGATTGAACTTATCGAGACTCCCGAAAGCACCGCCGAAGACTTTGCCAACGCAAGGCTGCCCGAGGCCATGCAGGCGGCCACCGTCCACCGCGACGAGGAGCACATGTTCGACGGCCTGCCCTTCGAGGAGCGCGACCCCCGCCGGTCCATCCACATCGACGAGGTGCCGGTGCCAGATCCCGGGCCCAACGAGGTGCTCGTGGCCGTCATGGGATCTGCCGTCAACTTCAACAACGTCTGGACATCCATGTTCCTGCCTGCGCCGGCCTTCCAGTACCTCGGCGACTTTGCTTCGTTCAACCCCTGCAACCAGAAGCACAGGCAGGACTTCATGATTCCCGGCAGCGACGCCTGCGGCGTCGTGGTGCGCACCGGATCCGCCGTCCAGCGCTGGAAGCCGGGCGACAGGGTCAACATCTTCGGCGCCGTCAACGACTGGGCCAGTCCCGAAGTCTACCACGACGGCGTCAAGGATCCCCACGGCCGCGCCTGGGGCTTCGAGACCAACTACGGCGCCTTCGCCCAGTTCACCACGGTGCAGCAGAACCAGCTCCTGCCCAAGCCCGAACACCTTTCCTGGGAGGAGGCCGCCTCGGTCTTCCTCGTCGCCACCACGGCCTACCGCATGCTGGTCTCCGACAACGGCGCCCGCATGCGCCAAGGCGACAATGTCCTCATCTGGGGCGCCTGCGGGGGGCTCGGCTGCTTTGCCGTCCAGATGGTCCTCAACGGCGGCGGCACCCCCATCGGCATCGTCTCGAACGAGCGCAAGGCCGAACTCGTGCGCCGCCTCGGCTGCCCCAACGTCATCGTCCAGCCGCGCGAAAAGGGCCACGGCTTCCTGGACGAAAGCGGCCGCACGCTCTCCCGCCAGATCCTGCGCCTCAAGGTGCGCATACGCAAGTGCACCGGCGGCGAGGATCCCGACATCGTCTTCGAGCACACCGGGCGCTCGACCTTTGCGGCAAGCGTGGCCGTGGCGAGGCCCGGCGGCAAGATCGTGACCTGCGGCTCCACATCCGGCTACGACCACGTCTTCGACAACCGCTACCTCTGGCAGCCGGTCAAGTCCATCATCGGCTCCCACGGCGCCAACTACTACGAAGCCATGCAGACGGCCAGGCTCGTGGGCAAGGGGCATCTCCTGCCGGTGCTTTCGGAGGTCTATCCCCTCGCCGGCGTCGCCGATGCCCTCAATTGCATGCACGACGGCGAAAGCGTCGGCAAGCTCGGCGTCCTCAACCTCGCTCCCCGCGAAGGCCTCGGCATACGCAACCGGGAACTGCGCGAAGCCGTGGGCGAGGCCCGCATCAACGTCTTCCGCAGGTCCGCCTCCGAGCATGCGCAGCATCCGCAGAAGAGGCCTTCCTCATCGGCGCCGGGCACGAGGCTCCGCCAGCGCGTGCCGCAGGCGGATGCAGGCTCCGCATCCCGCGCCCTGCAGTGCCGGGACGTCCGCTAGCAGAAGTGCAGAAGACTTCCTGCAGCACGGCGCATCCCCTCAGCCCCGTTCGCGGCATCAAGTGCCGGCTCTGCCCCACCCACAAGGTCGACCCATGGATCTGATCAAAATCAACGCCTTCTTTCTCAGGCTGGGCCAGCGGATAGTGCGCTGGCGCATTTCGGCCATCCTCGGCACGCTGCTCCTGCTGGCGCTTGCCTGCGCGGGCCTGCCCCGCGTGCAGTCCGACACGAACCAGGAAAACTACTTCCTCGAAGGGGATCCGCTCCTGCAGATCAGGGACCACTTCGAGAACATCTTCGGCAACGACGACTTCTGCGGCGTTCTCGCCGAGGCGCCCGACGTCTTCGACCCCGAATTCCTGCGGCTGCTAAGGCGTTTCGGCAAGGCCCTCAAGCAGGAGGTTCCCTACGCCGACGACGTCCTCTCGCTGACGGATCTAGAATTCATCCAAGGTTCGGACAAGGAGCTCAAGATTACGGAGCTCGTGCCGGATCCGGTGCCGAACGACGCCGCCTCAAGGGAGGAGATGCGGCGCAAGGCCATGTCCAAGCCGAGCATCAAGGGCAAAATCGTCTCCGAAGACAGCCGGTACACGTGGATCATGCTGCGCCTCAAGCGCCTGCCGCACAATGCCAAGGACGAGCGGGGCTGGGGGCTCGACCAGGTCATAGGCGAAAAGGTGAACCTCATTGCCGCCAGGCCGGAGTTCAGGCCGCTGCGCTTGAAGACTTCTGGCCTGCCGGTCATCAACGCCGACAAGCGCGCCTTCATTGCCTCCGAAATGCCAACGCTCTTCGGCCTCTCGCTCTTCTTCACCGTTGCCGTTCTCGCTCTCTCGCTGCGCAGCGTCCGGGGCGTTCTCTTCCCCCTGTTCTGCGCCGTTGCCGGGCTTGGCCTCGTCTTCGGCGTGCAGGGCTGGCTCGGGATCGTCAACGATCCTTCGATGATCTTCCTGCCCGTCTTCCTCAGCCTCGCCATGGCGCTTGCATACAGCATCTACTACGTGAACGACTTCAAGGCAGAACTCTTCGAAACCGGACTGCGCCGGGAGGCCGCCACCGGCGCAGTGGAACGCTCGGGCTGGCCCATCGGCTTCAGTGCCCTGACGACCATGGTCGGCCTGCTCTCCTTCTGCTTCGTGCCGCTCAAGCCCATACGCTGGATGGGGCTGACGGCCGCGGCGCTCGTGGGCGTGCTCTACCTTCTGACCCTTTTCCTTCTGCCCGCCATGATCTCCTTCGGAAGAAGGCGGATCCCAAGGAAGGCCGCACGCGTCCGCCAAAGCCTTTCCGACGCGCTCGTCGACAGGCTCAGCCGAAGCGTGCTCAAGCGCCCCGGGCTCTCGCTCCTGCTCTGCCTCATCGTCTTCCTCGCCTCCCTGGCAGGACTGAAGGACGTCAACATCTCCTTCGACATGCGCGACACCTACGGCATGGCCGTGCCCTACGTGAAACGCATCTGCGAGGTCGCCGACAGCCCCCTCGGCTCGCTCTACGCCTACGGCATCGGCATCGAATTCCGGGAGCAGGACATGGCCAAGCGGCCTGAAAACCTGCGCAGGCTCGAGCAGTTCGTGCAGGAGGTTTCGGACTTTCCCCTCACCAAGCGCGTCTCCTCGGTCATCGACATCCTCAAGGACCTCAACAAGACCCTCAACGCCAACGACGACGCCAAGTACATCATTCCCGACACCCAGGAGCAGATCGCCCAGCAGCTCCTGCTCTACGAAAATTCAGGCGGCGTGGAGGCAGAACGATGGATCGACTACGAGTACAGCCGGCTGCGCTTGCTCGTGGAAATGGGCGACTACAAGTCTGCCGAGGCGGCCCGAGAACTCGAGACCATCTACCGGCGCGGCAGGGAACTCTTCCCCGACGCCGACATACTGCTGACCGGCTCCATCGCTCAGTTTTCGGTCATGCAGGACTACGTGAGCTGGGGCCAGATCAAGTCCTTCTTCCTCTCGGTGCTCGCCGTGTCGCTACTCATGTGCGTTACCTTCGCCAGCCTGCGCATCGGCCTCATCGCCATGATCCCCAACATCGCCCCGGCGCTGCTGAGCGGCGCGTGCATGGGCTTCTTCGGCTTTCCGCTCGACGTCATGACCGTCACTGTCATGCCCATGCTGCTGGGCCTGGCCGTCGACGACACCATCCACTTCATCAACGGCTGCAAGTACTGGTTTCTGCAGACGGGCGACTACGCCGAATCCGTGCGCCGAACATTCATCCTCGAAGGCAAGTCCATGCTGCAGACATCCATCGTCCTGGCCCTGTGCTTTCTGACGTACATGGCCTCGTCGGTGGCCGTCTTCCAGCGCCTGGGCATACTCGTTGCCATCGGCGCCATGGCTGCCCTGGCGGCCGACTACTTCG
>JAEEPQ010000177.1 GCA_016284885.1 Desulfovibrio sp.
GGAAAAGGACCGGCGCAAGGACGCCTAGGGCGGCTGCATCATGCCTCTCCGGCGGGGGGCGGGGGCGGGACCCCCGGCCTCCCGGCCCGGGAGGGCGTGGCAGGCGGAGTCGCAGGAGGCTTCCCATGGACGTGCTGATCGTCGACGACGAAAGAACCTTTGCCGAACTGCTCGCCGAGCGTCTGCGCCTGAGAGGCTACGCCGTCAGGGTGGCCGGAACGGCCGAGGCAGCCCTGGAGCAGATGGAGGATGCCCCCAGCGACGTTGCGCTGCTGGACGTGGGCCTGCCCGGCATGGACGGACTCTCCCTGTTGGAGCGCATCCGGGGACTCTGGCCCGGCACGGCATGCTGCATGCTCACCGGGGCGTCCCAGGTGGACGCAGCCGCAAGGGCCCTGCGCCACGGCGCCTTCGACTGGCTCGCCAAGCCGGTTTCCCTGGCCTGCGTGGAGGACGTGCTGGCAAGGGCGCAGGCCCGCCAGCGGGAGGCGCGCGAGCAGGAGCTCCTAGCCGAGGCGGCCCGCATGCGGTCATTGGACCGCCTCACCGAGGGCATCGCCCACGAGGTCAACAATCCCGTCAACATCATGGTCCAGGCCGCCGGCGAAATCGAGGACCTGATGATGGAGATGCCGAAGGATGCCGGCTCCGTTCGCGACGAGATCCTTGAAGCCGTCGACGTCATCAAGCGCCAGAGCCGGCGAGTCCGCGAGCTCACCAGAACCCTGCTCGTCCTGGGGCGGGGACTTGATGCCGAGCGCAGGGGCGTCGATCTCCGCAAGGCCGCCGAGGAGGTGCTAGGCGTCTTCAGCGCCCGGATGCAGGACTCGGGCGTGACGGCCAAGGTTAGCGCCGATCCCGGAATGCCGTCCTTCCTCGGCTCCCAGACAGAAATTCGCCAGATTTTCATCCATCTCGTTGAGAACGCGCTGGACGCGATGCCTGACGGCGGAAACATCGAGATTGCCTGCCGCGTGCGTCCGGCCTCGGGTCCGGCAGAAGAGGCGCTGTTCGGCCTGCAGAACCTGACGGCGGAAACGGACGGGCAGGCGCCGTGCCAGCTTGTGGAGATCAAGGTTCGCGACACGGGGCACGGCGTGGCCAGACAGATTGAGGACGATCTGTTCCAGCCCTTCTTCACCACGCGCGAAGTGGGAGCAGGCAAGGGGCTCGGGCTTGCCGTGTGCAAGAGCCTCGTGGAGAAGCGCGGCGGCACGATACGGCTCGAGAGCAGCCGTCCAGGCGGAACAGAGTTCGGCATACTGCTTCCCTTTGAAGCCGCGTAGCCTTTAGCAGAAGCACGCATCCGTCCGCGCCCGACGAAAAAGCGGGATTCTTCTGGCAGTGCTTCTGCGCAAACTTGTACATGCCCACGACCTGCTGGCATCTAGTGCAACGATCCCTGGCCTTGCGGTCCGCTTCGGGACTGCATTGTCTACGGGACGGAGGACTGGCGCAGGGACGCCGTGACCGATAGCTCCGAAACCATGCCCCTGGTCTTCAGCGCCCCCGGCCGTGACCTCGATCCTCCGCGATACGGCCATGAGCTTTGCGAAGGCGACGGACGTCTCGCAGAAGCTCACGGTCAGCGACTAGAACCAGGAGACGCATTCCGTGGTCTTCTCCTCCGCTACAGCCTCGCCCACGGTGGCGTCGGCAGTGACGCCCAGGAACGAAGTCTGGAAGGCGGCCGTGCTGGCCGTGGCCTAGGTTCTCTCTCCGTAGGCGTATTCAGGGACGGACCGGACGGCGACGCTTCGGGCCGCTCTATTGCATCAGGGCACCCCCTTCCGAGCCATCTTGGAGCTCATGCGGAGCCGGACAGGCGACTTGGTAATCCTGGGCTGCCATCAGGGACGCCACCCCTTGCCTTTCCTGCCGGCCGCAAGCACAGGAACGAGCGCACTCGTCGCCACCGCGCCAACGATGCAGGCCATGCCTGCGCCTATTGCCGGCGTCATGGGCTCTCTGAAGACGGCAAGGCCGATGGCGACTCCGGTGAGAGGCTCGGCAGTGCTGTACAGGGAGGTCTTGAGCCCCCCGCAGAGAAAGACGCTCTTCTGGAAGAGAGCGATGGCAAGAGCGGTGGAGAACAGGCCAAGGCCACCGGCCGCGCCCCATCCCTCCCAGCCCATGTCCAGCGTCAGCGTTCCGCTTGCGATGGCAAAGGCGCCTGTTTCCAGGGACGCGAAGAGGCTGAGCCACAGCGTGGCCGCAAAGACGGGCGCCCTGCGCAGGTCGCTTCGGGCCAGCAGGACGATGTAGAGGGCGTAGGTCAGTCCGGAGCCGGCGGCCATGGCGATCCCTGCGGCATCGCCTCCGCTTCCCGAAGGCGAGGCGAGCAGGGCGACGCCCCCTGCGGTGAGCGCCACGCACAGGGCGTCCAGCAGGGACAGGGGCCCGCGAAAGACGAGACAGGCCAGGACGAGGACGGCGACGGGATAGGTGAAGTGCAGAGCCGTGGCCAGGCCGGTGCCGATGCTGCCGTAGGCGGAGAAGAGAAGCAGCAGCGTTGACGACAGAAGCAGGGAGAGCAGGAGCGCGTGCCCCAGCTGGCGCCGCGTCAGTTTCCAGGACGCATGCGACGCCTGCAGCAGGGGCAGGCAGAAGAGGCCGCCGAGCAGGAATCGGGCCGAGGCGACGGAGGCGGGGCTTCCGCCGTGCAGGAAGGCCGTCTTGGCCATCAGGGGCATCGTCCCGAAAAGCACGGCCGAGGCCAAGGCGCAGCCGGCGCCGGCCAGCTCCCTGCGGAGGCAGTTGGAAAGCATCGGGCCTACCTTCCTTTTCCTGTCAGCTGTTCGATGTCGAAGCGCAGGACGAGCACCTTCCGCGCGGTGCCGGTGCCGGATGGCCGCGGCCGCCGGCTGTGCTGCCGGAGCGCCTCAATACCCAGGATCCTTTCCTCTTCGCTGAGCGCTGTCGAGACCCTGCCAAAGGCGATGGCGGAGTGAAGTCTGGGCGGGCCTTCCTCCGCTCCGTCGGCCTGGCCGACAACGGTGAAGCAGGCCTTGGGGCTGCGGGCTATGTTCTCCAGCTTCAGACCGCCGTCAGCTGCGCAGTGCATGTAGAGGCTGCGTCCGATGAGAGCGTGGTTCATGGGAATGCCGTAGGGCGTGCCGTCGGCGCACACCGTGCAGAGCACGCCGAATCGGCAGTCCTGCAGGAGGCGAACAGCCTCTTCTTCGGGAAGCTGGCGGTCCTTTCGCCGCATCTCTGGCATCATGCCTGCCGTCCGGCCTCGCCGGCAAAGAGCATGGCGGCCAGATGGCGCACGTCGACGCCGGCAAGCTCAAGCCCCTCTTCGCAGTAGTGGCAGTAGACGGCCACCGGCATCTGGGGAAGCGTGGCCGCATAGGCGCGCATGGCCGCTTCCTGCTCTTCCGGCGAATGGGGGAGGAACCTGCCCTTGGCGTTCTCCACGTAGCGCTTCGGCGCCAGCTTCAGGTTGCGGGGCGGAGCCGGGCGCAGGAGGGATATGCCGCAGAACTCGGTCGCCTCGCGGTTTTTGGCCAGATCTACGGGCCTGACGTTCATCCTGCGCAGAAGCTCGCGCACGGCGTCCTGTTCTTCTTTTCTGTCGTAGGCGCGCCAGCAGTCCTGCACGGCCATCTCCATGCCGCCGTAGTCTGGGAAGCTGAAGACTCCTTCTTCAAGCAAAAGCTCCCACAGGGAGCGCACCCGGACGCCCGGCTTCTGCTCCTCGATGATGGCCGAGCAGTTGTGGCAGAGCGAGTACACGGTGTCGCCGGGCTGGAAGCCGGCGCAGTCGGGCAGGGCCTGCCATTCCTCGCGCAGGGCGCCCTCGGGCATCTTGTCGGTGAAGGAGCGGAGCTTGTAGCGGGGCACGCAGCAGCGCACCACGGGCAGTCCCAGCACTCCGCCCACGTGCCGGCGGATGGCTGCGCTCAGTTCGGGGTGCCTGGCCGTAAAGACGCAGCTGGCAATATAGTAGTCGGTACGCATCTTCGCCTCACTTGCCGGCGGGAAAGAGAAGGTTCAGCAGATGGGCGGCCTCTTCCCGCCTGTATTGACGGCGTCCGTGCAAAATTTGCCATAGCAGGCAACGCGTTCGGTCCCGATCTGGCTGCAGTGCCGGCGGAAGCGGGCTTTCTGCGCTTCCGGGGACATGGGCGTGAACATCTCCGCTCCCTGCTCCACGTAGCGCCGCGGGGCAAGCTTCGCGTTGCTGGGATTGCACTTCTGCAGCAGGTTGACCCCGCAGAAGCGGGTGCGCTCGTGATGCTCCGCCAGTTCGCAGATGCGGAAGTTCATCTTCGCAAGGAGCGAGCGGACGGCATCCTGCACGGACCGGCGCTCGACGGCAATCCAGCAGTCCTGCACCGTGATGGCCTCTCCGCCGTAGTCGGGAAAGGGAAAGGACGGATCGGCGTCGATGGCGTTCCAGACGAAGCCGATGCGGCCGGCTTCCGAGCTCTCCTCCAGAATGGCGGCGCAGTTGTTGCAGACAACCAGCGCCTCGTCGCCGGGAGCAAGGCGCTTGCGGTCAGTGCGGCAGCATCCGGCGGGGTCGATGCCGAACCGCGCCTTGACATAGGCAGCAAGACGGGCGCTGGCTTCGGGGTAGTCGGCTTTGGACTTGCAGCTGGGAAAGAAGAACGCAGCCATGTCTGCTCCTTGCGTCTGCTTGCTTGACTGATATATAAAAATCATATATCGTGAATTCACAAAAAATATATATTCAATGGAGGATGCCGTCAAGATGGATCTCGCCACGCTGCGCTACTTCTGTGCCGTTGCCTCCGAGGGCAGCGTCTCCAAGGCCGCGAAAAGGCTGAACTACGCCCAGTCCAACCTGTCCCAGCGCATCAAGCAGCTGGAGGAGGAACTTCATGTCCCCCTCTTGAGGCGCCTCTCCCGCGGCGTGGCGCTGACTGGGCAGGGCGAGATACTGCACCGCTACGCGGAACGGATCGTGAAGCTGGCCGAGGAGGCGGAAGACGCGGTGCTGAGCGGCGAAGAGCCCAAGGGATCGCTACGCATCGGCTCCAT
>JAEEPQ010000019.1 GCA_016284885.1 Desulfovibrio sp.
CGCTTCGTCTGCTGCATGGCTGCCGTGAAGCCCGGCTACTACGAGCCCGAGGACACGCTTGTCGTGCAGGGGACGTGGGAGGGGCGCATCCTCAACGAGCCCATCGGCGACAACGGCTTTGGCTACGATCCCGTCTTCTGCGACATCACCCTCGGCGTCTCCAACGCCCAGCTGAGCGTCGAGGAGAAGAACGCCAGAAGCCACAGGGGCAATGCCCTGCGCTCGCTGCTTGCCTGCTGGGCCGAGTGGATGCAGACGCCTCCCGTCCACAAGCCCCAGCCCCTCGAGCAGTAGCCAGCCCTGCATTCCCGCGTTCAGCAGTCAGAGGGAGGAGTCGCCCATGTCGCCAGCCAACGCCATCCCCGTCCAGATCAAGAAGCTCGATCCCGATGCCGTTGTCCCTGAATACAAGAAGCCCGGCGATGCCGGCTTCGACCTGCACGCCCTGCGTCGCGTGGAGATCCCGGCAGGGCAGGCCGCCATCGTGCCGACGGGGCTGGCCTTCGCCATTCCCGAGGGCTTCGAGATGCAGGTGCGCATGCGCTCCGGCGCGGCCCTGAAGACACCGCTCATTGTTGCCAACGCGCCAGGCACCATTGATGCCGGCTACCGCGGAGAAGTCGGCATCATCGTGCGCAACCTGGGAAGCGAGCCCTACTACGTGGAGCAGGGCGAGCGCATCGCCCAGGGCGTCGTCGCGCCCGTCAGCCATGCCGAGTTCGCCCTCGTCGACGAGCTGCCCGCCTCGGAGCGCGGCGCCGGCGGCTACGGGAGCACGGGAAACCGGTAGCGTGAGCCTTCTGGCAGGTCGTTATTGCCGTGCATGTAGAGCGATCTGCCCCGCCTTCCGTGAGTCGGGGAACCTTGCGTACGGAGGCCGGCTGCGTTGCGAGCACGAAGACATGTACTTCGTTGCCGTCGCTGGTTCCGTACACCAGCTGCCTGCCGTCCTTGAAGTGCCATTCGGAGCCGAGGCCGTGCTCTTCGGTGACGCAGACGGTGCTGTCAATTTCCCAGATGACCGACAGCTTCCTGTCGAAATGCCTACCTTTGACGCCGCCATCCTTAGTTGAAGGTCATGAGTTGAAGGTCATGAACCTGCATTTGCCGATGCCCGCGCAGGCCTCGGCGGGCGTGCTGGCAGGGCGGGGCAGGGGCCGTCTATCTTTCGAGAATGAAGGGGGGAGATTGCGTCTCCCGCCGCCTCCTCATGGTGGTAGATCAGGTATGTCGTGTCCTCCAGCGTGAACGGCATGCTGATCGAGGAGCTTTCCTTGACGGTGATGCCCCAGGGGCTCTGCTCCCACGGCTCCGTAAAGCCCTCCTTCCGGTTGAAGTAGTTGCCGATGGCGCTGCCCTCCCTGCGGAAGGTGGCGGACTTCTCCCTGCTGACGGAACGGCAGATGTCCCCGGCGCTGTCGCCGCACCCGTGCATTCGGAGAAGGTCAGAGTGCCGGTTCCTCCTCCTGGGGATCGGACTGTTGGCGGAGGGAGAAGATTTCGGTAGCGGACAGCGTCGCTAGCCGAGCAGCATGTGCCTGAGGACCTCGCCGCAGGCCCGGCCGAGGCTCCTGTGCGAGTCGACGCTCAGGTGGAAGCCGTCTTCGGCGTCGAACTCGGGCACGCTGGCCTTGGCATCGAGGAAGTGCGCCCCCTCTTCGGCCGCGGCCTTGGCCAGCGCCGGCGACAGATCCTGCTCGAGCAGGTCCTTCTCGCAGCCGTACATGCCGACGAGCTCCCAGACCCCGCGGGTAGGCAGGGGCGGGGGGCAGACGAGGAGCACGGCGAGATCGGGACCTGCCGCTTCGCGGGCCTCGCGGATCATGCGCTGCAGGTTGCCGGCTATCTTTCTGGCCGTGAAGTTGAGCGGATCCATCACGTCGTTGGTGCCGAGCATGATGACGAGGGCATCCACGGGAAGGGCCTTGGCGAACTCTGCCTTGAAGGTCGCGCCTCCCAGCAGCTCAGGAGAGAAGACCTCGTGGCTGTAGGCAGTGCAGCGCCCGTTGAGGCCGCATTCCACGATCTCGCAGCCGGGCAGCATGAGGCCCGCCTGAAAGGGGAAGCGGTCCTGCGCCTTGATGCGCCCGCCTTCAGGCATGTAGCCCCAGACGTTGGAATCGCCGTAGAAGTAGATGCGACTGTTCATGGAGGCCTCCTTGCCAAGGCGCCTCGACGCAGGAGTCTGCGGGCGCCATGCCTTCCGTTCTACGGTACAGCCTTGTTTTTGCAAGGCCTTTCTGCGTGCGGCGCCGCAGGCCTCCGAGACGTCCCGGCAGGTCGTGGGCCAGCAGGCGGAATGTGGGCTGTTGCCATTGTCCCGTCAAATGCGGATAGTAGCGGAGTCCGGCGCTGGTTTGCGCGCGCCTTGCCATACCGCACGACCAAGGAGGTCTTCCATGCTGCGCTCCTGTCTCTTCATGGCAGCCGTTCTGCCCCTCATGTTCTGCTGCGACGCCGTCGCAGGCCAGGAGGGCGGCGACGGCATCAGGTACGCCGCCTACCATTCCGAGTGGGGCGAGAAGCTGACGCCCCTGGTCGCGCGGAGCATCCACCTCGAGCTGACCAGCGCCAAACTGAACGTCAGCCTGTACGGCGGCATGCCCCCGCTGGTGTTCACCGGTCCCGTGGACGGCAAGACCCGCGCCGAGATCCTCGCGCTTCTGCGCTCCATGAACGCGGCCTCCTGGCCGGGCTCGACCGGCGGCGAAGACAAGGGCCGGCGCCTCAAGGACCAGTGCGAGTGGAGCGTGATCTGCTCCTCCAAGGTCTACGGCGCAGACAAGGGCAGAGAGACGCCCCGCCTCGAGGCGGAGCAGAGGCTGTGCGACTATCTCAAGAAGAAGCTGCCGGAGCTGCACGCCTCTTTGCCGAAGACGCTGCAGAAGCTGTCGTTCAGCGACAGGCCCTCGGGCGACTACCTGTCCGTGCGCGTCGACGACGGCCGCGAACAAGTCTTCGTCAGCGTCAAGGGCCAGCCCAGTGCGGAGTTCTACGTGGAGCCGGGTCTGTTGCGGGATGTGCGCGCACTGCTTGACAAGTACGGGGCTGAGGCCTGGCATGGCTTCGGCTACGGGAAGTACGAGAACGGCAAGATGCCGGTCTACTTCGAGGCGGAATACAGCAGCCGGCAGCCTCTGCTTGTGCATGCCGAGCAGGGCTTCTTGCCCAAGGGCTTTGCCGAGTTCTGCCGCGACCTGCGCGCCAGGCTCGAGCCGCTGGCCCGACGCTGGCACGAGGCCGGCGCAGTCCCGGCCGGCGGGATCAAGCGCTTCCGCTTCGGCGAAAGCGACATGCGGATGGCGCCGCACTACGAGTTCTACCGGCGCCTCGACGCCGGGGGCGCGCGGGCGCACCTCATGCGCGTCTGGGGCGGCGCCCCAGACGGCGATGTCGCCTTGAGCCCCGCCGAGGAGCAGGAACTTGCCGGCATTCTCCGCGGCCTTGCCTCCTGGGACGGCTTCAAGGGCCATGCGCGCGGCGTGCTGGACGGGCCCGGCTTCTCGCTGAGCGTCGAGTTCGCCGGCGGCAGGAGCATCAGCGCCAGCGGCTACGCCAAGTTCCCCCAGGGCTACCGCGAGGGCAGGGACAGGCTTATGGACTTCATCGACAAGCGCCTGCCGGCATCGGAGCGCGAAGCGGTGCGGGGAAGGTAGCAGTGCACGGCAAGGAGGATCTCATGTCTGTCAGCATCAACTGGTCGGCCGTTCCCCTGTGGCTGAAGGTCGGCATCGGCGCCCTTGCGGTCCTGCTGCTGCTTCGGATGCTCGGCAGGCTTCTGCCACTTGTCCTGATCGGGCTTGCGGGCTGGTTCTACCTCCGTCGCCGGCTCGGGCGCTGATGCCTCCGCAGGCTTGGCGGAAAGCAGGCTATCCCTTTGGCTGGAGCGTCCAGCCGCAGTCGCCGTGGTAGACCATGAGCTTTGTCATCCCGCCGTCGATGCAGAAGTTCTGGCCCGTGATGAAGCCTGCCTTGTCTGAGCAGAGGAACATGACCATCTCGGCAATGTCCTGCGGCGTGCCGACCCGGCCTGCGGGGTGCTGCTCCGCGTCAGGTCCCGAATAGACGATGCCTTCCGTGTCTATCCAGCCGGGCGAGATGGCGTTCACGCGCACCCTTCCCGCAAGGCTTGCGGCAAGGGCGTGGGTCAGTGCGGACAGGGCGCCCTTGGCTGCCGTGTAGCTCTCGGTCTGGGGCTGGCTCATGCGGTCGCGGGACGAGGAGATGTTTACGATGGAAGCCCCCGGGGCAAAGTGGGGCTCGAAGAGCTTGGCCAGCCAGAAGGGTGCGGCCGCGCCGACCTTGAAGGCGTAGAGGAAGTCGTCCCAGGAACACGTTCTTATGCCCTGCATGAGGGGCTTGGCGTTGTTCACGAGAAAGTCGACCTTGCCGTGCTCGGCAACGACCTTGCCGGCAAAGCGCTCGAGCGTCTCCCTGTCGGCGCAGTCGCCGGTGAAGCAGGGGTTTGGCTCCCTGTCCAGAATGCACACCTGTGCTCCGTGCCTGCGAAAAAGCTCCGCAATGGCCCTGCCTATGCCTCGTGCCGCGCCGGTGACGACGGCTACCTTGCCTGTGAACATGGCTCTCCTCCCTAGGCTTTCGTTCAGCATAGGGGAGTGCTGAGGGCACGGCAAGAACGGTTGGACGTCCTGTCTGCATTCGGGGCTTTTTGACAACAGCTGTTTGAGAAACCAACGCCCTTGTGAACGGCTCTGTGCACGGAGATCCGGGGAGTTGTTGGAGGAACCGGTTCAAAATTCTCCGGGCCGTTTCGCTTCTGTCGGCGTCTGCCAGCCTGCCGGCACCCGGGGGGTGCTGCCTACATGTTTTTACACGCGCAACAACCCTCTGAACGGCTCTGCGCAAGGCTATCTGGGGATTGTTTGGGGGGAGCGGCTTCCAAACTTTCAGGCGCGCTTTCGCCACTGGTCTGCTCCCGCCGTCGTGGCTGAGAGTGGGGAGGGAAAGGAAGCGTGTCATGGGGGCGGGGCGCTTGAGCTCCCCCGCCTGTCCAGTTTCGGAGGCATTGTGGCTCGGAGTCGAAGTTGGCAAATTTATCGACAAATTTATTGACATAAGAATCAGCCTGTGGCAGGACAAGACCAAAAGGAGGAGAAGAAATGGCTTCCGTTGTTAGTGCAATAGAGAAGACTGTTCCCATCTCTCAATTTAATCGTGGTCTTGCAGGGCAAATATTTTCCGATGTTAAATCTAATGGACCAAAGGTCGTCATGAAAAATAATGTGGCTGAGGTCGTATTAATGCCCCCTGCTGAATATGTTGAAGTCATGGATGCATTGAATGATTATCTGTTGCTCACCATGGCTGTAGAGCGGATGGCGCATTATGATCCGTCCACGCTAGTTTCTGAGGAAGAAATGGATAGACGTCTTGGTATCTCAAAGGAAGATCTGGATAGTGTTGGTGAGGTAGATTTTGACTAGTTGGGTTGTCCAATATCTTCCAGAAGCAGAAAGGGACTATCGGTCTTTTTCTCCAAGCCAACGCCTTGCCGTCAGTAAAGCCATCAAGAAAGTTAAAGAAAATCCCTTGCCTCAGGAAGAAGGGGGCTATGGGAAGCCTCTTGGCCACAAGCGCGGCGCAACTCTAACCGGCTATCTGAAAATCAAGCTTCGCAAGGAAGGAATCCGTATCGTCTACAGACTTGTCCGGACGGAGACGAGTATGCTTGTCGTTGTCATCGGCATGCGCGAGGACGAGGAAGTTTACGAAAATGCGCGGAGAAGGATAGAGGCCAGGAGCCGTCTGGCTTGAATCTTGTTGAATGCTGAGCGCACGTTGGCCCTGCGATGCGCTCAAGACGTTGCTCGAAAAGGAATGTGTGCGGGCTGGCTTCATGTCCCCGGCGAAACGCCTGTAGGCGTCCTGCAGAACGTCGCCGAGGCCGAAGAGGTACGGCTTGCGGCAAGAGCCGTGTGCGGTGCCCGTATGCCGGGCTGTCGCTTTTTCGCTGCGGTTGCCGGCCTGTCCGCACAGGGGCCTGCCGCCTACAGATTCCCCAAGGCTAACGTCTTTCTGGACGGCTCTGTGCAAGGCGTTCAGGGAATTTTCGCGTGGTTGCCGCAAGGCGCTCCGGCGCGGCTCTCCTCTGCCCTGTACGGCCGCGCGCCTGGCGCATGCGGGCCATGTAGCCTTTGGCGCGCAAGGCGCGCCCAAGCCATTTCGGCTTGTCGTGAGAGGGCTAAACCGCTACAACTTTCTATCCATGCTGGCAAACCGGACATCTCCGGATGCACTGTCAGGCCTCCAGGGGCCGAGGCGGGCATGCGGGACCGGTTCTGCGGGCATGCCCGGAGCGCATGGAGGTGCGCCGAAAGGCTCTGCGTCCGGGGTGAATGCGCCTCAAGCACGTCGCCGCATGCCGGCGGC
The DNA here is from genome assembly GCA_016284885.1 of Desulfovibrio sp. GTDB lineage: Bacteria > Desulfobacterota > Desulfovibrionia > Desulfovibrionales > Desulfovibrionaceae > Desulfovibrio. Next base: position 6,391 of record JAEEPQ010000019.1, read on the forward strand.
CTGAACGGAAAACCGGCTCCCGGGGGGAAACAATGAACAGCATCGTCAAATGGTATTTGGACGTCAGCCTGATCCTGCGCATCTTCATCGGCCTGTGCCTGGGCGCGGCCATCGCCCTGGCGGCGCCGGGCTGCAGTGGCATCGCCATCCTGGGCACGCTCTTCGTCGGCGCCCTGAAGGCCGTGGCCCCCGTGCTGGTTTTCGTCCTCGTCCTCAACGCCCTCGCCAACGCCAGGCAGGGCCTTGGCTCCAAGTTCAAGACCGTCACTGCCCTCTACATCGTGGGCACCTTCTTCGCGGCCTGCACGGCCGTTGCCGGCAGCTTCCTCTTCCCCGTCACCATCAAGCTCGACCTGGCCGGCGCCACCAACACGCCCCCCGGCGGCCTTGGCGAAATTCTGACCACCCTCGGCAAGAACATGGTGGACAACCCCATCCACGCCATCGCCAACGCCAACTACGTCGGCATCCTCTTCTGGGCCATTGTCTTCGGCGTGTGCCTGAAGAAGTTCGCCAAGCCCGGCACACTTGAATTCATGCGCGACCTTGCCGACATGGTGTCCGACGCCGTGCGCTTCGTCATCCAGCTCGCCCCCTTCGGCATCTTCGGTCTGATGTTCTCCGTTGTCGCCGAGAACGGCCTGTCCGTCTTCATCGACTACGGCAAGCTCCTGCTCCTGCTGGTCGGCGCCATGCTGACCGTCGTGCTCATCGTCTATCCGCTGATGCTGGCCTTCTTCCTGCGCAGCAACCCCTATCCGCTGGTCTTCCAGTGCCTGCGCGGCAGTGGCATCACGGCCTTCTTCACCAGAAGCTCCGCTGCCAACATTCCCGTCAACATGGCCCTGTGCGAAAGGCTCGGCCTCAACAAGGCCTTCTATTCCGTCTCCATCCCCCTCGGCGCCACCATCAACATGGGCGGCGCCGCCGTGACCATCACGGTCATGACCCTCGCCGTCGCCCATACCCTTGGCGTGCAGCTCAGCCCCGTCACGACCGTGATCTTGAGCTTCCTTTCCACGCTTGGCGCCTGCGGCGCTTCCGGCGTTGCCGGAGGCTCCCTGCTCCTCATTCCCATGGCCTGCTCGCTCTTCGGCATCGTCAACGACATCGCCATGCAGGCCGTGGCCGTCGGCTTTGTCATCGGCGTGGTCCAGGACTCCGTGGAGACGGCCATCAACTCCAGCTCCGACGTCATGTTCACCGCCTGCGCCGAGGTCGTCGACCGCAGGAAGGCCTACAAGGAAGGAAAGGCATACGAATCCGGCTCGCCCGACTAGGCCAGCCAGGCAGAGAGAAAGCAGAACGGCGGAGCTTCCGGTGGGAGGCTCCGCCTTGACGTTTCCGCGGTTTTGGCGCGGCGAAAATTCCGAAGCGCCGCTAGTCGGCAATGCCCTCGAGGACGTAGCCGAAGGGAGAGCTCTTCTCGGGCCGGACGGTCACACGGAGCGTGCCGTCCTTCTTGCGGGGGTTCTCCCCGTAGCTCGTGAACATGTCGCCGACGACGACGGTGCGGCCGTCCTTGTCCTCGGCCTTGACGAACTTGATGACGTCGGGATGCTCGCCGGCATCGCCGCAGTTGTCGATGTAGAGGTGCTTGCCCTTGGCCTTGGCGTAGCGGGGCACGGCCGCGGGCCGGCCGAAGAGGTCGACGATGGTGCCCTGCACCTCGGTCGCGCTGAAGCGGGTGGATCCGGCCTTTTCGTCGAACTCGCCCTCGCAGAGGTTGCAGGCGAGGTAGCGGAAGTTCTCCTCTAGAAAGGCGTCCGTCAGGCGGGATTTGTCGCCTTCGGTGACGGCGTGGATGGTCAGCGCCTTTTCGAGTATGGCCTGTCCCGTCTTCCTGTCCATGGCCTGTGCGGTCTGGCAGCTGAAGGCAAGGACGCAGGCCAGCGCAAGCAGGGAGGCAAGTTGCTTCATAGCACGCTCCTTGGCAAAGAGGATTCAGGCAGAAGGACCCGCCGGCCCCATGCCGCGCGGTGCTTCCGCCGGCGCCATGGTAGCAGGCGGGAAGCCTGCGTCAACTGGGGGCGCAAGGCCTGTCCGCTACGCTAGGGACATGAGGACGACGCCCACGGAGAGCAGGACAACGCCGAAGGTCTTCTGTCTGGAGAGCTTCTGACGGAAGCAGAGGCGGCCTATGGCGAGCGTGCCGTAGATGCCGAACACGCACCACAGAGCGTAGGCAACGCCGAGGGGGATGACGGTGACCACGCGGCGCATGCAGAAGAAGGAGGCGAAGATGGCGGCAATGGAGAGGGCTGCCCAGGCAAGGCGCCTGAAGCCGTGGGACATGACGAGGGCGGGGATGGCCACCATGTCCGTGGCCACGGCGCCGGCAAGCCAGACAAGGGCCCAGGCGAGCTCGCGTGAAACGAGGAGTTCCGGCATGGTCATTCCCTGTCCTTTGGCTTGTCGAGGTTGATGGCGAGCATGCCGGCGATGACGAAGGCGATGCCGGCAACCTTGACCAGGGGCATGGCTTCCTGGAAGAGGAGGAAGCTTAAGAGGCAGACGCCTGCCGTGCCGACGCCGGACCAGATGGCGTAGGCGAGGCCCATGGGGATGTGCTCGACGGCGCGGGAGACGAGGAAATAGGAGACGACGATGCCGGCCGTGGCCGAGGCCTGGCTCAGTTCCGGCGAAGCGTAGAGCAGGGCGCGCATGCCGGTGGTGCCGGCGATTTCGCAGAAGATGCCGGTAAAGAGGTAGAGCCAGGGGGCAAGCGGGGAGCGTTCTTTGGAGGACATGCCCTAGTGCCTGATGATGTTCGCCTCGATGCCGGCAGCCTCGTAGGCGTCCCTAGTCCTGGCTAGATAGGCTTCGTCCACCGAGGCCGAGGCGTCGAGCTGGTAGGCCAGGCCCAGCTGCTCGTACTTCTGAACGCCCAGCTTGTGGTAGGGGAGCAGGTCCACGCCCTTGAAGTTGGGGGCGTCCTTCCAGCGGGAGAGGAAGGCGATGCGGGCTTCGGTCTCGCCGTCCTGGGTGTTGCAGCCGTGGACCAGGGGCATGCGCACGAGCACCTCATGGCCCTTGTCGAGGAGCCAGGCGAGGTTTTCGAGGATGCGGACGTTGTCCACGCCCGTGACGGCCTTGTGTCGGGCGGGATCCATGTCCTTGAGGTCGTAGAGGAAGAGGTTCGTGACCTTTGCCAGCTCGGCGACGACGGCGGGCTCGGCAAAACCCGTGGTCTCCATGGCCGTGGGGACGCCGCAGGCCAGGCAGCGGGCAAAGAGCTCCCTGACGGCCTGCCACTGCACCAGCGGCTCGCCGCCGGAGGCTGTCACGCCCCCGCCTGAGGTCTCGTAGAAAACCCTGTCCTCGAGCACCTCTTCGATCAGGCTGTCAATGGAGCGATCCTCGCCGCTGATGGCAAGCGCCTTCTCGGGGCAGGCCTGGACGCAGGCGCCGCAGCCGGTGCAGCCAGCGCCCCTGACCGTGTGGAGGGGTGGCTCGCCGGCGATGGTGTGGAGCCCTTCGGGACAGGCCGGCACGCAGGCGCCGCACTTGACGCAGAGGTTCTGGAAGAGCCTGACGGCAGGCTCAAGGCGCTGGCCTTCGGGATTGGAGCACCACAGGCAGCTCAAGGGGCAGCCGGAGAAGAAGACGATGGTCCGGATGCCGGGGCCGTCATAGATGCTGTACTTCTGGACGTTGAATATCTTGGCCGTGCTGGGCGAGTGCATGGGGTGCTCCGTGCGCCGGAGGGCGCAAAGAAGGCGGGCTTTCCGCTGCGAGGAGGGGGCGGCGGAAAGCCCGCCGGAGAGAGTGTCTTAGAACCTGGTCAGCATCGTGCGGCTGATGATCTCGTTCTGCACGTCCTGGCAGAGCTCCACGAAGAAGGCGGAGTAGCCGGCAACGCGCACCACCAGATCGCGGTGCTCCTTGGGCTTTTCCTGGGCATCGACGAGGGTCTTGTTGTCCAGGTAGTTGAACTGCATCTCGCCGTTGCCGAAGATGCTGGCCGCCCTCAGCAGGGCGATGAGGCCGTTCTTGCCCTCGGGCGTTTCCAGCAGGCCCGCCATGAGCTTGAAGTTGTGCACCATGCCGATGTTCATGTTGTCGCAGGCAAGGCGCGAGACGCTCTTGATGATGGCGGTGGGGCCCTTCTTGTCGGCGCCCTGGGTGGGGCTGATGCCGTCGGAAAGGGGCGTCCAGGCCCGGCGGCCGTTGGCTGAGGCGCCGGTGAGCATGCCGAAGGGCGTGTTGTTGGAGATGGAGAGCGTGCCGTGGCTCAAGGTGGAGTAGAGCGTGCGGATCTTGCGGTGCTCGGTCTCCGTGAACTCGATGATGTCGGCCGCAATGTCGTCGGCGTAGGGGTCGTCGTTGCCGTACTTGGGCGCCTCGAGGCAGTCTCTGAGAACGGACTCGAAGCCCTGGAAGTCGGCCTTGAGCGCCTCGTTGAGCTCGGCAAGGCTGTACTTGCCCTCGTCGTAGACGAGCTTTTTGATGGCCGCCATGGAGTCGGCGTAGGTGGCAAGGCCGCTCCAGACCACGCCGGGGCCGAAGTTGTACATGGCGCCGCCTGAGGACACGTCCCTGCCGTGCTCCATGCAGCCCTCGTACATGAGGGACATGAGGGGCTTGGGGGCGAGCTCCCGGTGCACGCGCTGGGAGATGACCGTGGCGGTGCCGGTGAGGCGGGTGATGTACTTAAGCACTTCCTTGACGGCGCTGTCGAACTTCTCGAAGGTGTCGAAGCTTTCGAGCGGGCCCATGTCGGGACATACGGGCTTGCCGAACCACAGCGGAACGCCCCTGTTGAGCACAAGCTCGATGCAGATGGGCCACTGGGTGTAGGCCGTGGAGGTCCACTGGTAGAGGCGGCCGGCCTTCTGGGGCTCCACGCAGCCCATGAGGCAGTAGTCCCTGGCGTCCTCGAGGCTGACGCCCTTGGCGAGCATCATCTTGATGTGGCAGTCGTCGAAGTGCACGGCCGGAAAGCCCATGCCGGCGCGGACCACGTCCACGATCTTCTCCATGTACTTCTGCGGCGTCTTGTTGTGCACGCGCGTGGCCAGGGAGGGCTGGTAGATCTTCACGTGGCGCACGGCGTCCATGAGCAGGTAGGTGAGGTCGTTGGTGGCATCGCGGCCCTCGCGGGTGAGGCCGCCCACGCACATGTTGACGAAGGGCTGGTAGCCGGCGAAGAACTTGGAGCTGCCTTCGGAGGTGATCCACATCATCTCGCTCATCTTGATGAGCATGCAGCCGGCCAGATCGAAGGCCTCGTAGGGCGTGAGGCGCCCGGACTCGATGTCCGCCTTGTAGAAGGGGTACATGTACTGGTCCACGCGGCCAATGGACATGCCGGTCTGGTTCTCCTCCACGACGAGCAGGGACTCGATGGTCCACACGGCCTGGATGGCCTCCCAGAAGGTCTGGGGCGCATGGGCGGGGACTCTGGCATTGACATCGGCGATACGCTCGAGCTCGGCGCGGCGCACGGGATCCTGCTCCCTGCCGGCCAGCTCCCTGGCGCGCTCGGACATGCGTCTGGCGTAGATCATGACGCCTTCGGTGGTGTCGACGACGGACTTGTAGAAGTAGATCTTGTCCAGATCCTCGGGATTGGCGTAGTCGAGCTCGGCCAGATGGGCCTTGGCCTCGTTCTGGATGTCCAGCATGCCCTTTTTCATCAGGATGACGTCGTATCCCGGATTGGAGTCGCCGCCGCCGTTGAGGGCGTGGTAGGAGCAGTCGGAGACAAAGGACTCGCCGGAGAGGGTCCACACGCCGGCTTCGCGGTACTGGGCCTCGCAGTGCTCGTCTACGGACTTGCCGGTCCAGTAGGGAAAGATTTCGTCCTTCAGGATCTGCTTGTCCTCTTCCGAGATGAAGAAGGGATCCTGGGGGCGGTCGGCGATGGTGTCGAGCTCGTCTCTGAGCCAGCGCCAGGAGATGTCCGGCGAGAAGGCGCCAGCCCGGGGGGCGCCGTTGGGAGCGCCGACGATGAGCTCGTGGTCCTGGATGACCAGGGGCGCCGTCTCGCAGCAGCGCCTGAAGGCCTTGGCGCGTAGCTCGATGCGGGGCAGGCCGGGATTGGCCCTGTCCATCTCGGTGATGATGCGCGCGCGGTGGATGGTGATGGTCGGCACCTGGCGCAGGTAGTTCCTTTTCAGGAGCACGTGGCGCTGCGTCGGCCCGTCGGGAATCTGCGTTTCGCGGGCTGTGGTGGTGGCTTCGGGGGTGGTCTGTGCCATGGTCTTCTCCTTGCACCAGGCTGGCCGGGCTAGTTCAGGCCTGCCTTGTAGGCGTCGGCGTCGAGGAGCAGCGCCTCGGAGGCACCGGCGTCCGGCTTGATCTTGATGATCCAGCCAGTGCCGTAGCAGGAGGCGTTGACCAGGGCCGGATCGTCCTCGAGAGCCGCGTTGGCCTCGACGATCTCGCCGGAGACGGGCATGAAGAGGCCGTTGACGGACTTGACGGACTCGACGGAGCCGAATTCCTTGCCGGCTTCCACGTGCTCGCCCTGGGCGGAGACATCCACGAAGGCAACTTCGCCAAGCTGATCCTGGGCGAAGTCGGTGATGCCGCAGACGGCCAGATCGCCTTCCATTTTGAACCAGACGTGCTCGGCGGTGTATTTGCGGTCCTGGGGCAGGTTGAGTTCGTTCACAGATTTCATGTCGTACCTCCTGAGGGGGCTACTGCCTGGCCATGGCGCTTTCGGCGAGGCGGGCTGCCTCCCAGACGCCTTCGGCGAGGGTGGGGTGGGCGTGGATGACGGCGGCGAGTTCCTTGACGGTGGCGCCCTTGGCCAGGGCGAGCGCGCCTTCGGCAACGAGGTCCGAGGCGTGGGCGCCGGCAGCGTGCAGGCCGAGCAGCCTGCCCGTGGCCTTGTCGCAGACGACCTTGAAGAAGCCGGGAAGCTCGCCCATGGCCTGGGCCTTGCCGAGGACGCGCATCTGCAGGGATCCGACGGCAACGTCGAAGCCGGCCTGCTTCGCCTGGTCCTCGCTCATGCCGACTTCGCCGATCTCGGGCGAGGTGAAGATGGCCGAGGGAATGACGCTGTAGTCCATGGCGCAGGGGGAGCCGAGGATGTTCCTGACGGCGCAGAGCGCTTCGTGCTCGGCCACGTGGGCGAGCATGACGTGCTTGGGACCGAGGACGTCGCCGACGGCATAGACGCCGGCGACGGAGGTCTGCAGCTTGTCGTCGACCTCGATCCAGCCGCGGGCGTCGGTAGCGATGCCCGCGGCCTCCAGGCCGAGGCCTTCGGTATTGGGGCAGCGCCCAATGGTGACAAAGACAAGGTCCGCCTCGACGGGCGTTTCCGTGGCTGGGGCGCCTTCGCCGGCAAAGGGCGAGGGGCCAGCCTCGGCGCGGACGAGGCCGTCCACGACGCGGATGTTCTTCAGGGTCTTGCCAGTCATGAACTTGATTTTCTGCCGGCGCATCTCGCGGGCGAGGAGGGCGGAAACGTCCTTGTCCACGCTGGGCATGGGGAGCAGGCGGTCCTGGCCTTCGACGACGGTAACCTCGCTGCCGAAGGCGCGGAAGATGCAGGCCATCTCGCAGCCGATGACGCCGCCGCCTACGATGCAGAGGCGCTTGGGCAGGGCCGTGAGCTCCAGGGCGTCGTCGCTGGAGAGCACGTGCTTGTGGTCGATGCCGAGCCCCGGAATCTCGAGGACGCGGGAGCCGGTGGCGATGATCACGGCATCCCCTTCGACCACGGTCTGTGCGCCGTCGTTGGCGCGCACGAGGACTTCCTTCGCGCTCTTCACCTCGGCCGTGCCGCAAAGCACGTCGATCTTGAGCGCCTGGCAGGTCTTGGCGAGTCCGCCCCTGAGCACGGCAGCCACGCTTTCCTTGCGGGCGTGCACGGCAGCCATGTCCACTTCGGCGCCCTGGCCCTTGATGCCGTATTCGGCAAGGCGCTTGGCGAGGGAGAGGGCGTCCGCGCTGGCGCGCAGGGTCTTGGTCGGAATGCAGCCCCGGTTGAGGCAGGTGCCGCCCAGATCCTGGCGCTCGACGAGCGTGACGTCGCAGCCTTTTTCCGCGGCCTCGAACGCGGCGGTGTAGCCGCCGGGGCCGCCTCCGATGACGGTCAGCTTCATGGCGATCCCCCTAGTCGTCCGGGCACTCGAGCTCGAGGTTGTAGGTGACGGGGAAGGCGGGCTCCAGGGAGGCGGAGATGAGGCAGCCCTTGCGCATGACCTTGGCGACGCGGTCGAAGAGATCCTCGTACTCTTCATCGGCGTGCACGGTGACGTCGAGGACGATGCCGAGGATGCGGCCGCGGCCCTTGTCGTCGGTGCCGGCGTTCACCGTGGCCTTGGCGGAGATCTTTTCGTACTTGACCCCGCGCACGTCGAGGGCCTTGTCCAGCGCCGCCGTGTAGCAGTAGAGGACGGAGGCTGCCAGCAGCTTCTTGGCGGACCCGGCGCGCTCGTCTTCAGGCAGGGCGTTGTTGTCGACGTGCACGGTGCCAAGGGCCGTGCTCTCCATGTCGAGGTCGATGACGGGGCCTTTGCGTTCGAGGGAAACAGACAGTTCGTGGGACATAGCGCATCTCCTTGCTGTGAAATGTGGGTGCTCCTGCCCTTGCTCAAGCATAATGCGTGCCATTTGCCGCCAAGGGTGCGGATGTCCTGCAGGATGGGGGCCGCAGGCCCTGTTTTCGCCCAGCGCGGGTGGCTGCGGGGGGCGGCGTGCCTGCCAGGCCGGGGAAAAGGGGACTGCAAGCGACAAAGATGTCGCGGGCTGCGACAGATGTGTCGGGGCAGGGCGCCACGCTGCTCCAGGGTCAGGTCGCAAGGTCGCGTCGTGCCGAAGGCCTGGCCACGCGGAGCAGACGTGCCTGTGCCGGATGGCCGAAGCTGGCTTCCTGCAAGGCAAAGCGAAAGCCCCGGACCGCAGGTCCGGGGCTTTGCTGACCCCCTGACGCCGCTCCAGGCACTGGCCAGCGACTGGGGCGGCTCCTCCGATCAGGGGCGGGAAGCTTGGGGGGCGACAAAAACGTCGCGGCCGGCTGAGGGACAGGAAGCTACTCCCCGTCCTGGTCCTCGTCGCCGGCGCGTATGCCGAGGCTCTTCATCTTGCGCTGCAGGGTGCGCAGGTTGAGGCCGAGGGCCTGGGCCGCCTTGCCCCGGTGCCAGCGGCTCTTCTCCAGAGCCTGCAGGATCATCTTGCGCTCCACGAGGCCAACGGCTTCGGCGAGGGTGGCAACGCCCTCCAGGGGCGGGAGGACGCTTTCCTTGTCCTTGAGAAAGTCTGCGGCAGGTTGGCCGAAGGTGGCGTAGCGGTCAAGAAAGTTGTGGAGCTCGCGGACGTTGCCCGGCCAGTCGTAGTGCATCATGGCGAGCCTCACGTCGTGGGGGAGCTTGATGTCGATGGAGGTGTGCTCCTGCCAGGCGCGGATGAGCAGGGGAATGTCCTCCTTGCGGTCGCGCAGGGGCGGCAGGGTGATGGCAAGGACGTTGATGCGGTAGTAGAAGTCGGCGCGCATGGTCTTGTCCTTGACCTGGGCGTTGAGATCGCGGTTGGTGGCCGCAATGAGGCGGAAGGAGGACTCCTTGGGGGTGTTCGTGCCGAGGGGCGTGTAGCTCTTGGTCTCGAGCACGCGCAGGAACTTGACCTGCAGGTGGAGGGGGAGTTCCCCTATTTCGTCGAGGAAGAGGGTGCCGTTGTCGGCCGCGCCGACGAAGCCCGTTTTGTTGCCCGAGGCGCCCGTGAAGGCACCCTTGGCGTAGCCGAAGAATTCGCTTTCCAGCAGGTTTTCGGGGATGGCGCCGCAGTTGACCGGTACGAAGGCGCCCTTGCGGCCGCTGTAGTTGTGGATGGCGCGCGAGACCAGATCCTTGCCGCAGCCCGTCTCGCCGTAGATGATGACGTTTGCATCGGTTTCGGCTGCCCTGAGGATGAGGCTGTAGACCTTGTGCATGGCTTCGCTCTTGCCGACCAGCGGCCCGAGGCGGTCGATGTGCTCCATGCTCATCTTGAGCTGCCGGTTCTCGTCCTGGAGGGCCAGCTCGAGGAACTTCTGGCCGCTGACGTCCGTCAGCATGCCCTCGAGGTAGAGGATGGCGCCGTTGGGGCCGTAGATGGGCTCGCCCTGGTCCCAGATCCACTTGAGGGAGCCGTCGGGCAGCTCGACGCGGTAGACCATCTGGTAGGGCCTGCGCTCCTCGATGGCTTCCTGGCACAGGGCCCGCATCTTCTTGATGTCGGCAGGCAGCGTCATCCGCTCGATGGTGTTCCACTTCTTCTCCACCATGAGGGGCGCAGGGATGCCGAGCAGCGCTTCGCTTCCCGCGCTGACGTACTCCAGCGTCATGCTGTAGTCCTCGCCGACGCGGCAACGGTAAACCATGCACGGGAGCCGGTTGACGAGCTTCTCGATTCTGGCCTGGACGCGTTCGTTGTCAGCTTCGTTGTGCATGGTCGCAACTCCTCTGGCGGTCGCCTGGAAGCGGAGGGCTGTGCGATGCGGATGCAGGGACTCCCGGATGTCCGGAAGCGTGGCCGGCGGGGCGCATGCCTGTCCTCCTTGTACCCGCGCAGGCTTGCAGAGGAAAGAGCGATGGGTTCCTCCAGCCTGGGCGCGGCGGGACTGGGCGCATGCGTGCCGGGCCTGCAAGCAGGACAGGGCAGGAAGCCCGGGCGCTGCGCCTGGAGGCTCCCTGCCCTGAACGATGGGAAATGCGGGCTAGGCGCAGTCGTGCTTTTCCCAGGGCTCGCGGCTGTTGCGGGCCATCACCTGCTCCATGCGGGCAAGGGCCTCTTCCAGCTTGGTGATTTCGGTGAGCTTCAGGTTGGGATCCTTCAGCACCTGGTAGATGATGCCGGCGGTGCAGTCGGCGGAGATGGGCAGGTTGGCGATGGTGGCGATGGTGAGGGCGACGTCGTCGGCATCGACCTTGCGCTCCACCTTGCCGGCCTTGCCGTTCACGGCCATGCCGTAGAAGGCGACGCCTTCGGCGCAGGCCGCGACCACCAGCGTGCGGCGGTTGGCGGCTTCCAGCACCTGGGCGAGGGCTTCCTCTCCGCCTTCAACGAGGCAGAAGTCGTTCTTCTCGAGGGCTGTGGCGAGCTCGGCGGCCTGGCACTTCACGCCGCCCAGGGCTTCGCACTTGGCGGCAAGGCCAGCGGCGTCGGCGTTGACGAGCACGGCGGCTTTTTTGGTGAACTTGGCAAGGGCGTCGCCCGCGCCGGCAAGGCTCATGGCGGGGGCGTCAAGGAAAATGGCTTTTTTCTCGGACATGGGGGTATGCTCCTCGCAGGCGGCGCTCCCGGGCTCCCGGGAGCGCCGCCGCCTGAATGGTCGTTGGGATGGGCTGGGGACTACTTCACCAGATTGGGATCTTCCATGATCTGGTAGATGGGGGCGCCTTCCGTGTCGGCGGGCACGGGGTTGCCGGTGAGGTAGCAGAGGGTGGGCACGATGTCGGCCAGCCAGCGCGGGCGATCGTAGACGTAGCCCTTCTTGACGTTGGGGCCGCGGAACATGAGCAGGTTCAGCAGCGTGCAGTCGCGTCCGGACTCGCCGGTGGGGAAGCCGTAGCCGTGCTCGGCCATGTATTCGGGCCTGAGGGCGTACACGACGTCGCCGGCCTGGGCGCCGCCCATGCCAAAGACGTGGGCGTCTTCCTTGCGAACGGCCACCAGCACCGGGCGCTCGCCGGTGTCGGGATGGCGGTAGTCGAGCAGGGCGTCGATGATCTTGGTGCGGACCTTTTCGTAGTCGGCCGGGTCGACGATGCCGCCCGGGTACTTGTCCTTGAGGTTCACGTACACGAACATGTAGCGCTGGGGCACGGCCTGGGACTTGCTGGAGTCGAGGATGTAGTTGAGGCCTTCGGTCTCCTCGTAGACTTCCCAGAAGTTGCCGGTGGCAGGCTTGAGCTCGTAGGAGCACAGGCCGGCCAGTGAGAGGGCGTGGGCCGGGTTGAAGATGGGGCCGAGGGGCGTGGCGCCGTGGTCAGAGCAGACGCATATTTCGGTCTCTTCGCCGAAGAGGTCCATGAGCCTGCCGAGCAGGCGGTCTTCGCTCTCGTAGATGCGGCGCTCGACGCGCTCGGCTTCCTTGCGGACCGCCTCGTCCTCGCTGTCGAGCTGAGCCAGGAAGCCGTGGTAGAACCAGTCGATGGGATGCGAGTGCATGTAGAACAGGTTCCAGTCGGGATTGGCTTCGATGAGGCACTTGGTGGTGTTCCACAGCCATTCGGCGTGGAACTCGGCCAGCTCGAAGATGGTGTCGTTGTCGATGATGCCCAGCATGTGGGACACGAAGCCGATGTCGTTGGCCGTGATCTGGCCGGAGAAGTCGATGTCCTTCTCGGCGGAGGCAGGGGCGGTGAAGCCGGTCCTGCCGGCAATGCCGGAGACGTAGAGGCGGAATTCCTCGGCGTCGTCGGAGAGGGCCATGAGCTTGCAGCGGAACACGCCCTTCTCCATGCGGCCGTCGGCCATCTTGAACTCGTGCTCGACCGGGTCGCTCCACTGCTTCAGGCCGATGGTGAAGAAGGCTTTGCTGAAGTCCTTTTCAGGCGCCATGGTGATGCGGTCGTAGCCTTCATCGCCGCTCTGCCAGCACAGGATGTGCCAGTTCTGGGGCTCGATTTCCTCGAAGCCTTCATGGAAGTCCATGACGATGTTCATTTCGAGGGGTTCGTCCATGTCCTCGGGCAGGTTCTTCCAGCCCTCGGCGTCGTCGAATTTGCCTCTGGCGCCGAAGGGGTAGAGTTCGGTGGAGATGACGCTCTCGGAGGCCAGATGCTCCTTGTGCTCGTTGCCGTAGAGGGGCCAGCGGGTTTCGGACGGGGAGAGGCCGCAGCCCATGACCACCACGCCGTTCTTCATGTGGGAGGGCCAGGACATGGGGTAGTTCACCACGATGCTCTTCTTGCCGGCCTTGTCCCAGGCGTCCCAGATGGTCTCGGCGGTGAGGATGTCGGAGCCGAAGGCCTGGGTGGTGTACTTGTGGTCGAGGGGCTTGCCGTCGTGATAGTAGTAGTAGTCCTCGACGCCGTGGGTGCGGGGGTAGGCGCCGGTGCAGATGGTGGCCCAGGAGGGCGGCGTGACGGTAGGCAGGTTGAAGCCTTCAGTCATGTAGCTGCCTTCCTTGATGAAGCGGCGGAAGTTGTCAAGGCCGCCTTCCTTGAGGAGGCGCTGGAGGCGTTTGGGAATGAGACAGTCGAAGCCGATGAGCGCTGCGCGCTTTGCAGAAGGTGCCATTGATGTTCTCCTTTGCCGTAGTGGCGTGGTTAGGCGTTGCCTGAGTCATTTCAAGAACCATGCCAACGTCGCCTCAACCCCCGGGGCTGCCCGCAGGGCAAGGCCGTCGCGCAGTCCAGGTGCCATTTTTCACATGGTGGCAGGACTGCGCTGGTGCAGGAAGGCGACGTTTTTGTCGCGGCAGGGGGGAGGCCCGGCAAAGCCGTTGAAATGACGCAAAGAATGCGAGGGTGCTTTTTTTGTCGCAAAGAGCGACATATTTGTCGCATGCGGAGGCCTGCGGCCGCGCCAGAAGGGCGCAAATGCGCATCCTGCGCTTTGTGTGACTTTTGGTACAAATACTGCAAGGCGAAAGCGCCGGCTCTTACATTCTTCAGAAAGGTGGGAATTGCCATGTCCGCTGAAAACGCACAGCACCCCGCTCTGGAGCAGGAGAACGACCTGCGCCCGGAGTGGAAGATCCTGATCCCGACGCTCATTGTCCTTTTCTGCATCATCGTCCCCTCCGTCGTGGCCCCCAAAGCGACGGAAGCCTTCTTCGCCTCCCTCTACAAGCCCTTTGCCGCCAACCTCGGCACGCTCTACCTCTGGATTACCTTCATCCTCGTCCTCATGTGCGGCTACTTCGCCTTCAGCCGCTGGGGAAGCATCAAGTTCGGCCGGAAGGACGAGAAGCCCGAGTTCAGCATCATCAGCTGGTCGGCCATGATCTTCTGCTCCGCCGTCGGCGGCGCCATCATGTTCTGGGCCATCACCGAGCCTCTCTTCGACATCATGACGCCTCCCCGCTACGCCGAGCCCATGAGCGTGGCGGCCTACGACTGGGCTCTGGCCTACCTGCTTATGCACTGGGGTCCCAACGCCTGGTGCACCTACCTCATCACCGCCCTGCCCATCGCCTACCTGCTCTACATCCGCAAGGCGCCCTTCCTGCGCATCAGCACCGCCTGCACTCCCATCGTGGGCGAGCGCCACGCCAACGGCCTCTTCGGCAAGTGCCTGGACGTCTTCTTCATCCTGGGCCTCATGTTCTGCACGGCCGTCACCATGTGCATCTCCCTGCCCACGGTGGCCTTCGCCCTGAAGAGCGTGTTCGGCATCAGCGCCGAGCTCACGACCCAGCTCTACGTCCTCTTCTTCAGCGGCGCCATCGCGGCCTTCACGGTCTACAAGGGCCTCGACCGCGGCATCAAGTGGCTCAGCAACTTCAACATCTTCCTGGCGCTGGTGCTCGTGGTCTACTGCTTCATCTGCGGACCGACCGTGAAGCTCGTCAACATCTTCACCAACGCCTTCGGCCGCTGGATCGGCTACTACCCGAGCATGACCCTGTGGACCGACCCCTGGGTCAACGGCGGCTTCCCGCAGGACTGGACCATCTTCTACGCGCTCTTCTGGGCCGGCTTCGGCCCCTTCATGGGCCTGTTCATCGCCCGCATCTCCCGCGGCCGCACGGTGCGCGAGATCATCGTCTGGGGCACGCTGAGCACCGTTGCCGGCGCCTGCCTCATCCACGGCGTCTTCGGCTCCTACTCCCTCTACGTGCAGAGGAGCGGCATGCTTGACGTGGTGAGCATTCTCAAGGCCCAGGGCGGTGCTGCGGCCATGATCGCCGTGCTCGAGACCCTGCCCCTCAAGGACGTCGTGCTCATTGCCTACGCCCTGCTCTCCACCATCTTCCTTGCTACCACGGTCAACGCCGGCTCCTATGTCTGCGCCAGCACCCTGACCCGTCGCCTCGCTCCCGGCGCCGAGCCCGACAAGTGGCACAGGACCTTCTGGGCCGTCGTGCTCTGCCTGCTCGCCCTGGCCCTGCTCTGCATGGGCGGCCTCGGCGTGGCCAAGATGTTCGGCAACTTCTCCGGCGCCCTCATGATCTTCCCCGTGCTCTTCGTCACCGCCTGCTGGTTCCGCATTCTTAACGAGGAAGGCGGCTTCGCGCTCAAGTACTGCTGCGAGCTCAGGCCCGACGAGGCCATCGAAGGCCAGACCCCGCCCGAGCACTTCGCGGAGTTCATTGCCGAACGCAGGAACTAGTCCCCCGGAGTTCTCCAAGACTGTCCAAGCGTCCCGGAGCCGCTGAGCCGGCTCCGGCATCCCCTCAATTTTATACCCACAGGGAAAGCACCATGAAATGGATCCCCTCCTTTATTGCGGCCGTGGCGGCCGTGACGGCCACGGCGACAGCCGCATCTGCCATTGACTTCAACATCAAAGGCCAGTGGAACATGGGCTTCGGCGTTGCCGACACCAAGTTCATCAAGCGCACCCGCGATGCCCAAGGCTCCCACAAGTACAGCAGCGCCGACAAGTTCGCGGCCCGCCAGCGCGTCCTCATCCAGATGGACGCCGTGGCCAGCGAAAGCCTCTCCGGCTCCCTGATGTTCCACATCGGCCCCCAGCAGTGGGGCAATGCGGGCCAGGGAGGCGCCCTCGGCGCCGACGGCAAGATGGTCAAGGTGCGCCAGGCCTACATCGACTGGGCCATTCCGGACACCACCGTCAAAACCCGCATGGGCATACAGAACTTCGCCCTGCCCTACGCTGCTGGCGGCTCCGCGGTCTTCGATCTGCGCGCGGCGGCCGTGAACACGCACATCGACTTCAACGAGAATGTCGGCCTCACCGCGCTGTGGTTCCGCCCCTTCAACGACAACTACGATCCTGTCAACAACGCCGAGGCCAATGGTCGCGACGGCGCGAACTACCTCGACAACATGGACCTCTTCGCCCTGATGCTGCCCATGAACTTCAGCGACGTGTCCGTCACGCCCTGGGTCATGTACGGCATCATGGGAAGGAATACCGTCAACTGGAACGACTACCGCACCACGAACTTCGTGGACGGCGCGCCTGCCGTCACCATGACGCCCTTCCTCAACACCCTGGGCAACGGAGGCGGACTCAACGTGCTGCCGGCGCGCAACAACTATGGGCACACGTCCAGAACCTATGCCAACATGTTCTGGGCCGGCCTGCCGGTCAAGGTGAAGACCTTCGATCCCTGGAACATCGAGTTTGACGTCAACTACGGCTATGTCCAGTCGCTGGGTGGCTTCTGGGTCGCAAAGCGGAACAACCCCGCCGACACGGTGAAGGGAAGCTCCAAGCGCCAGGGCTGGCTCGCCAAGGCCCTTGTCGAGTACAAGCTCGACTGGGGCGTGCCCGGCATCTTCGCCTGGTACGGCTCCGGCGACGACGGCAACCCCAAGAACGGCTCCGAGCGCATGCCCTCCGTGTGTCCCTACGTCTTCACGACGTCCATGATGGGCGACGGCAACCTGGCCTGGGGACCGGCGGCCGACTACCTCGACAACAACGACTCCCTTGCCGGCACTTGGGGCATAGGCTTCCAGCTGCGCGACATGAGCTTTGTCGAGAACCTCTCCACCACCTTCCGCGTTGCCTGGTGGGGCGGCACCAATTCGCCCTCCATGGTCAAGTACATGGACTCCGCCCATGCCTGGGCCTCCACGGCCAACCTCTTCGAAGGCCCGTACATGACCACCAACGACGGTCTGCTGGAGTTCAACCTCGTCAACGTCTACAAGATGTACGAGAATTTCAACATCAACTTTGAACTGGGCTATGTCTGCAACTTCATGGACGACGACACCTGGAAGCGCTCCTACAACAACTGGGGCAGCTACGAGAAGAAGGACATCTGGAAGGCCCAGCTGATCTTCACCTACCAGTTCTAGCCCGTCAGATCCGAAGGCAAGCGCGTCGTCTCCTTGACGCGTTCCTCCATGGGGAAGGCCCGCCGGCTTCGCTGCGAAGCTGGCGGGCCCTATGCGTTCAGGCTATGCCGAGGCGACGCTTCAGATCCGTGAGGGACTTCAGCGGGCCCTCGAGGCCGAGTTCGCGCGGCAGGCCCTCGACGACCAGATTCGCCAGGCGTTCGAAAACCTGCATCGCCTCCTCGATGCCGAGCTTGCGCATCAGCCTTGCAAAGGCAATATCCGCCGGGCGCTCGCGCCGTTTTCACCTATGTCCATGACGCCTTCCTGAAGCAAGGTCCGCTCCCAGCATGCGTCGAGGGGTGGCGTCCAGCTAGCTGGCCACTCCCTGTTTGCGTCCAGCGTTCCGGCGTTTTCGATGGCGAGTTTGTAGCCCTCGACCAGAATCTCGAGCTTTTCGAAGGCGCGCTCAACGAGTTCGGCGCTTAGCAGGTCTTTTTGGTTCCGCTCGACGCATCCTGCCAGCGTCTCTGCAATGCTTGCCGCGCTGAAGATGGTGCCTGGCTTCCTGCGGCTCCGGATGGGGAGGGCCTGTCCCGCAAGGCAGGCGATTTCCTCCTGGGAAAGGGATTCGGCGGGCGAAGAGGGA
>JAEEPQ010000178.1 GCA_016284885.1 Desulfovibrio sp.
TGGGCGAGGATCTGCGTATAGTTCTGCAGATCGCTGTCCATGCAGATTCCGCCGGGGGAGAGTTCCTGAACGCCGCAGAAGGCGGACAGGCAGAAAGCGCCGGCAAGAAGGAAGAAAAGGATGTCGGGGAGGCGGATGTGCATGGCATGCTTTGGCAGAAATAAGAAGCTGCGACGGAAAGAGAAGGGAGGGGCGACTACGGCTTTGGCCCGCTTAAGGCCATGATGAGCGAGGCCTTTCTGGAACCGTACTTGAGGTTGAGGTACCAGGTCCGGAAGCGCCGCCGCAAGGCATCGAGGTAGAGGAAGACGACGGGCGTGGTGTAGAGCGTGAGCAGCTGGCTCAAGGCAAGCCCGCCCACGATGGCGACGCCGAGGGGCTGGCGCAGCTCCGCGCCGTCCCCCTGCCCGAGAGCCAGTGGCACCGCGCCGAACATGGCAGCAAAGGTCGTCATCATGATGGGCCTGAAGCGCAGCCGGCAGGCCTCGACGATGGCTTCTTCGGGCGCAAGCCGTTGCGCGCGCTGGGCCGTCAGGGCGAAATCGATGACAAGGATGGCGTTCTTTTTGACCAGGCCGCAGAGCAGAAGCACGCCGATGAGGGCGATGACGCTGAACTGCATGCCGAAGAGCATGAGGGCGATGAGGGCGCCTCCGCCTGCAGGAGGCAGGGTGGAGAGGATTGTTATGGGATGGATGAGGCTCTCGTAGAGCACGCCGAGGACGATGTAGAGGGTCACGATGGCAGCCAGAATGAGGAGCAGCTCCGTCTTGACGGTGTCCGCAAAGAGCTTGGCGCTGCCCTGGAAGCTGCCGAAGACCGTCTCCGGCATGCCGATGGCAACGCTGGCTTCCTCGATGACAGACTGGGCTTCGGAGATGGAGTGGCCGGAGGCGAGGTTGAAGGAGATGGTGACGGCGGCGAACTGTCCCTGGTGGGCCACGGCAAGGGAGCTGAAGCCGAAGCCAATCTCGGCGATGGAGGTTAAGGGGACAAGGCCGTCGCGCCCCGGGATGCGCACTTCCTGAAGCGACTCCGGCGCCTGCAGCCAGGGCTCGTCGAAGCCGAGCACCACCTTGTACTGGTTGCGGTCCTTATAGATTGTGCTTACCTGGGTCTGGCCGTAGGCGAGGCCGAGGGCGTTGTCGAAGGCCTGCATGGTGACGCCGTAGCGGGCCATGCGGTCGCGGTCAGCCGTGACGTAGGTTTCGAGGCCGTGCTCCTCGAGGTCGCTGTCCACGTCGGCGAGCACCTTGCTCCTGGCAAGCTCCTCCTTCAGCTTGTTGCCCCATTCCCGCAGCTCGGCGATGCTGTCGCTCTGCAGGGTGTACTGGTACTGGCTCCGGGCGGAGCGTCCGCCCATGCGCAGATCCTGGGCCGCCATGAGGAAGACCTGGGCGCCGGGCTCGGCCATCATCTTGGGGCGCAGGCGGTTGATGACCTGCTGGACGGAAATCTTGCGCTCCCGCAGGGGCTTCAGGGCGATGAAGATGCCTGAGCCTCCGCGGCCGCCGGATATGTGCGAGGAGACCTTCTCCACGGCGGGGTCGGCCTGGAGCATGGCCTGGATGTGCCTGAGCTTCTTGCTGGAGGCCTGGAAGGAGAGGCTCTGATCCATGCGGATGCCGCCCATGATCATGCCCGTGTCCTGTTCGGGGAAAAAGCTCTTGGGAATGACGACGTACATCCAGACGTTGGCAGCCAGCACGGCGAAGAAGACGAAGAGCGTGAAGCCCTTGTGGCGGAGCACGGCCTTGAGGCTTCTGGCGTAGGCGTCGCGCAGGCTGTCGAGCCAGCGGCCCCACATCCGGCCGGCTGCGGCGCAGAAACGGAGAATCCTGCCCTTGAGTCCAGGTTCCGGTTCCTGGATGCGGTGCTCCCGCAGGGCCACGATTTCGCCCCGCCCCTTGAGAAGTCCTGCACACATCATGGGCGTTGTGGTCAGGGAGACGGCCATGGAGATGAGGACGGAGACGGAGAGCACCACGGCAAACTCGCGGAAGAGGCTTCCCATGATGCCAGGCATGCAGAGTATGGGGATGAAGACGGCAACGAGCGAGAGGGTCATGGAGACGATGGTGAAGCCCACTTCGCGGGCGCCGTGCATGGCGGCCCTGAAGGGCGTCTCGCCCATCTCCAGCCGGCGCACCACGTTCTCCAGAACCACGATGGCGTCGTCCACGACGAAGCCCGTGGCGATGGTGAGGGCCATGAGGGAGAGGTTGTCGAGCGTGTAGCCGGCTATGTACATGACGGCGAAGGTGCCGATGAGCGAGACCGGCGCCGCCACGGCCGGGATGGAGGTCGCCCGCACGTTTCTCAGGAAGAGGAAGACCACGAGGATGACGAGGGCCATGGAAAGGAGGAGGCTGGCCTCCACCTCCCTCAGCGAGGCGCGGATCGTGATGGACTTGTCCATGCCGATGTCGAGGGTCACCCCTTCGGGGAGCCACTTGCGCATGCTGGGGATCATTTCCTTGATGCTGTCCACCGTCTCGATGACGTTGGCGCCCGGCGACTTGAAGACCATGAGCAGGATGGCGGGCTTGCCGTCGGCAAGGGCCAGGGAGCGAACGTCCTGGGGGCCTTGGCCGATCTTGGCAACGTCGCGCAGCCGTACGGGTGCGCCGTTTTTCCAGGTCAAGATTAGCGCGCCGTACTCTTCGGGCGTGGAGATCTGGTCGTTGATGCCGACAAGCCAGTAGTGGTCCCGGTTCGAGAGCATGCCGCGCGGCATGAAGACGTTGGCGCGCCGGAGCGTCGAGGCGACGTCTGCCATGGAAAGCCCAGCGCGGTAGAGCGCTTCGGGATTGACGTCGATGCGCACGCCAGGCATGGCGCCGCCGCCCATGCTGACTTCGCCGACGCCGGGGATCTGGGAAATCTTCTGGGAGAGCACGGTCTGGGCCGCGTCGTACATGGCGTAGTTCGGCACCGTGTCCGAGGTGAGGCGCAGGATGAGGATGGGCGCGCCCGAGGGGTTCACCTTGCGGTACGTGGGGTTGGACGGCATGGTCGGCAGGGTCGAGCGGGCCGCGTTGATGGCCGAGTGCACGTCTCGGGCCGCCTCGTTGATGTCCTTGCTGGTCTCGAACTGGAGGATGACGCGGGCTGTGCCAAGCGAGCTCGACGAGGTCATCTCGTTGACGCCGTCGATGCGGCCGAGGGCGCGCTCCAGAGGCGTTGCCACCGTGGTGGCCATGGTTTCCGGGCCTGCGCCGGGAAGCCTCGCCATGACGAAGACCACGGGAAAGTCCATCTCTGGCAGGGGCGCCACCGGCAGCAGTCGGAAGGAGACGGCGCCGGCAAGGGCCAGGGCGATGGTGAGCAGGGTCGTTGCCACAGGGCGGCGGATGAAGACCGAGGAGAGGTTGACGGGAAGCACCTCGGGACCGAAGCGCTTGGGCCGGCCGAGCGTTTCGACGCCGTCGTCCTCGTCGTCGGGGACGGCCTGCGGAGCCGGCTTGGGCTCAGGCGCAAAGAAGGCCTGGCAGAGCCTGCGCCACCATGCACCGAGCGCGCTCACCGGAGATCTCCGCTGGCCTGGCCGGCCTGGGCCTTGCTCTGCGCCTTGGCGAGTCGCGACGGGGCGGGCTTGCTGGCGAACTGGTCAAACCAGATGTAGATGACGGGCGTCGTGAAGAGGGTGAGGACCTGGCTGAAGATGAGCCCGCCCACCATGGTGACGCCGAGCGGGTGCCTCAGCTCCGCGCCCATGCCCGTGCTCAGCATCAGGGGCAGGGCGCTCAGGAGGGCGCACATGGTAGTCATGAGGATGGGGCGCAGGCGCAGGAGACAGGCCTCGTGGATGGCGGCCAGCGTGTCCTTGCCCTCCTTGTGCTCGGCCTCGAGGGCGAAGTCGACCATCATGATGGCGTTTTTCTTGACGATGCCGATGAGCAGGATCATGCCGATGATGCCGACGACGCCGAGCTCCATGTCGAAGAGCATGAGGGCGAGCAGGGCGCCTATGCCGGCCGAGGGAAGGGTGGAGAGAATGGTCACCGGGTGCACGTAGCTTTCATAGAGCACGCCGAGCACGATGTAGACGGTGACGATGGCTGCCAGAATGAGCCAGAGCTCGTTGCTGGCGGAGCCCAGGAAGGCCTGCGTTGCGCCCTGGAAGACAATGCGCACGGAGTCGGGCGCCTTGATTTCGGCTATGGCTTCCTGCACGGCCTCGACGGCGTCGCCCAGATGCCAGCCGTCGGCCACGTTGAAGGAGATGGTCGCCACGGGGAACTGGCTCTGCCTGGCGATGCCGAGCTGCACGGGACGCTCCTCGATGCTGGCGACGGCCGTGACGGGCACGGGCGTGCCGGAGGAGGTCGGCACGTAGACGGCCTCGATGTCCACGGGGCCGCGCCTGAACTGCGGCGCCGTCTCCAGCACGACCTTGTACTGGTTCGTCTGGGTGAAGATGGTGGAGATGAGGCGCTGGCCGAGGGCGTTGTAGAGCGCGTTGTCGATGTCCTGCATGGTCACGCCGAGCCGGCTTGCCTGATCCCGGTTGACGTTGACGTAGAGCATGGTGCCTTCGGGCATGAGGTCGCTGGCGACCCGGTCCACCTGGGGCTTGGCCTCCATGGCGCGCTTGAGCTTTTCCTCCCAGACGCCGAGCTCGTCGCGGGTGACGGCCTCGACGGCAACCTGGTACATGGTGCGCGAGGTCCTGTCCTCGATGGTGAGGTCCTGCACGGGATTGAGGTAGAGCTCAATGCCGGGCAGGCGCTCCCGCGCGAGATCCATGAGCCGCGCCGCAATGGCGGGCGCCCGTTCAGAGCGCTCCTCCAGATCCGTCAGGGCGATATTGAGCCTCGACGTGGCAACAGAGGGATTCTGCCCGTCGACGCCGACGAAGAAGGAGACGCTCTTGACGCAGGGGTCGGTCAGGAGGATGTCGGCGATGTCCTGCTGGCGTCCGCGCATGGCCTGGAACGATGTCTGCT
>JAEEPQ010000179.1 GCA_016284885.1 Desulfovibrio sp.
CCTTTATTTACCTAGAGCAAACTGCAACAAGAAATCGAGAAACGTAGCATCGTACTCGTCTTTTTTTGATTTTCCAGTTATTTTTTCAAAAACTAATTCGATATAATGCTTAATAACGTGAAGACGATTTGAGAATCGTTCAAAGTCATGCTTTTCTGGCAGGGGTTTTTCTCCGAAATCCATAGTAGTAAAACCTCGCCGTGCAGAGAGTAGCTGAGACGATCCAGACATTGTACAACTGCGCTGGAAAGGAATTGAAGGCAAGGCGCCACACGACTCCGGACGGGGTCTCCCGCGCCGGAAATCTGCCAGCAGCCTGGTCAAGACTTCGCGCCCGCTGCCGCCCGGCCGCTATTCTTCACCTGTCAGGCGGGCAAGCTTCTGGGCCTGCAGCTTCGTGGCCTCGGCTTCGAAGTATATGCTCCTGGCGATGTACATGCTGCCGCCGCCG
This sequence comes from Desulfovibrio sp., assembly GCA_016284885.1. GTDB lineage: Bacteria > Desulfobacterota > Desulfovibrionia > Desulfovibrionales > Desulfovibrionaceae > Desulfovibrio. Next base: position 452 of record JAEEPQ010000179.1, read on the forward strand.
TGGCTTTCATAGAGCAGCTCGGCCATGAGGTCGCGCCACTTGAGCCAGGCGCGCTCAGCCTCGAGCAGCTTCTTGGCGCAGGCCTTCGAGGAGCAGGATTCCTTGGCGGCCCTGTAGTTCTCGTTGAGCTTGCGGTCCCAGTAGGCGTGGGCCTTGCGCATGCATTCGCGCGTTTCGACGTCGTTCCCGTAGGCCTTCTCCATGCAGGCATTGTAGCCGGGGGCCAGCTCCTCTTCGCCGGCAAGGCAGGGACCGCAGGCGGCCAGCGCCAGGCCGGCGCCAGTCAGTATGGTGGAAAGGGCTTTCATGGAAGAAACCTCCTCTCATGCTCTTGACATGATTTTGGGTGGACGCAGTCGGAAAGCACGACGCCTGACGTTTGCCAACGCGGCGGAGCCAGCCAGAGCCTTCGCCTGCCGCGACGCCCCGTCTGGCCACATGCACGAAGCTGCCCAGCTTCCTGTCCCCCCTTCGTCAAGGTTCCAAAAGTATGGCAAAAGGGACGTTGCTTGTCACGATAAACGCGACGCACCGTCTCTCCATGACCTGTCCCCCAAAGCCGGGGCCGGCCAGCGTGATCGCCTGCGCGGCGTCCCGTCCGGGGAAATCCGCACCCGAAGACGCAAAAAGCGCGCGGAAGACGTGAGCCTTCCGCGCGCAAGCGATGCAGCGCATCTAGGAGGTGATGCCGTGGAAGCGATGTACTGGGAGGAGGCCTCTTGCCGCCCGGCTCCCTGCGCTTCCTTCCCGCGTCCTACTGGCCCGCGTCCTACTGGGCCAGGGGGTCGTTGGGCCGCATGGTCCACACCCCGCAGGGGCAGACGCCCTGGCACATGCCGCAGCCTATGCAGCGTTCGGGGTCTGAGACGTACTCGAAGCCCCCGCCGGGAAGCGCCTTGCGGGAGATGGCGCCTTCGGGGCAGCATTCGAGGCAGGTGCCGCAGTCCCGGCAGCTGCCGCAGCTGATGCAGCGGACATGGTCGTCCTTGGGCTTGGGCAGATCGTCCTTGCGGAACTTGGCAAACCACTGGACGTGGAGGCGGTCCTGGGCAACGGCGCAGCCCTCCTCGGGGACATAGGGCTGGCCCTTCAGCCAGGCGTCGCAGGCGTCGGCCGCCCGGTTGCCGGAACCTATGGCCGAGGCGATGAGGCCTGGCTTGATGCAGTCGCCGGCGGCAAAGACGCCCTCGAGTATCTGCTGGCCTGCGCCCGGGGCGAGCCAGGCGCGGAACATGGGCGCGCCTTCGGGCAGGAAGGAGAGATCCGGCGTTTCGCCCACGGCGACGATGACGTCGCCTGCGGGGAAGAAGCGGCCGTCCTCGCAGATCACGCCCTCTGCGGTGATCTCCCTGGTCGCGCAGGGCCAGACTATCTCGCCGCCGAGCGCGCGGATGCGCGCCATCTCGTGCTCGAAGGCGGCCGGCTTCTGCACGTCGATGCAGGTGACCTTCCTGGCGCCCATCCTGTAGGCGCCGGCGGCTGCGTCCATGCCGGCGTTGCCGGCGCCGATGACGACCACGTTCTCCGCCACCTTGGGCTTGAGCCCGCGGTTGACGGCCTTCATGAAGTCGATGCCGGCCCGGCAGCGCTCGCGGCCCGGCCAGTTGAAGATGCGCCCGACGTGGCCGCCCGTGGCCACGACAACGGCGTCGTGGGCGCCGCGGATCTCGGCGAACTTCGCCTTGTCGACGGCGCAGTTGACGTGGAAGGCCACGCCCATGTCGCCAATGCGGGCTATCTCCTTCTGGAGCAGCTTTTCGGGCAGGCGTTCCCGGGGGATGGCCTGCTCCATCTTGCCGCCCATGGCAGGGCCTGCCTCGAAGATCTCGACCTCGTGGCCCTTTCGGGCAAGCCGCCAGGCGCAGGCAAGGCCGGCAGGGCCGCCGCCGATGACGGCAACCTTCCTGCCGCTCTTGTGCCTGGGCTTCGGCGCCTTGGCGTCCTGGGACTCGAGGCCGAGGGCGCCTATCTGGACAGGGTAGTCGAGGTTCTGGCGGGTGCAGGCCTGCATGCAGGGATTGGGGCAGACCGTGCCGCAGACGGATCCCGGGAAGGGCGTCCAGTCGAGCACGCGCCTGAGGGCTTCGGCCTCCTGGCCAGCCCGCAGCAGCTGGTGGCGCAGCTGGGTGGGCACGCCGGCAGGGCAGGCGTGCTCGCAGGGGGCCTCGAAGGCGTGGCTGCGCCACTCGGGCACGCGCAGGCGGTAGACCCCGCGGTTGACGAGGCCGATGTGCTCGCCGCTGTCCGGGAAGACGTCGGCGAAGATGCCGCCGGCAAGCCAGTTTTCCCGCCGCCACTGGGCAAGGCTGGGGCGCTCGGCGCCATGGCGCTCGCCGAAGGGCACGGGGACGATCTTGCGCCACTGCTTCCACACCGAGAGCTCGGCCCGCCGGCGGGGGCGCTGGACCGCCTCGAGGAAGCCGTCAAGGCCGCGGTCGAGGAAGGCGATGTCGGCCTCGTCGAGGGCTTCCACGCGCACCTCGTCCGGCAGCTCCGCCACGGGGCCGCGGAAGTAGACGACGCCGCCCACCATGCCGACGCAGGGCCGCTCGCCGAGCACCGAGGGCAGGGTCTGGCTGTCGCAGCCGCAGACCACGGCGGTGCCGCCGCCCATGAACTCGAAGGAGAAGGAGCCCGTGTTCTTGAGTATCCAGAGCTCGGGCGCCTCGTAGAGGGGGTCCTTCTTCATGAGGGAGCCGGAGCGGGTGCCGGCGCGGCCGCCGATGTAGATGCGGCCTGAGGCCGCGCAGTGGCCTGCCGTGTCGCCGGCGTCGCCGCGCACCGTGACCTGGCCGCCGGCATTGAGCCAGCCCACGTCGGCCGGCGCCGGGCCGTTGACGACGACCTCGGTGCCCGGCAGGCACATGCCGCCCACGCGCTGGCCGGGATTGGCGACGGTGAAGGTGAGCCTGGCGCCCTGGCCGTTCCAGAGAGGGCCGCCGATGTCGTGCTGGCCCGATGCGTCGATGAAGAAGTCGGTCTCGCCCTTGCCTACGGCCTGCTCTATGGCGAGCAGGAGGTCCTGGGTGGACATGCGGACATGGCCGCGAAGGGTATGTATGGTCAGCATGCTGGTCCTCCTCTAGCAGGCGTACTGGATGCCGAGCTTGTCCGCGACGGCCTTGTCGGTGGCGACGAGGGCGTCGGAGCGGCCGACGGGCAGGGAGCTGTTGCCCACCGGCGCCATGAGCTTGCGCATCTCGCTGTCGAAGGAAAGCACGTAGTCCACGATGCTCTGGGCCCCCCTGTCCACGTCGAGGCGCTTGACGAGGCGCGGGTCCTGGGTGCAGATGCCGGTGGGGCACAGGCCCGTGCTGCAGCGGTTGCAGCGCCCGCGCTCGTTGCCCACGCAGCCGAGCAGCTGGAGGAGCATCTTGCCGACGAAGACGCCGTTGGCGCCGAGGCAGACGAGCTTGAAGGCGTCGGGGGCCGCCGTGCCGGTCATGCCTATGCCGCCGCCGCACCACAGGGGAATCTGGCCCTGGGCGCCCTGGCGCACGGCAGCCTGGTAGCAGTCGCGCAGCTTGGAGACGATGGGATGGCCCGTGTGGTCCAGGGAGACCTCGTTGGCCGCGCCCGTGCCGCCCTGGATGCCGTCCAGAAAGAAGCCGCCGCAGATGTGGTAGGGGTCGCGCAGGAGGTTGTTGTAGACCGCCACCGACGTGGCCGAGGCCGCGCACTTGATGGCCACGGGCACGCGGAAGCCGAAGGCCGCGTTGAGGGAGAGGTGCATCTTCTGGACGCTCTCCTCGATGGAGTAGAGGCCCTGGTGGTTGGCCGGCGAGTGCAGGGTGGCCTTGGGCACGCCGCGTATGGCCTGGATGTGGGGGCCTACCTTGGCCGCCGGCAGCAGGCCGCCGTCGCCCGGCTTGGCGCCCTGGCCTATCTTGATGAGCACGGCGCAGGGGTCGGCCTTCATGCGGGGCATGGCCCTGAGGATGCGGTTCCAGCCGAAGTGGCCGGAGGCGATCTGGAGTATCATGTACTTGAGCTTTTCGCTCTCGAGCAGGCGCTGGGGCATGCCGCCCTCGCCGGAGCTCATGCGCACGGGAAGGCGGCACTGCTCGTTGAGGTAGGAGACCGCCAGCACCACCGCCTCCCAGGCCCGGGGGGAGAGGGCGCCGATGGACATGTCGGAGAAGAGGAGGGGATAGATCCAGCGCACCGGCGGGGTCGCGCCGTCGAGGATGAGGTTGTCGCCCTCCACCTTCAGGGGCAGCCTGTCCGCCTTGAGCACGCGGCCGAGCGGCGCGCGCAGGTCGAAGGTGTGGCGCTCGGAGTCGAGGGCGGGGTCGGTCATCTGGGAGATGCGGCCGACGATGATGGCGTCGAGGCTGCGCTGGGCGTTGAGGCTGGTGCGGCCGCCGCGCTTGGCAGGGCCGGCCAGGCGGCCGAGCAGGGCCGTTTTGGCGTCGGGATTGCGCACCGGACGGATGGCGCCGTTGGGGCATGCCTTCTCGCACATGC
>JAEEPQ010000180.1 GCA_016284885.1 Desulfovibrio sp.
CTGGCGCAGGAGCCCCAGCTCCCCGGCGGCCCGGGCAGCCTCGAGGTCGAGGGCCTGAGCCTCCTCCGCGCAGGCCTTGAGCTCCGCTTCCCGGCCTTCGCGCGCTTCGGGCGCAAGCACCGGAATGCTGTCCATCTTGGCCTGCAGCTCGTCCTTCTTTGCCTGCAGCCTGCTCCAGAGCTGGTAGATCTTGGAGGAGATGGCCCGGTAGATGCCGGTTCCCGTGAGCTGCTCGAGCACGGGGGCGCGCTGCGCGGCCGAGGCCTTGAGGAAGGCCGCGAACTCCCCCTGGGCCAGCAGGACCGAGCGCGAGAACTGGGCAAAGGTCATGCCGGTGATTTCTTTGAGCTTCGCGTCGCGGGCCTGGCTGTTCTTGGGGATGGGCTGGGGCTGGCCTTCGCCGGCGGTGACGTCCGTATACTGGTGCACGAAGGGCTGGAGCTTGCCCTCGGCCTTGCCCCGCGCCCGGCGCTGCATCCAGGAGGCCTTCCAGCGCCGGCCGCCGTCGGCCGAGAAGATCACCTCGGCCAGGCAGGACCCCTGGCCCTTGCTCATGAGCTCGTTGTCCGTGCCCTTGATGTCTCCCAGGCGCGGCGTCTCGCCGAAGAGGGCCAGGCAGATGGCGTCGAAGAGGGTGGTCTTGCCGGCGCCCGTGTCGCCCGTGACCAGAAAGACGCCCGTGCGGGCCAGCTCCGGATCCGTGAAGTCGATGCTCCACTCCCCGGCAAAGCTCGCCAGGTTCTCGAAGTGCAGGTACTCTATCTTCACTGGCCGCCTCCTGCGTCTGCCCGTGCTGCTGTGCGTGCCGCCGTCTGGCCATCTGCCCCGGCATCGGCTTCCAGGCCGCCGTCCAGCCTGAGCGCTTCACAGGCCTCGTCGAAGCGCGCGAGCAGGCGGGCCTGCAGGGCCTCTTCCAGACCCTCGTCCGCCATGCGCATGCGGAAGACGTCGCGCGGGGCAAGGCTTGCCAGATCGGGGCAGGGCTCCTCTTCCCTGGCAAGAAAGCGCTCGCGTTTTGCCTCGTCCACGAACTGCAGGACAATGGGGCGCTCGGGGTCGCCGGCATGGGCTTCGGCCAGGGCCTGGATCCGGGCGTAGGCGTCCGCTGCGCCGCCTTGCACCGAGACCTTGACGAGGGCGCGGGGCAGGGTCCGGAAAATCTCCTCCACCTTGGCCACGGCCTCGGCCGCCGTGCCGGCCGCCTCGACGACGGGCCGAAAGCAGGGTATGCGCACGCGCGCCATGCGCAGCCGCCCCTCTGCCAGGAGGCGGCAGCCTTCGTGCGCAAAGCTGAAATCCTTGAGATCCGCTTCGCCGAAGCGGGCGCCGCCTTCGGCAGCGTCGAGAACGACGATCTCCTTGGGGCGCTGCTCGTCGAAGCTCATGGGCAGGGGCGAGCCCGGATAGCGCACGTGCTTGAAGCATCCCACGCTCTGCGCGGAGTGCAGGTGTCCGAGGGCGGCGTAGTCGAAGGCCTCGGCCAGCCTGTCCACGGGAACGGCGCCGAGGGTGCCCCGGTCGAGCCTGGTCTCGCTCGAGAAGCGCTTGGCGTCCATGGCGTAGAAGTGGCCCATGGCAAGGACGGGAAGGTCCAGGCCGGCTTCCTGGAGTCGAGCCTGCGCAAGCTGGGCAAGCTGGAGATAGTGGGCGGCCACGCCCTGGCGCAGCTCGTCCTCGCGCTTGCGCGGGTCGTCGGCCAGGCCCTGCACGCGCACGTCCGCGTCGCGCAGGTAGGGCACGGCGCAGAGCAGGGCGCAGGGCTCGCCTTCCCGGTTGTTCAGCCACACCAGCTCCTCGTCGAGGGCTGCCGGCTTCTCGCCGGCAACCCAGACCCCGTGGGCGCGCTCGTACTCGGCCGGCGCGTTGAGCACCGAGGGCGAGTCGTGGTTGCCGCCGATGATCACGGCCTGGCGGCAGCCCGTGCGCTCAAGGGCTGCCAGAAATTCGAAGAAGCGGCGCCTGGCCAGCGACGAGGGGGCCATGCTGTCGAAGACGTCGCCAGCCAGCAGCAGGGCGTCTGCCTGCACCTTGCCGGCGAAGGCCGCCAGCCAGTCCAGAAAGGCCTTGTGCTCGTCGTCGCGGGAGTGGTCGCAGAGAAGCTGGCCGAGATGCCAGTCCGAGGTGTGCAGCATGCGCATGGGGAAGTCCGTGGCTGCGGTGGCAGAAGGGTTGCCGATCTGGCGGCCGATCTGCCGGGCAGATCTGGAAGCCGATCGGGAAGGGAGGGCGTGGCGCTGGCAGGGGGGCAGGAAGCGGCAGAGGCAGGCGATCTCCTGCGCCATACGCCCGGGTCGGGTGCCGGAACATGAGGGGTTCTACAGGGAAAGCGGGCCCCCCGCAAGCAGGCTTCCTTCTCCGTGCTTGCCTCCCATTCCGCACTTGTCTTGCGTGTCCGCTCGTGCCCTCCCTCTTGCCGGACAGCCCTGCCGGCGGCATGCTTTGCCTGGAGCATGCCGTCCACGCGAGGCGGCATGGCACGGCGCTAGGGCAAGGAAGCAGGCAAGGAGGATGGCTATGGCCAGAGACGATGCGAAAGGTGCAGGACGCAAGGATGCGGCGCAGGGACAGGACGGCTCGTCTGCCCTTGCCAGAACCCTTATGGAAGGGCGTCTGGACGAGGCGTGCCGGCTGCTGGACCAGGGGGCCGATCCCAGGGCGCCTCTTGCCGACGGCACCTCGCCCCTGCATGCCGCAAGCTTCCAGGGCGAGGCCGGGCTCGTGGCCCGGCTCCTTGAGCGCGGCGCCGATGCCTCGGCCCGCGATGCCGAGGGCGCGACGGCCCTGCACGTGGCCTGCGGCAAGGGACGCGCGGCCTGCGCTGAAGCGCTGCTGAAGGCCGGTGCCGACCCCTTGGCCAGGGACGACAGGGGGCGCGGCCCCCTTTTCCAGGCAGCAGGCGGCTCTGCCGAGATCGTGCGGCTGCTCGTCAAGGCCGGCGCCGACGTGCATGCCAGGGACCAGGCTGGCTTCACGCCCCTGCACGAGGCAGCCCTCTGCCTCCAGGCCGCCTGCGTGCAGGCCCTGCTTGAGGCAGGCGCCGATCCCAATGCCGAGGCCAAGGACGGCTCGCGGCCCCTCGACCTCTGCTACGGCGCGTCCCGCGCCCTGCTGGCCAGGGCTGGCGCCTATCCCGGCAAGGCCCGCTTTGACCAGATTCCGGACTGGGAGGCCTAGGCGCGCAGCCTGCGGGCTTGGGCTTCGGCAGGCAGGACTCTGGCAGCCGCGCCCGTGGCGATCTTGGCGAACTTGGCCCTGCCAGCTCTCCTGTGCGCAGCGGCCTGCCTTCTGCAGCGGCAAAGCAGGCTTTAAGGAAGCGCAGATAAAGGGGCCTTTCTAACAGCGCGGCTCAGCTAACCAGCTGAATTGCCGCAGGGTGGCTGAGCCGACGCAGGATAAATCAGCGTATCCTTAAGCATTGCTCCGCTGGGAAGCGGCATGCCGAACTGGATTGCCAAAATGGCTTGCCAACGAGGCGCTGCCGCCTCTGGCAGGGCCAGGCTGGATATGGCAGGGCCAGGCGTGGTCTGACCCTGCCGGAAAGGGAGGAAAGCGTCAGCGTGCGTCGGGCTGGACGAATTCGTAGGCAAAGCCTGCGCCGCGTTCCGTGAAGCGCACGGCCCCCGGATTGGCGAAGTGGCCGCCCAGGACGACGGTGCCGTCGCCGGCTGCCTGCCTGAGGGTCTGCAGGCGCGTGCGCTTGGCCAGCTCCTGATCGGAGTCCCAGATCACGGCCACCTCGGGATGGGCCGCCTGGACGGCAAGGCAGTGCAGAAAGTCGCCGGCAAGGAGCAGTCGCCTGCCTGCGCGCTCGACGAGAAAGCCCGTGTGTCCTTCGGTGTGGCCTGGCAGGGCGACCGAGGCAAGCCAGGGAAAGAGCTTGTCGCCGGCCGTGAAGAGGCGGATGCGGCCCTTGTAGATCTGGGCAAGGCGTTCGGCATTGTCAAAGTTGGCCCCCATGCCGGACGGCGCCCTGGACATGTTCTTTCTGTCCGTCCAGAAGCGGAATTCGGAGGCCTCCACGTAGATCTCGGCGCTGGGGAAGGCCGCCTGCTTTCCCGAGAAGAGCCCCAGCACATGGTCGCCGTGCATGTGGGTCAGCAGGATCTTGGTGACGGCGTCGGCCGGCACGCCAAGCTGCCTGAGCAGGGCATGGGTTCTTCCCTGGCGCTCCTCGCCGTTGCCGCTGTCCACGAGGACCATGTCGTCCGGCGTCTTGACGAGAAAGGTCAGGAACATGGCCGGACAGATCTGGCCGTGCAGCTCCTTCTCCAGCAGGGCCTTGTCTGCGCCGGCGAAGACCTGGGGCGGAACCCCGCCCTGCTTGTCCGCCAGACGCATGACCGTGACGTCGCCTGCCCTGTAGACGAGGACGCTGTCGTCCGCGCGGCCTTCCTGAACGTGGGCAAGCAAGAGAGCCAGGGCAATCAGAACAGTGCATGTGATGCTTCGCATACGAACCTCGCGGCGATGCAGTCCAGCGGCTGCAGCAAGGATGGTGAGGGGCCAGCTTGTGAGGGGCCAGTCTGTGACAGGTCGGCTTCCTCCCGCCGGCAGCCGCCCGAAGAGGCGGCCACGGGGCCAAAGAGCCGTTTCATCCCGTTGAAATTGCGCCGCAATGCTAAAAGCTTTTCCTCGGCAAGTCGAGCGCTCCGCTAGCCGCCACCTCTTCCCTTGCTCAGTGCGGGGGGCAGGACGCAAAGCCCTTGCCTCCCTCGCCGCTGGCAGGGCATCGCGCTTCTTGCCGGCTTCTTGTGCTGCTTTTCACAAGCCCGACCGCGGCCAGCGTGCTGCGACTTCCCTTTTCCTCCAAAAGGCTTATACCTTTTGGCGAACCATTCGCAGAACCTGGGCGCCCCGGCGCCAGCCCTGCGGACGGCGCGCATTTCCATGCCGGACAGCAGGGAGGGGCGCCCGGGCT
>JAEEPQ010000181.1 GCA_016284885.1 Desulfovibrio sp.
GCTATGTGGTAGAGAATTACTGAAAAACAACAGTCTCTCTTGTGATGAGATTACGCATAAAAACTTTCAGACTCTGCTCGCTTCTTTTGAGCAGGATAAGGAACGCTATATCGCCACTGCTGTAGAACAAATCAAGCAAGCGCTTGTCCACTGCTACGGCGAGCGCACCGTCTCCCTGCAGCAGCTCTCTGCGACCTTCCGCCGGGGCGACCTGCTGGAAATGCTCCAGTAGCGCATCCGGCCGCAGGGCCTGTCACGGCTGGCTCTGCGCATGGCTCAGGGGGCATGCTCCCAAGGCATCTGCCAGCACGGCCGTCCATCCTGAGACGCCGGCCTCATGCGGGGAGAGTTCCGGCAGCCGGAAGCGATCCTGCTTGAGTCTTTTGCCCCGCCCAACGGCGCAAGCTCGCGGCCTGCGCCTGTCCCCCCGATGCCTGCCAAGCGCACCCAGCGCACCCAGGGAATCTGGGAAAAGGCGTCCGAGGAAAGGCAGCTGGGAAACGCTCGCCTGCCAGAGGAGGCAGCGCACACGGGCGCAGCCAAGGCCACCTGCAGCACCGGCCTGCGGACAGGCCTTCTGCCCACGCCGAAAGCCGCGAAAGAAGCCGCGAAGCTTTGCGGCGCTCCTTGCCAAGGCCTTGTGAAAGCGGCATTTCTAGCCAATGCCAAACGACACCTCTCTTTCTCTGGGGCCCTGTCCCGAGGACGCCAAGCCGGCCTATCCGCTCTCCGGCATGCCGGCCTTGAGCTTTCCCGGACGCTCCGCCTACGTGCCCGACGACGAGGCCTGCCGGGCCCTGTGGGACAAGTACGGCATGCTCGACAACATCCGCGCCCACAGCCTGCTCGTGGCCCGCGTGGCGACGGCGCTGGCGGTGCGGGCCTTCAGCATGGGGCACGACGTCAACGTGCCCGAGGTGCACGCCTCGGGGCTTCTGCACGACATCGCCAAGACCTACTGCGTCCTGCACGGCGGAGGCCATGCGCAGCTGGGCGCGAGCTGGGTGGTGCAGGAAACCGGCAACTACGCCATCGCCCAGGGCGTGTTCCACCACGTCTACTGGCCCTGGAAGATTCCCGGGGACAAGACCCTTCTGGCCCTGCCCTTCTTTGTCCTCTACGCGGACAAGCGCGCCAGGCACGACGAGTTCGTCACCCTGGAAGAGCGCTTCCAGGACCTGCTCGTGCGCTACGGCGACACGGAGCGGCACAGGCGGGGCATCAGGCAGTCCTACTGGCAGGGAAAAGCCGTGGAAACGGCGCTGTCAAAGCTATTGGAGACACCACTTCATGAAGATTCTTCTGATTGCTGGCGGATGGTCCAGTGAGCGCGAGGTTTCCCTCACTGGCGCCAAGGGGATGGAAAGCGCCCTGAAAAATCTCGGCCACGAGGTCCGCTTCTGCGACCTGCTGACCGACTTCGACAACCTGATTGCGCTGGCGGAGCGGCACGACTTCGCCATGCTCAACCTCCACGGCACCCCAGGCGAAGACGGCCTCGTCCAGGCCATGCTCGAGAGCGCCGGCTGCCCCTACCTCGGCGCCGGTCCCGCGGCCTCCTTCCTCGGCCTCAACAAGGCCGTCTCCAAGCAGATTTTTCGGCATAGGGGCCTGCCCACGGCCGACTGGGAGTACCTGCCGGTCAGGCCTGGCTCCGACTGGCAGCCCAAGCTCCCCTACCCCGTCTTCGCGAAGGCCAACCTCGGCGGCTCCTCCCTGCACATGGGCCGCGCGCGGAACAAGGCCGAGCTGGATGCCATAGTCAGCGACATCTTCGACCACCACGACACGGTCATCATCGAGCCCGAGCTCAAGGGCCGGGAGGTGACCTGCGCCCAGCTCGGCGACGAGGCGCTTCCGCCCATTCTCATCGAACCCGTGGCAGGCGACTTCTTCGACTACGAGAGCAAGTACCGGGAGAACGGCGCCCGCGAGATCTGTCCTGCGCCCCTGCCGGCCGACACCATAGCGCGCATTCAGGAGCTCACCCTCAAGGCCTGCAATGCCCTCGGCCTCGAGGGCTACGGGCGCTGCGACTTCATCCTCGGCGAGGACGGCGGGCTCACCCTGCTCGAGGTGAACACCCTGCCCGGCATGACCCCGGCCTCCCTGGTGCCCAAGGAGGCCAAGGCCATAGGCCTCGACTTCCCGGCCCTGCTGACCCGGCTCATGGAGCTCGGCTTCAAGCGCGCCGGCAAGCCCATGCCCAAGTAGCGGGAAGGCAGGCGCCCATGCTCCTCCCCCGCGGCCAGGCGCTCCTCGCCCACCTCTTCGCCCTTGGCACCTCGGCTGTCTGGGGCCTGACCTTCATTTCCTCGAAGATCCTGCTCGAGACCCACACCCCGCTCGAAATCATCGTCTTCCGCTTCACGGCGGCGACGGCCTTCCTCTTCTGCCTGCGGCCCCGCCTCTTCCGGCATGGCGGAGGCTGGCGGACGGAACTCCTCTTTGCCGGCGCCGGGCTCTTCGGCGTCTCTGTCTACTTTCTGCTCGAGAACACGGCCCTCCTCTACACCTACGCCTCCAACACGAGCGTCATCCTCTGCACGGCGCCCTTCTTCACAGGACTGGTCTGCTCTGCCTTTCTCAAGGAACGCATGGGGCACACCTTCTTCCTGGGCTTCGTCATCGCCATTGCCGGCATTGCCCTCATCTCCTTCAACGGAGCGAGCACCCTTGGCCTGAACCCGCTCGGCGACTTCCTCGCCATGCTGGCGGCCCTTTCCTGGGCCATCTACTCCCTGCTCACGCGCCTCATCTTCGACCGGGGCTACCCCATGCTCGAAGCGACACGGCGCATCCTGCTCTGGGGCCTGGCCTCCTTCGTCCTCTTCCTGCCCTTTCAAGCAAAGCCCTTCCAGATGCCGGACCTCATGGATCCGGCCACCGTGGGCCACATCCTTTTCTTAGGCCTGCTGGCCTCTGGCGTGTGCTACTCGACCTGGAACCACGCCCTGCGCACCATCGGCGCCGTCAAGACCACGGCCTACATCTACCTCTCGCCGGTCTTCACGGTGCTGGCGGCGGCCCTCGTCCTCGACGAGCGCATCACTCTGCTGGCGGCCATCGGCATGATCCTCACGCTCACAGGCCTCCTGCTCTCGGAAAACCCCTTCGCGCTGCCGGACAACGTCCGCAACTTCGGCCTGCGCGGCAAGGGCCAGAGCTTTCAGGACACCACCTGGGTCAAGACCTTCAAGGCCGTGCACATGCTCTTTGCCACGGCCTGGGCCGGCGGAGCGCTCTCCATGCAGGCCCTCAACTTCCTCAAGCTCTCCACCGCCGACCCCGTGGAGCAGGCCCATGCCGTGTGGTGCCTCCACTTCGTGGACACCTACGTGGTGATCCCGGGCCTGCTCGGCTGCATCGCCACGGGCCTCTTCTACTCCATCTTCACGGCCATAGGCTTCTTCCGCAATGCCTGGATAGGCTTCAAGTGGCTTGTCGTCATGGGCGCCGGCTTCTGGGGCACCCTCTTCTGGGGGCCCTGGGGCAACATCCTCATAGCCAAGCTCGAGCCCTGGGGACTGGACGCGCCCGTGCGCTTCATCAAGGCCTTCATCCTGCCCGAGGACATGTGGCAGGGCGCTCTGCAGCTGGCCATCATCCTGACCATGTGCCTTGTCTCGGTCTTCCGGCCGGTGTACCTGGCAGACCTCCTGCCCTGGCGCTGGCACCAGGCACGCCCCAATAGGCTGGGCCGTCCGGAGAAGCCTGAGCCTGAAGGAAAGGAAGACAGGGCCAAGGACGACAGAAGCATGGACGACAGGCCGTAGGCGACGGCGACACGACCAGCCAGACTGGCATCCCACGACCTGTCCAGACATGTTCGGGCAGATTTGGCCAGGCCAGCCGAGGGCCCGTCCTGACCTGCGCCGCACTTGCCCCAGAGACCGGAACCCTCGCATGCCTTGCCGGCGGGGGCGCCACCCACGGAAGCAGGCAGCGCCTTGTTCAGTTCTTCCTGGCTGGCGCAGGCCACACGGCAAGACAGATGCCCCCCAAGATCAGCACCGAGGCGACGACTAAGCGCAGGGTGACGTCCTCAGCCAAAAAGAGCACGCCCATGCAGGCCGTGACCGGCGGGATGGCCAGCTGGACGACGGCGGAGACCACCAGCGAGCAGCGCGGCTGTATCCAGTACCAGAGGATGTAGCCGAGGCTCGAGCACACGCCGCCGGCGAGCAGGGCGCAGGCAAGGCCGCTGCGTGAGGGGGCTGCTTCGAGCAGCCAGGCTGCTGCGAGGAGGCCAAGGCACAGGGGAGCCATGCGCAGGAAGCTGCCTGTCGCGGCCAGCGCCGGATGGGCGGCATGGCGGCCGGCCAGGCAGTAGCCGGCCCAGGAAAAGCCGGCAAGGCCCATCAGGGCCGACTGCAGGAGCGGAGGCGCCGCAAGGCCTGGCGAAACGAGGTAGGCAAGGCCGGCAGAGGCCAGGACGAAGCCTGCCGTCTGGACGAGATTCAGCCGTACGCCCTTGGCAAAGCCCCAGCCCAGCATGCCCACCTGCACGCACATGTTGAGAATGAGCGTGCCGGCTGCCGAGGACATCCCGCCTTCTCCCCCGCCACATCCAGAGCCGCCCCCGTAGCCAAAGGAAAAGGACGCCATGTAGCCGAGCAGGAAAAGCGCGCCGCTCCAGGAGCTGGACTGCCAGACGTCCTTCCAGATGCCGGCCCTGCTCCCGGGAGCCGGCCGGACAATCCCGCCAAGGCAGAGCAGCGCCAGCATGCAGGCCGCCGAGAGGCCGCGCACGGCGGTGTACCACAGGGGAGGCATGCCGGCGAAGACCAGGGCGCCCCGGCAGAGTATGGAGTTGGAGGAGAAGAAGACGAGGTTCAGGCAGAGCAGCAGAACTAGGACAAGAATGCTTTTCACGGCATGGGCTCCGCAGGCCTTTCCCGCAGTGGACGG
>JAEEPQ010000182.1 GCA_016284885.1 Desulfovibrio sp.
CTGTCCTAGGGTGTTCAATTTAAGAACACTTTCCAAATCTCGACAAGCCAGCCCCCTGCAGCCTTCTGCCTTCCGGGAGTGCCGCAGGCCTGGCGCAACCGTGGCGAAGGAGGAGCTTGTCTCGTATGCCGGTCGGGCCTGCCGTGGCCGGGCAGATCTGCGCGGAGCGGGATGGGCCGTTCTGCCGGCCGTTTTTGCTGGCCGTCTGGCATCCTGTGTTCGTTCCTTGCCTCACGCCTGACAAGCGGCCTGGCGGGCGGGATCTGCCCGCGCTGGCGAGCTTGCGAAGCGCCCTTGGTGCATGCTGGGGCGCCCGAGTCTGGCAGGCTGCCCGCACAGGCCGTGACCGGAATCCTGAGAGAGGAAGCCTGCTCGGGCTCCCTGGCTTGCGGCTTGCCGGCCAGGGCAAGGGCTCTGTCCCTGCGAGCGCTGTCCCCAGGGCACTGTCCCCAATGAACTAAACTGTCCTTGGGGAGCTGTCTTTGAGGATCTGTCTTTGGGGGCAGGGCGCAGGCGCTGCGCGGGCCTGCAGGACGGCGGTCTGCCTGTCTCCTGCCAGGCCTCTTGCCTTGTCGCCTGCCAGACCTCCTGTTTGACCCCTTGCCTAGCCTCCTGCCAGGCAGCCTGCGTGGTCTGCATGGCCAAGGATGCGGGATGCGCTGGCCGTGGACGTTGAGGTCTGCGCGGCTCGCGGGAGCCTTGGGCACATGGGGGGAGGCTTGGCCAGCAGGCGGGGACGGCAAGGAGAGGGAGCACGCTGGGGCGCTCTGCGGTGCTCAAGCGTGCTCAGGGGTGGAGCTTGCCCGCGCTGCGTGCGGCAGGCGCTTTGGGCAAGATCCTTCGGAAGCTTCGGGAGCCGCGTTCGGGAAGGTCCTTGGGGCCTGCCTTCGGGAAGAGCTTTTGGCAGAGGCGTTCGGCAGGCTGATCTCGAGGGGTACCGTCGAGGGCCCTGGGGGGAACATGGCATCGCTCCAGTGCGGGCGCGCCGGGAGCGGATCGGCAAGGCCGGCCCTGCCGTTAGGCTGGCTGGTTGCGGCAAGCGGGCAGGCGAGCGCCCGCGTTGCCTGCCTGTCGCGCCTTGAGAAGCGTCCTTGCCGCCATGCGGCTGGACGTGCGCTGTCGGGGATGCGCTCTGCCCAGATGCAGACCGCAGGCTTCGGAGCTTCGCGCTCCAGGCCTGGCCGGTGGCCAGAGAGCCCGGTTTGCGATAAACTGAAAAGGCCACTCCATTCGCATGGAGCGGCCATGTATTCCAGTGGAAAAAGCGTGAATTTTGTTAGATGTGTTTGACCCTATCCCTTTCTTCCGAGCGCTTGGCGTCGTTGAAGCGGTCCAGCGTTCCGACGAGATAGCCAGTAATGCGACGAATGCGCTGAAACTTCACGCCCTCCCCGATAAGACGGGGTTTTGCTTCAGCTACAGCCTTGAAATTCTTCATCTCCATCAGCATAGCAGTCGAGCTCCTTACTTAGAGAGTATTTTCTTTATATCCAAGAAAAAGCATACAGCATTTCTGGCCCGATGCAAGCATTTTTTTTGTTTTCGACATTCCGTAAAGCAGGCAGGAGGCCTCTGGCCAGCCCAGTTTTCAGTCCAGTTCTCAGAACTGTTTCGGGGCATGCTGGCCGATGACGCGGCCGTCAACGGAGAAATCGCGGTTGCTGCGCTTGCCGTCAGGAGGGGAGGCTGAAGCCGCGCAGAAGGCCTGCCCGCCGCCGGCAAGCTGGCGCATCGCGCGCCCGGCTGGGACGACGCCATCGGCAAGGCCATCTTCGAGGCCATTCTTGACGCCAGTCTCGTGTTCATGCCCATGCCTGCAACGGACGGACAGCGCGTCGAGGCGAGCGTTGTGCAGGAGCGCGTCCTTCCTTGCGCCGGCACCATGGGCATCAAGGCCTGTGCCTGGCTGTGCCGCCTCCCTGGCCCTCTCCTGAAGCCGGGACTGCATGCAAGCGGCGAAGGAAGGCAGGACCTGGGTGCGCTCCGCCTCTGCCGGAAGGGCCAGACAGAATGCTGAGGCAGGATTCACAGGCAGGACTGGCGACCGCTGCGCTTTGGCCAAGGCATGGGGGCTTGCGCTCTGGACAAAAATACGGCCGCCTGCCAGCGCGGCGCAGGCAGGCGGCTATGGCGAAGTCTCGCGTTATCTCTGAGGTGCTGAGGGAGGTCTAGTCGACCAGACGGTGGTATCTGCGGGGGAATGCGCGGCCATCGCGGTGGTGGCGGTGGCGGCGGGTATGTTCCATGCTCACTCTCACCCTGCCGGGGGAGCGGCGGATGCTGCGCTCTTCCTCGGCTTCGGCGAAGGCTTCGGCGCCGTTGGTCTGGATGACGCGGCGGGCGCCGATGAAGCTGCGCTTGAAGAAGTAGCCGTCGCAACTTTCCACGCGCACCCGCGTGTTGGTGCGGGGTGCATGGATAAATTTGTTGTCGCCGATGTAGATGCCAGAGTGGTAGCCGCCTCCGCTGCGACGGAAGGTCAGGATGTCGCCGGGCTTGAGCTGGTCGGCACCGTGGACGCGCACGCCGACGGTGGACTGCTCGGCTGCGGTGCGGGGCAGGCTCACGCCGGCGGCCCTGTAGGCCCAGCGGACCAGGCCGGAGCAGTCGAAGCCGCCCGGGGCCTCGCCGCCGAAGCGGTAGGGCGTGCCGAGGGCGTGCTTGGCGCGGTCGACGACCACGTTGGACTTGCGGGATGTGGCGCGGCCTTCGAATTTGGCGGGCTGAGAGATGGTGCTCCGGAAGTTGTAGAGCTCGTGGCTGCGGTGGGAGTGATGTTTCTTCTTATGGGTGTAGCCGCAGCACAGCACGAGGGAAATGGCCAGAACGAGCAGGAGGGCAAATTGGAATTTCTTGTTCACCGTTAATCCTTTGGGTTGCGGAGGGCAGGGTGCGGATGAACCGCTGGGGCATGGCGCCGAGGGTGAAGCCCTGGAGAAGATGGCGCTGGCCCCTGCCGGAGAGGCCGGCTGGAAAGCAAGGAAAAGTCCCTGCATGCTCCTTGGGTTGCGGTTGAGAAGAAGGCTTAGGCCCAGAATGGAGCGCCGGAGGCCGGCAGCAACGAAATTCTAGAGCTATCAAGCGGGGTAGCTATAAGCTAACATGAAGCCATGGTCAAGTTTTCTAGAAAAGTTTTAAAACTTTGTACGAGTTGAAGTATTACTTCAGGATCGGAACAAGGGGAATAAATTCAGGCCAAAGCCTTGAAGGAGCGGGGCTAGAAACTGTTTGGGCGTTCAATCTGGCGTCAACAGAGACGGAAAAGTACAATATTTTGAACGGCAGGAAGGCGTCATGAATCCGTACAGGCGAATTCGCTCTGCTGTTCTCGGCATAGCCTCAGGGGGACTGGCAATTCCGGCGTCAAAGGCGTTTTCGTCTGCAGCGAAAAGGAGCGCTCGTCGCGCCGCTCCTATGCCGTACCGTCCTCGGCATGCGCATGCGCCGCGCCAGCCGTGGTTTGCGGATCGGCCGCGGCCTTGCCTTCGGCGGGACCTGCGGGTTCGGGAGGACTGGCGCCCTCGCGGTCCCGGGTATCGCTGTCTGCGTTCCGCTTCATGGCGCGGCGCCGGCGGGAGAGCCACCAGACGCCCGCGCCGCTGGCGAGGGCAATCAGGGCAAAGACGCCGGCTGCAGGGAGCCCGTAGTCGAGGTTTCTGGCTGTGGCTATGGCGAGCATGAGCGTCATGGTGACAAGGCCCCAGCGCCGGGGAACAGGATCGAGCTTGGCTGCGCCCCAGGCAAAGATCGCGGCTCCGCAGGCCAGGCCCGCCAGCGTGCAGAAGTCGGGCCAGTAGCGCTCGAGGATGCGTCCGTCGCAGGCGAGCACGCAGAGCGAGCCCGTAAGCAGGCACAGGGAGGGATTGAGCCAGCGCCTGGGAAGGAGCCCTCCCAGGGCGGGGATGGACGCGAGCAGGCCAAGGGCCGCGCAGCGCGCTTCCTGGGAGCAGATGTCGGGAATAGGCGTGCCGAGCAGGGAGCCCGCCAGGGCGCCCAGGGCAAAGAAGGCGGGGATGGGGCCCGGCGTGAGCGTGCAGAAGAGGGCTGCGGCCAGCCAGCAGGAGGCTTCGATGTCGACGGCAAAGCAGGCAAAGCCTGCAGCCGCCCAGGCGCTGATGCAGGCCAGAAAGCCGAGCACGTGGAAGCCGAGGCCCGTGCCGGCCTTGCACATGGCAAGCCGCAGGAGCAGGGCGAGGCCGGCGAAGAAGCCCACGCGCTCCAGTTCGCTGGTGCTCCTGATGAAGGCCTCCACAGCGTCGTCGCAGAAGAAGCCCACGGTTGCGCAGGCGATGCAGGTCAGGCAGAGGGCAGCCAGCGCCCTGATCCAGTGCGACCAGGGAAGGTCGGGGCCGATGTCCTCGAGCAGGCGGGCAGCATCGGCAGGGGATAGCAGCCCCTCTCGGCGCCAGCGGGCAACGGCGTCGCGGAGCAGGGCATTCGTGTCGGCAAATGGCGTTTTCATGGCGTGAAACCTAGACGCTTCCGCCGGCAAACGCAAGGCGTCCTGCAGGGGCATGCCGGACAGGGCCGGCGCCTGGGGGGACAGGCGCAGGGGGCGCGACAGCGGCGCAGTCGACGATGTCGCTTGCCAAGCGACCAGCAAGCCTCGCGCTGGTGGCATCCTGCGATCAGGCTCCCCCCGGGGGAGCCGGTCCCGGCTGCGCAGGATCCGAGGTTTGCGGGCTGCGGGAAAACGCCGAAGGCAAAAACATCCACTGAGGAGGGAGAGGATGAAAAGAATTGTGCTGGCACTTCTGCTTGTCGCTGCAAGCTACACGACAACAAGTGCTGTTGATGTGTATGAGATACAAGTCTCAAAAAATGATGAAATATTTGTTATTAATGACGAACTGTTCAAAGCGAAAACATATTGCTTTCAAATGGAAGTTGGAGACCAG
>JAEEPQ010000020.1 GCA_016284885.1 Desulfovibrio sp.
CCAGCCGGGGAGCACCACGGTGGAGGAGGCATCGACGCTGCCGCCGCTGCCCTTGGGGCAGTCGCTCTGCAGATAGCAGACCTCGCAGCCGCCGCGGAAGGGATAGTGCGTCACCACGGCAAAGCGGCGCTCCAGCACGGGCATGTCCTCGCGGTAGGCGAGGCCGATGCCGGCAAGGGCCCTGCGCAGCGTGTCCGTGGGGCGCGGCGCCGGCGCGCAGCCGGTCAGCTCCACCTGGGGGACGAGGCCGCTCACGGCCTGCATGCACATGTACTGGGCCAAGGCATTGGCAAGGAAGCCCAGCGAGGGCGTCTTGTCCCAAGTTTCGTCGATGGTGCGCTCCACCTCTTCCGGCAGCCACACCGCCAAGTAGGGCGTCTTGCCGCAGGTCACCTTGCAGACGCCGAGCAGCTCCTTCCACTGGTTCCAGAAGCGCTCGAGCTCGACGACTATCTTGCCGTCGATCTTGGTCTCCTGGCTCATCTCCATAAAGCCTATGAGATCGAAGTAGGGATCGCTCTCGAGGGCTTCGGCCTTCACTTCGGGCAGCGCGTTGTCTTGGCTCACTTCTTCCTCCTGGCGCCAGCGGGGCGCATGCATGGCAGCAGCCGGATGCGGGGCTCCTGTCCAGAGAAGCGTCAAGCCTCCTCCAGACGCGGCGTTCAGCCGGCAAAGCGCTGGCATTGTACCTTCAAGGTGGATCGCGTCAAGCCGGAGCGCGGGCCGCAGCACGAACCGGAGCGCGGACCTCGAATGCAGGCGCGACATGCCGGGCGGCCAGGCCCGCTCCGGCGCCTTGGGCCTGCCAGGTTCCGGCCAAGGCCTGGCCAAGTCTGGCCGCTTCCTGCCAGGACAGGCGAGGGAAGCGCTGTTGACATTGGCTAGGCTCCATGAAACCTTTGCCTGCCCGCCCCAGACCGGAATGCGCGCAGAGGCCCAGCCTGCGCCGGCGCGTCTGAAAGCGCCGCCAAGGAGATTTTCCCATGGACGACCACGTCACCAAGTACATCCTCAAGTTCAGACGCGATCCCGACCTCCCCCTCCCCCTTGTTCACGGCGTCTTCGGCGGCGTCAATCCCATGGGCGAGATCGAGCTCAACTTCTTTGCCGAAAGCGAGGACCTGCCCGACCGCGTCGAGCGGCTGGTCAGCAACGCCGACGGCGCCGTGCTGAACGAGGAGATCATCTCCGGCGATCCCGAAGCCAGGCACGTCACGCGCACCATCGTCTCGCGCATCGTCGTCACCTACGCCACCGCCCAGGCCATCAGAACCTGGCTGGACGAGCAGATCAAGGTCATGGAAGACATCGCCGCGGGCGCGGACATCCCCTTTTTCGGCGATCCCTCCTCGGGACCCAAGCAGTAGGCCCTAGGGCCAGAGGCTTTTGCCATGCAGGACCGCGTCTTCCATATCCTCACCTTCGGCTGCCAGATGAACGTCAACGACTCGGGCTGGCTTGCCAGGATGCTCGCTGCCAGGGGCTTCCGGGAAGGCGGGCTGGAGGAGGCCTCCCTCGTCGTCGTCAACACCTGCTCCGTGCGCGAGAAGCCGGAGCTCAAGGTGAAAAGCGCCCTCGGCCGCATCCGCCAGGAGACGGCAGGACGCGAGGTCCTGGTGTGCGTCTGCGGCTGCGTTGCCCAGCAGCTGGGCGAAAAGCTCTTCGGCTGCTCCCCGCAGGTGCGCCTCGTGGCCGGCACGGACGGCATCGCCAGCATCCCCGGCGCGCTGGAGGAGCTTCTGGACCATCCCGAACGCAGGCTCTGCCTCACCGACTTCACGGTCCGCTACGAGGAGCGCCCGGACGCCCTTGGCGCGCGCGTTGCGCCCTCCTGCTTCGTCAACATCATGCAGGGCTGCGACAACTTCTGCACCTACTGCATCGTGCCCTACACCCGCGGACGCCAGAAGTCGCGCGCCCACGGCGCCGTGCTCGAGGAATGCCGCGCCCTCCTTGCGCGGGGCGCCAGCGAAATCACCCTGCTCGGCCAGAACGTCAACGCCTACGGCAAGGACAAAACGGGCGACGGCACGAGCTTCGCCTCCCTCCTGCGCCAGGCCGCGACCCTGCCCGGCCTCAGGCGCCTGCGCTACGTCACGCCCCACCCCAAGGACATGACCGAAGAGGACGTCGCCCTCTTCGGCGAGCTCGGACCGCTCTGCCCCAGGCTCCACCTGCCCGTGCAGGCAGGCTCGGACCGCGTGCTCAAGCGCATGAACCGCCGCTACGCGAGCGCGGACTTCCTGGACCTGACGGAGCGGCTGCGCCGGGCCTGCCCCGGCATCGCGCTCTCCACGGACCTCATCGTGGGCTTTCCCGGCGAGACGGAGGAAGACTTCCAGGCAACCCTGTCCCTGGTCCGCCAGAGCGGCTTTATGGCCAGCTACTCCTTCTGCTACTCCGACAGGCCAGGCGCCAGAGCCTCGCTCTTTCCGGACAAGGTCCCGGCAGAGGAAGCCCAGGAACGCCTCCTGCGCCTGCAGGCCCTGCAGGAGGAACTGGGCGAAGCCTGGTACCGCTCCCGCGTGGGCGGGTCATGCGAGCTGCTCATGGAGCGGCCAAGCCCCAGGCAGGATCAGGACGCCCCGCCCAGCTGGCAGGGACGCGACCCCTGGGGCGCTCCGGTCCACGTCGCCCTGCCCGAAGGCCGCGACTGGACAGGCGCCTTCGTCGAGGTCCGGATCACGGGCGCCAAAAAGCACAGCCTCCTTGGCGAGGCGACAGGAGTCTAGGCCATGATCGGCATGCGCTATGCGGGCACCACCCGCTTCCTGAAGAAGCGCTACCTGCTGCTCAGGGAGAAGTTCGGCGACACCATCCTCCCTCTGGAGCTCAGCGCCTGGGAGGCGCTCACCGTCACCCTCCTGCTCCACGGCACCAGCGGCGAGGGGCTTGTGCTCGACGCCTACGAGGAATCCCTCGCCTGCCTCCATGGCCACGTTTCCGCCGTCGTGGCCGCCGACTGGGTGGAGGGCCGCCTGCAGGCCCGCATCCATCTGGAAAGCCCCGAGGGACTCTTCCCCGTGGAGGCGCCCCTGGCCTTCGCCGTGGCCCTGGCCGTCAGGAAGAAGCTCCCCCTGCTTGCCTCGGAAGACATCGTGGCAAGCCTCGTGCTCAAGCAGAAAAACCTCTTCGAGGCCATCCAGCAGCTCTCGGACGGGAACGAGGCCATGGACGCGGACGCCTTCCTCGCCTGCGCTGCGCCGCTGGGCCTTATGGGCGTGCCAAGGGCTGCATGGGACGAGGTCGAGCGCTTCCTCTCCCAGGGAGCCCTTCCCGGCAGCGAGCCGGCACAGGCCGCAGGCGCCGAAGCCGGCCTGGAGGACCTCTCCCGCATCGAGCCGCTGGTGTCCAAGCCCATGTAGCGCCGAGGCCGTTCCTCTAATGCTCTGCCCGCTTCCGGCCGATAAAGGCTGGTGAGAACGCTATGGGCGGTGCCTCCCGCACGGGAGCCTGCCCTGGTCCAGAGGAACGTCCCCATGAGAGACTACGCCCGCTTCAAGGAAATCGACGAGCTCTTGTCGACCGGCCATCCGGACGAGGCCAAAGCCCGTCTGCGCGGCCTGCAGGCAAGCGTCATCGCCCTGCACGACGAGGTGGACAGGCTGCAGGCCCGCATCGGCAGCTTTGAGGAGATGCTCTCCCTGCCGCGCACGCTGGTACGCGAAGAGGGACTTGTCTACGTCGACACCCCCTCCGGCAGGCGCGGCCCATTCTGCCCGCTCTGCCACGATGCCGAGGGAAGCCTCATCCGCCTGGAAAAGTTCGCCAGCGGCTGGTGGTGCCCCTGCTGCGGGGCGGAACTCCCCCTGCATGCGGAGCCCGTCCGCAAGGAGCCTGCCCGGATCATCCAGTTCCGGAACAAAGCCTGACCCTTGGGGCCAGATTGCAGCGCCATGCGCATGGCGCACGAAAGCCCGCCTTTCGGCGGGCTTTCGCATTTTCTTCTGATCTGCGTCAGGAACCAAGGAGCCTGCTGGACGGCACAACTCGCCCAAGCGCCACCAGCTGTGCATCCAGGCGCTCTTCTTCCCAAGGGCTGAGCACGGAAGCGGGAGCATGCGCCCGTCTTCCCGCCTGCATCACCTCAGGGCATCGCGCACAGCACCGTCGCCCGCGACAGAGAGCGCTCAGGCGACAAAAGCGTCCTCTCTCCAGACCGCTACTGCACGGCCTTGACGATGGCATCGGCGCTGGGCTGGTCCATCACCCTGCCGTCGACGACCACGGCGGGCAGGCTCTTCACGCCGTAGTAGCGCTTGGCCTGGCCTGTCTGGAACATGTTCACGTTGCCGGCCTCGTAGGCGTAGTCGGCCACCTTGCACTCCTCGGCCTCGGAGACGCCCAGCCGGCGCATGCCCTGGAAGACCATGGGCAGCTCCGTGCGCGAGCTCACGGAGTCGTACTCGCTGATGAACTTCTTGCCGCGCTTCTTTGCCTTGGCCTTGTCCCAGGCGGCCAGGGCCCAGTCGAGGGTCTCCGCGCCCTTGCCCTTGCGGTTGATGTTGGCCCACAGGACCAGCCCCGTCATGTCGTAGGCGTAGAGCTCGCTGGAGTCGCTGAAGAGCACGACCTTGGCCTGCGAGGGATTGAGCCTCGCCATGGCGCCCTTGACCGCGCCCCAGACGGCGCGGGTCTTGGGCGAGGCGAAGTCGATCATGACGAGAATCTCGTGCGGCGCCTTGGGATCGCCGAAGAGGACGGGATAGACCTCCTCGCGCCAGTGCTTCCGCCAGCCGGCTTCGGCCTCTATGCTCTGGGGGCGACCGCCGAGCTTCTTGAGCATCTCTGCGGCTTCGCCCTTGGGCTTCTTGGAGTTGGGGAATTCCGAGTGCAGATAGGGATTGAAGGCCTGGCCCTCGGCGCAGGGGGCTTCGGCAGGGCTTCCCGCCAGCATGGCGAGGCAGGCCAGCGCCATGGCAGGCGCGCGGAAGAAGGAAGGCATGGCTTGCGTCCTTATGTATGGAGGAGAGTGAAGGGAACGGGGCTTTGACATCAGGCAGGGCGTATGCCGAGCCTGGCAAGAGCCTCCTCGAGGTGCCTGAGCCAGACGGCGGCAAGCGCCCTGTTCTCGATGGCCCCCTGGACGACGGGCAGGCACTCGTGGCCTGCAGCCTCCAGCAGGGTCTTCCAGGAGTCGGGACCTGAGCCGGCCATGTCGTGTTCGGCGTGGCGTCCCACGGTGGAAAGGAAGGGGATAAGCCACACCCTGTGCGAGGCGAGCTTCGGCATGATCTCCCGGATGGTCATTTTGCCCGACATGGTTGCCAGATGGATGCGGGGTTCGCGTTCGGCAAGCAGGGCCGACAGCCTATCGTAGCGCTCCTGGGCATGGTGCCTGGCGCCGTGGCCCATGAGCACCACGTGCTCGGAAGGCAGGCGGCCGGCGGGCAGTCCCGCCAGCACTGCCTCCAGGCATTCCTCCATGTCCCTGTCCGTCGACAGCAGCGGCTGGCCTACGCTGATGGCCTGGCCGGTCTCTTCGGCAACGGCCTGGGCCAGCTGCTCCACCTCGGAGTTCTCCGTTGCCGGCACCACCTGCAGGGGCTGGGCGGCAATGGGGCCGAAGCGCTCCAGAATGAGCCTCTTCAGGGCCTTGGTGACGGAGTCGGACTTGGCGCGGACCTGGCTGGCCAGGCGCGTGCGTATGCGCGGGGAGGTGTAGGCCCAGCGCACGGGGAGGCCCGGATAGCGGGCCCGGACGTCATCCTCGAAGCGCCTCAGCGCGGCCAGGCCCTTTGCATTGCAGGAGCCGTAGGCTATGAGAAGAATGGCTGGGGAACCGGGCATGGGCATGACCTCGCGCGTATCGGAAGGCTTAGGGAAGCGCATGGCCGTTTTTCTATGCCGCAGGCCGCCGCTTGGCAAGGCGACCCGCTTCCCACTGCTTCCTGCGGGGCGCAGTCTCAAGGCCCCCACCCCATGCCCCCTTGCGGAGAGCGCGTATGGAAGACATTGCGGCTGTCGCCGTCATCGTGCTGGTGCTTGCCCTGGCAGGCACCGTTTCCTGGCTGGCGGCCCGGACCGGCGCCCGTCCGCCGGCCTGCGGCTGGGGCTGAGGCGCCCTGCCCCGGCCCCTGGCAGGGGAGCGGCAGAAGCGCTCAGGCACGGCGCCCAGACAGGATGCAAATCAAGCGACAGATCAGGCGGAGGGACTGGCCGACAACGCCAAGGGCAGGCGCTGAGCCCTGAAGCCGGCGAAGTCCGGACCCAGCGGGCTCTGGACCTGTTCTGGATCCGGAAGCGCCCTCGACGGCGGCACCCTTTACGGCATCACGCCTTCGCCGTACAAAAGGCGGGCCGGAAGGAGCCTGTCCTTGCCGGCCTGACACCCAACGACAACGCAGGGAGGCGAAGATGCGCATCCTCATCACCGGCGGCAAGGGCATGCTGGCTAGGACGCTGGCCAGAGAGCTTGAAGGCCAGCACGACGTGGCGGCCCTCGGGCACGGCGAGATCGACGTCGTGGACGCCATGTCCGTTGCCAGGGCCTTTGCCGAGGTCAGGCCCGACGCCGTGCTCCACTGCGCGGCCATGACCCAGGTGGACAAGTGCGAGAGCGAGGAGGGCCTGGCCTATGCCGTGAACGAGCAGGGCTCGGCGAACATCGCCCACGCCTCGCGCGAAGCCGGCGCCCGCCTTGTGGCCTTCTCCACGGACTACGTCTTCGACGGCGCGCTGGACCGCCCCTACAGCGAATTCGACAAGGCAGGCGACGCCCTCAACATCTACGGCAGGAGCAAGTGGGCCGGCGAGTGCGCAGTGCGCCTTGGCTGCCCCAACCACATCGTGGCCAGGGTTTCCTGGCTTTACGGCCCCGGCGGCCCCAGCTTCGTGCACACCATGATGCGCCTTGCCGACGGCACGCGCCCCCTGCTCAAGGTCGTGGACGACCAGCTGGGCAACCCCACGAGCACGCTGGCCGTCGCCAGGGCCGTCAAGGCCCTGCTGGAGCGCCCGGATCTCAGGGGCACCTTCCACCTCACCTGCGAGGGCGAAGCCACCTGGTTCGATCTGGCCAAGGCCGTGTTTGCGCTGGCAGGCAAGGACCAGCAGGTGCAGGCCTGCACGAGCGCGGAGTACCCCCTGCCCGCTAGACGCCCCGCCAACTCCAGGCTCGAGAAGCGCATGCTCGCCCTCAGCGGCATGCCGCCCATGCCCCACTGGCGGGACGCCCTCGCCGAATTCATGGCCCTCGAGTTCGGCTGCGGGAAGGCCTAGGCGCTCAGCCATGCATCCGCTCGCCATCTGCCTGCTCATTTTCCTCGCCGGCGGCTGCGGCGCCGTGTCGCGCTACGGACTGACCTTGGCCTGCGCCCGCCTCTTCGGCACCGGCTTCCCCTTCGGCACCATGGCCGTCAACATTCTGGGCTGCTTTTTCTTCGGCTTCGTCTACGAGCTGGCGGCCGTGCGCGCCCTGCTTGCCGACGCCGTGCGCGTTGCGCTCTGCGTCGGCTTCATGGGCAGCTTCACGACATTTTCGTCCCTTGTCTTCGACAGCTGGGCCCTGGCCTCGCGGCCTGGCCTGCTCGCCCTCAATCTTGCCGTGCAGGCTGCGGCCGGCTTCGGGGCCCTCTGCCTCGGCATGCAGGCCGCACGGCTGATCTAGCGCCTGCCGGCAGCCAGGCATCTTCTTCCAGGCGCCTTCTTCCAGGCACCTTTCCCAAAACCTCTTCCCCCGCCCCCTTCGGGGCTTCTTTCCTCAACCAGCATCTCTCCACAAGGACACGCTACCGACATGCTCCGCACATCCGCCCTTTCTCTCCGGCCCCTGGCGGCCCTCGCCGCCCTGCTGGCCCTCCTGCCGGCCCTCTGGCTCGCCCTCCCCGGCCAGGCCTGCGCCAAGCCCTTCAAGACCGCCATGTTCGTCATCGAGCTGCCTGCCGGCTGGTCGCTCATCAACGGCCCCCTCAAGCGCAACGGCGGCGAGATGGCCGTGCTCGGGCGCCGGGACCACAAGGCCTCGGTGCAGCTCATGTACGGCCCCACAGATCCCGCGCACTTCCGCGACATCGTCGAAGGCTACGCCAAGAGCATGCACGGCACGCCCCCCGTCTACGAGGGCAGCCGCCAGGCCTCCTTCGACTGCTCCTCCGCCAAGGCTGGCCAGAGCCTGCATCTGGTCTTCCGCAGCGACGACACGGGAACGAGACTGCTCATCTGCATCTTCAACGGCAAGATGGAGGACATGCTCTTCATCGCCCGGAACATGACGACGCCCTATCCCGGCCTTGTGCCCAACCTTGCTCCCGCTCGCCCGGCCCCCTCGGCCAGACCCGCGCCCGCCAGATCCTCCATGCGGCAGCCGGCCAGATCCTCTGCCCGGCAGCCGGCCAGACAGGGCGCACGGCCCCAGGACAGCCAGCGCCTCTGGTAGGCGGCAGAACCTGAAAGCACGAAAGCCCCGGTCCGCACGGATCGGGGCTTTGCCGCTGAAGGGGGGGCTGGCCGCCTAGCGTATGAAGTTCGTGGGCGTCCAGGGCTCGTAGTCGGGCTTGGCTATGCCCGCCTTCCTGCCGGCCTCGATGCACTTGATGAGCCAGGCC
Source organism: Desulfovibrio sp. (assembly GCA_016284885.1). GTDB lineage: Bacteria > Desulfobacterota > Desulfovibrionia > Desulfovibrionales > Desulfovibrionaceae > Desulfovibrio. Next base: position 8,547 of record JAEEPQ010000020.1, read on the forward strand.
ATGTTTTTGGCCAGCGTGCGCATGGTCTGGAGACCCTCGATGTCCTGAAGGACCTGATCAGGCGTGTTGCCGTGCACCATGTTCCAGTACTGGGAGGTGACGATGGGCATGTTGAGCATGCCGAAGAACTGGTTCAGGCGCTCGAAGGCCGCCGTGGCGCCGCCGCGGCGGCAGCTGACCACGCAGGCCGCGGGTTTGCCGGCGTAGGGAGCGGCCTTGCGGAAGCAGAGGCGGTCCAGGAAGGCGCAGAGGCTGCCGGTGGGACCGCCGTAGTAGACTGGCGAGCCCACCACCAGGCCGTCGCACTCCTTGAGCAGGCCTATGGCCTCGTTGACGGGATCGTCCTTGAAGACGCACAGGCCCGTTTCGGCGCACTTGCCGCAGGCGATGCAGTCCTGGACGGGCCGGGTGCCGAGCTGGAGCAGCACGCTTTCGACGCCTTCCTTCTCAAGCTGGCCCGCCACTTCCTGAAGGGCGGTGTAGGTGCAGCCCTTGGGATGGGGGCTGCCGTTGACGAGCAGAACTTTCATGGGGGAACTCCTTGCGCAGGGCTTTTCTGGAGACAGGCCCGAGGCTTGGCCGGCATGCTGGGCGCCTGCAGTCCAAAGCCCAGGCCGGCAGGGGCTGAGCGATCCTTTCCGGCTACTGCAGCGAGGCCGGACGGAACACGGGCTTCCTGCCACGCTCCAGGGGTTCGCCAAGGTGCAGGCGCATCATGGCGCTCCTGACCTCGGCGCCCTTCTCCTCGGGCCCTCTGGCGAGCACGAGAACGACAACGTGGCGTCCCTGCTGCTGGAGCCTCGTGCGGTAGCCCTTCTCCTCGATCTTGAGGCGCAGGTCCTCGGCCTTGGCGAGACTGTCCACGGTGGCGACCTGGAAGACGAAGTCGTAGGCATCGGCCTTCTGGGCCGGCGGCTCAGGCGGTCCCTCGATGACGGCGGGACTCATGCCTGGAGCCATCTTCGGCATGGCGGCTTCCTTCTCCTTGTCCACGGCGGGGGCAAAGCGCACGGGCTTGGGCTCCTGCACCTTCTCGCCCGGGGCAGCCCTGAGCACGCGGGAATAGGAGAGTTCGGCAGGCCCCAGTATGGCCTGGGAGCCGGCGGCACTGCCGGCATCCTCCTGCGCCGAGGCCTTTGCGCCTGCGCGCCCGTCCTTGGCATTCTTGGCATTCTGGGCATGCCGGGCTTCCTCGGCGCTGCCGGCTTCCCGCGCTTCCCGGGCTTCTTCGACCCTGGCCTGCTCCTCGTCCTTCATGCGCTCGACGGCGGTGGGCGCAACAGGGCAGCTCCTGCCGACCATCACGCCCGCCATGTAGGCAAGGGGCAGGGCCACGGCCAGCAGGAAAAGGGTGCAGACGAGGGAGGAGATCGTCAGTCTGAAGCCGGAACGGGCGCCGGAAGCGCTGGAGGAGGTGTTGGCGTTGTGCACGTAAGGGTCTCCTGAGGGCTCCCGGCGGGCGTTGCTCCTGCAGGACAAGTGCAGCCGCGGAATTGCCGAGAGAGTGTCAAAATTGTTCAGCGGCGCGAAAAAGTCAAGAGCAGGACCAGCGCCGGAGCCTCTCCCGCACGGCAGGCAGGTCCTGCGCCAAGCCGGCCCTCATGTTGACCGCCCCTGCCTGCGCCTGTATCTTTTCGCCGTCTGGCAAGGCATCCTGCCGCAGGGCCCCGGAGCTTCCTGCGTCTGGCATGCCCGCCGCATCCGGGCCCAGTGCCGGGAGGCCTTCCTGGAGGAAGGACCTCTTCCTGGAGACCCTATCCCTTGCGAGGTGACGCCCATGTTCCACGCCGGTTCACGCATCCTGCCGCTGGCCCTGGCCCTGCTCTGCCTGCCCTGCTTCCAGGTCCAGCCCCAGGCCGGGCCCGACAAGCCGAAGAGCGCCGTGCTCATCAGCAACAGAAGCCGCAGCGACCTCGTCGGCGTGCGCTTCGTCCAGCCGCAGGGCGTGAGCCTCTCCAAGCTGGATCTGGCGCCAGGCATGGAAGAGGAGCTGGAGAACCCCGGCGGCGAGGCGGAGCTCAGGCTGGATCTGGGACTTGAGCTGTGCACCTACAGGAAGGTTGCCCTGGACGGCCTGAAGACCCTGACGCTCTGCCCGGATCACCGGGGCTGCATTGTGCTGAAGGGCGAGGCGGGCGCGCCTGCGCACCTTGCCGGCGAATGCGCGAGCCTCCTCCCTCAGCCCGGCGAAACACCCGTCTGCGCCCTGGACAAGTTCCGCCCCGGCATGACCATGCGCGACGCCTGCGGCCTCATCAGCGCAGCCTACCGGGCCGACGACTCGGCCTACGTCACGAGCCTCGGCTACGCCGGCCTCGTCTGGAGCGCCAGGCTCTATGCCGGCGGAAGCCAGGCCGGCGGCGACGCGACCAGCGAGCGGCTGGAGGACATCGAACTGCGGCAGACGCTCACGCCGGAGCATCTGGCCGCCGTACGCGCGGAGCTTGCCAGGCAGGACTTCGTTCCCTGGCAGGCCACGCTGCCCGGCATGGAGATCGACTTTGCCGACATGGGCTACGCCGGCCCCGGCGACAGGGAAGCCCTGCTCAAGGCCTGCCTCGACCTCTTCCTCAAGTCCGGCAAGGGCGAAGCCTCGGTCATGTTTGCGCCGCAGGCCCTCCTGCCCGAGCTCGCCACGGCCGACGCACCCCGCGAGGACGTCTACCTCTTCACGCTCATGCTGCGCCGCGATTCGGGCACCCTGCTGCTCGACATGGCGGCCTACACCGGCGAGGAGCCGCGCGACTAGCAGAAATGCCTGCACAAGGCGCTCCGGCGCCCGAAGGCAGAGACGCGGCCTCGCCTGCTACACTTCGGAGATGACGGGCACGACGATGGGATCTCTGCCCAGAATCCGTCTGAAGAAATGGCGCAGGGAGCTGCGGATGCTGTCCTGGAGCTCGGCAATGCTCGAGGAGCCGGAAGCCGACACGAGATCGACGATCATGCTCTTGGCTTCCTCGAAGAAGCCGTCGTACTGGTCGTGGAACACGAAGCCCTTGGAGACGAGCTCCGGGCCGTGCAGGATGTAGCCGCTGTCCATGTCCAGCACGAGGACGACGATGACCATGCCCTCGTCGCCGAGTATGCGCCGCTCCTTGAGTATGGCCGTGCCGACGTCGCCGACGCCCTTGCCGTCGACCAGCGTGCACTCGTGGGGGACGGGATCCTCCTTGCGGACGCTGTCCCAGGTGATCGAGAGCGGGCAGCCGTCTTCGAGAATGACGACCTTCTCCTGCTCGACGCCGGCTTCCCTGGCGAGCTGGCCGTGCTTGATGAGATGGCGGTACTCGCCGTGCACGGGAACGAAGTATTCCGGCCTGACCGCTTCCAGCATTTCCCTGAGCTCCTCGCGCTGAGCGTGGCCTGAGGCGTGCATGGCCCTGACGCTTTCGTAGAGCACCTCGGCACCCTGGCGGTACATTTCGTTGATGAGGCTGGAGACGGCCCTGGCGTTGCCGGGGATGACGCGCGAACTCATGACCACGGTGTCGCCGGGCTCGAGCTCCAGCTGCCTGTGGGCGCCGAAGGCCATGCGCGAGAGCGCCGACATGGGCTCGCCCTGGGCGCCCGTCACGACGAGCACCTCCTTTTCGGGCGGCAGATCCGGCACGCCTTCAAAGGCGTTGTAGAAGCTGTCCGGCACGTGGATGAGGCCGATGTTCCTGGCCATCTCGATGTTGTTGGCAAGGCTGCGGCCGCTGATGACGACCGTGCGGCCGTAGTGCTCGGCCAGGCTGAAGACTTCCTGGATGCGCTGAATGTGGCTGGAGAAGAGGGTGATGACGATGCGCCCCTTGGCCTCGGCAAAGACGCGGTCAAGCGAGGTCTGCACCTCCCGCTCGGTGAGGCTGCGGCCTTCGCGCTCCACGTTGGTCGAGTCCGACATGAGCAGCCGGACGCCCTTGCGTCCGGCAAACTTCCTGAAGAGCCGCATGTCGGTGCCTGGACCCGACAGCGGATGCTCCTCGATCTTGAAGTCGCCGGTGTGCACGATCTTGCCCACAGGCGTCTCCACGGCCAGGGCGTAGCCCTGGGGGATGGAGTGGCAGACCGGCAGGAAGTGGAAGGTCATGTCGCCGAGCGCGACCACGGCTTCGGGGGCGACCTCCTGCAGATGCACGGCATCGAGCAGGCCGTGCTCCTTGAGCTTGTGCCCGACGAGCGCCAGCGTGAAGGGGGAGCCGTAGATCGTCGTGCCCTCCAGTTCCGGCAGAATCCAGGGCAGGGCGCCGATGTGGTCCTCGTGTCCGTGCGTGACGACAATGCCGAGCAGATTGTCCTTCACCGCCTGGACGGCGCCGAAGTGCGGTATCAGGACATCCACGCCAAGATGCTCGTCGCTGGGAAACATGAGGCCGCAGTCTATCATGACGACGCCCCTGGACGTCTCCCAGAGCTGGCAGTTGAGGCCAATTTCGCCCAGGCCCCCCAGGGGGGTGATGGTGAGCTTCTTGCTGTTCATCTGCGGATGATAGGCGGCGGGATGCCTCGGCACAAGGCTTAGAGCAGGTCCGGCCTGTACTCGCCCATGGCGAGGTAGAGCTTCGAGAGGGCCTTGAGGTAGTCGCCCTTGGCGGCGGTGAGGTCAGCCTGTGCCGTGAGCAGCTTTCGCGAGGCATCCAGCACGTCGAAGTTGGTGCCGACCTGCGCCTGGTAGGCGCCAAGCGCGGCCTCGTAGGCTTCGCTGGCCGAGGCGACGCTGGCCTTGGCGACGGCAATGCGCTTGTCCGCCTCGCGCAGGGCGAGGAAGCGGCTCTTCACCTCGTAGCCGGCATCGAGAATGATCTGGCGCATCTGGCTGCGCATCTTGGCAACGAGCCAGCCGGCTTGCTGATCGGCAAAATAGGTGGTGCCCCACTGGAAGAGGTCCCAGGAGAGCCTGGCGCCGACCTCCCAGGTCGTGCTCCGGGAGGATCGGGATCCGCCGCGTTCCAGATCGGGCGTGTTGCCGGTCTTCGTGATGTTGTAGTAGGCCTCGACCCTGGGATAGTAGCCTGAACGGGCGAGAAGGCGGTCCTTGACGGCCATCTCCACGGCCTTGCATCCGACGTAGAGATCCGGGCGCAGGCGGTAGGCCCTCTCAAGGCAGCTCTCGAGCGTGCCGGTGAACTTGGCGACGCGCAGGCCGCCCTGGTACTGGACCGGCTTCTGGGCCGGCAGGCCCAGCAGGGTGTTCAGCCTGGCCCGGGTCGTGTCGCGCTGGTTTTCAGAAGCTATGAGCGTCTGGCTGGCCTTGCCCAGATCGACTTCCGCCTGCAGGACGTCCAGCTTGGGCTTGAGGCCGGCATCGTGGAAGGCTTTGGTGATCTTGAGCTGATCCTGCAGCCTGGCCTCCGCCTCCCGCTGGCTGTGGATGAGCTCCAGCCGGCTGAGGTAGTCGATGAACTGCTCCTGCACGGCCCCCGTGGTCTCCAGCTCGCTCCGGCGCAGGGACGCCCTGTCGCTTTCGGCCTGCAGAGCCTGCTTCTGGTAGGCGCCGAGATTCTTGAAGCCGTCAAAAAGCACCTGGGAGACTTCCAGGGACCAGGAAAAGGTGCCGTTGGACGGGGGCTGCTGGGCATTCTGGACCGACGTCGTCCTGGTCTGCTTGAGCCAGCTGTAGGTCGTGCCCAGCTTGGGACCGAGATATCCCCTCTGCGCCTTGCGGCCCTCTTCCGAAGCGCGCATCTGGGCCTCGGAGGCGCCAAGGGTCTCGTTGTGCTCCATGGCAAAGCGCACGGCCTCGCCCATGGTGAAGGAGCGGGGACAGGCCTTGTCCGCGGAGGGACGCGTGCGCGTGTCCTGGCTTTTGAAGCGGGGCTGGGCGATGGGGCGCGAGGCCTCCCTGCTCAAGGCAGGGCCGAAGCTGTCCTCAGCCAGAGCCTGGCCAGCTCCGGGGAAGGCCGCAGCCAGGCAGAGCAGGCCAGTGCCCAGCGCAATGCTGGCCGCTGTCCGCAGGGCGCCTGCCAGTGGGGTGGAGAGCAATGTCGACATGTCAGCCCTATACCCAAAAGCCCTGCTGCAGACAAGCCACAGGCAATCCCTGGCTGGCCCTGGCGGCCGGCCGCGCCCTGCCCTCGCGAAGGGCTGAGATTGCCGGGCACGGCGAAGCCCGGCATGGCAAGGGCTCCGGCGCCGGAGCCCTGTGCCTGCTTGGAAAAAAGGGGTCTGCGGAGCAAGGGGGCCTGGCTACTTGCCGGCCTTCTTGGCCTTCACGGCTTCGCGAAGCCAGCCGTACCACGCTTCGAGACCGTCGCCCTTGGTCGCGGAAACCTGGAAGATGGGCAGATCCTTGTTGAGGGCCCTGGCGTGGCGGGAGGCCTTCTCGACGTCGAACTGGACGTAGGGAAGGAGGTCGGTCTTGTTGAGCACCATGGCCTTGGCGAGATTGAAGAGCAGAGGGTACTTCTCGGGCTTGTCGTCGCCTTCGGTCACGGACAGGATGCCCACCTTGGCGTCTTCGCCGAGATCGAACTCCGTGGGGCAGACGAGGTTGCCCACGTTCTCGATGAAGAGGATGTCCACGCCCGTCAGGTCAAGGTTGTCCAGGGCGTTGAGGATGAGGTTGCTATCCAGGTGGCATCCGCCCTCGGTGTCGATCTGCACGGCCTGCACGCCGGTGGCGGCCACGCGGCGGGCGTCGTTGTCGGTCTGCAGGTCGCCCTCGATGACGGCCATCTTGAACTCCTTGCCAAGGTCGGTCAGCGTGCGCTCAAGGAGCGTCGTCTTGCCCGCGCCGGGCGAGGAGATGAGGTTGAGGGTCAGAATGCCCTTCACCCGTTCGCGGACCACGCCGGCCATTTTTTCATTGGCCTCGAGGACGTTGCGCACAACAGGAATCTGCATGGGAAGCTCTCCTTAAAATATGGTAGTCATTGATAGCAAAATATCTCATTTCGTAGCAGCCAGGGCAGGTTTCTACACCCGCGGGAACGGCAGGGCAAGCGGCCGCCTCCCCGTCGTCCCGCCTACTCCCCCTCCAGCCAGACAACGCGCATCTCCCTGCCCTGAAGCACCTCGTGGCCGAGCACCTCGCCGCAGCCTGGACAGGGCGAGAGCTCGCCCATGCCGCCTGCTCCGGCTATGCCGCCTATCCCGCCGGGGCCGTCGAAGACGAGGCCGCAGGCGCCGCAGCGCAGCTTCAGGGGGATGGGCACGATGTCGAGCGTGCAGCCTTCGTGGAGCGTGCCCTTGACGAGGCACTCAAAGCCGAAGGCAAGGGATTCGCAGACAACGCCCGACAGCGCGCCCACTTCGACCCTGAGCAGGGTAAGCTTCGTGCAGCCGTGGCGGGCCAGCTCTTCTTCGGCAATCTTGAGCATGTTTTCGGCAATGGCGAGTTCGTGCATGGCCCGGCACTCTACGCCTCTCCTCCGCTCCCGTAAACAGCCGTCTTCCCTTTCGCCGGCCTGGCCTGCCGGCTTGGCGCGGCCCTTGCCATTACAACTAAATGATGTAGAGTTTTCGCCAGACGCCGGCCCCTGCCGGCTCTGCCCCGCGCGATCCGCAGGCCTCGGCCTGCGGACGAAAGGCGCCTCGGAACGGCCCCTCTGCCGCAGCCTGAGCCTTCGCGCGGAGCGGCGGAATGCCCCTGTGCGGGCCACACGGCCATGCCGGGTGCCGCCTTCATCCGATAGCAAGGATTAGCCTCCCGTGAATAAAGTCATTGCCTGTCTTCTGCTGGCCGTAGCCCTGCTCGGCATGGCCCTCGTGATGCTCAACCAGCAGCTGACGCCGCCGGCGCCCACGCTTCAGGGACCCCAGTCTGCGACCTCGAAGCTGCCCGACCTGCCGAGCATCGAAGGCGGAAGGCAAAGCGCCCCGCCCGTGCAGGACGGCCAGACCGCCCGCCAGGAGCTGCCTCCCCTGCCCGATTCGCTGGAGGCACCAGGCGCCGAGCACAGGGCGCCTGTGGCCAGCACCACCCTCGCCGAGGCGAGAAGCCAGGAGACTGCATCGGCCGTCCAGCCGCCCGAGCCCTCTGCCGCCGTGCAGCCGGGCACGCAGGCAGGCGCCGAAAAGCCCGCTCAGGAAGCTTTGGACGAGGCCAGACGCCAGGAACAGGCCAGAGCCGAAGCCGAAGCGAAGAGGCAGGAGGCCAGGCGCCAGGAGCAGGCCAAGGCCGAAGCCGAAGCGAAGAGGCAGGAGGCCAGGCGCCAGGAGCAGGCCAAGGCCGAAGCCGAAGCGAAGAGGCAGGAGGCCAGGAAGCAGGAGCAGGCCCAGCAGCCCAGGATCAAGACCGGCAAGGTCGTGGTCTTCGCCAGGGACAAGGGCGCTACGGTGCGTCTTTCCAGCGCCGAGTCCATCGACTACCGCCACATGGTGCTCAAGGAGCCCGACCGCGTGGTGCTGGACCTCCAGGGCAGCTGGAACGTGTCTGCGGCCGGCGTTCCGCGCAACGTCCTTGTCACCAACATCCGCTTCGGCAGCTTCCCAGGCCGCACGCGCGTAGTCATCGACATGAAGGGCACGCCGCGCCAGACTAGGCTCAGCCAGACCAAAGACCGCCGCCAGCTCGACGTGCGCGTTGACCAATAGCCCCGTAACATCCCGAATCTTTCCGGGCCGGGACGGCGCCGCATCCAGCGCCCCCGGCCCGTCGCCTTCCCGGAGAAGCGCATGGGAACCATACTCGAATCGCTGAGGAGGCTCCTCGGCAAGGAGAAGAGAAAAGACCGCGAGCACGCGCTCGCCGACTTCATGAAGCGCTACGGCTCCTTCAAGAACCTGCTGCAGGCCAACTCCGACCTTGCCAAGCTTGTGGCCGAGCTGGAACAGGTCTCCAACGGCGAGCGCGGCATGGACGTGCAGCAGGTGCGCCACAGCGCAACCCAGGCCATAGCCTGCGTCAAGACCATGTCTGAGTCTCTCTCCGGCCTCTCCGGCGGCGGCTACAAGCAGCTCGCGCCGGCCCTGCGCACCATTGCCCAGCGCATCGAGGCCGAACTCGAGGAGCACGCGCCAGGCGACGTCACGGAATTCACGCTTCCTCTGGAAGGCATCGACAGCTCCATGGCCTACGTGGTCGGCGGCAAGAACGCCAACCTCGGCGAAATGGCCAACATGCTGGAGCTGCCCGTGCCCCGGGGCTTCGCCGTCACCGTCCAGGCGGGCCGCACCTTCCTCTCGCGCTATTCCGGCCTCTTCGACTACGTGCACAAGGAGCTGCTCAAGATCGACGTGGACAAGGCCGCCTCCATCGACCAGGCTAGCCGGCGCATCGTGCAGGCCATTCTGGACTCGCCCATGCCGATGCAGCTGGAAGACGCGCTGCTCAAGGCCTACGACACGGCCTTCGGCGGCCGCCGCGCGCGCGTGGCCCTGCGTTCGAGCGCCATTTCCGAAGACGGCATGCAGTCCTTTGCCGGCCAGTACAGCTCCATTCTCGGCGTCACCAGAGACACCCTCATCCAGGCCTGGAAGGAGGTCTTCGCCTCCCTCTACTCGCCCCGCGCCATAGCCTACCGCGCGCGCAACGGCTTCGAGCTCCACACGTCGGGCATGGGCATGTGCTGCATCGAGATGATCAACGCCAAGGCCGCCGGCGTCGCCTTCTCGCGCCATCCGGTGGACCTGCGCTCCAACGACGTGGTCGTCAACGGCGTCTGGGGCCTCGGCGAGGCGGTGGCCGACGGCTCGGCCACGCCGGACCAGTGGCTTGTGTCGCGCGCCAACTTCCGCATCTCGCGCGAGATCATCGCCACCAAGCTCACCCGCGTCGTGCTGGCCTGCACGGACAGGGGCGTCGAAAGCCAGCCCGAACCGCTGGAGGAAATGCTCAGGGAGCTTCCCTGCGCCACCAGAGAGCAGGTCTCCCAGATAGCCCGCTACGCCCTCAAGCTGGAGCACCACTACAAGTACCCTCAGGACATCGAGTGGGCCATAGACCAGAACGACAACATCTTCCTGCTCCAGACCCGGCCCATGGGCTTCGACACCCAAGCCGAGAACATTCAGGCCCCCCAGCTTGAAGATCTCAAGCCCCTTGTCCAGGGGGCCGAAATTGCGGCCAAGGGCGTGGCCTGCGGCAAGATCATGCATTGCGATCCCGACCAGGACCTCACGCACTTTCCCGAAGGCTGGGTCATGGTCCTGCCCCATTCCTCGCCCAACGCCACGGTCGCCATGCAGCGCGCCTGCGCCATCATCGCCGAAACCGGCTCCCAGACAGGACACATGGCCTCGGTCTGTCGCGAATACGGCGTGCCCACGCTCATCAACGTCCGCGGCGCCTCGCTGCTGCTCAAGGAAGAGCAGCTCGTCACCGTGGACGCCCTCCGCGGCCGCGTCTTCGATGGCGAGGTGCCTGAGCTCCTGGAACTCAAGCTCCAGCACCGCAAGCCCTCGGCGGACACGCCTGCCGTGGCGCTCATGCGCCGGCTCGCCGGCCACATCCTGCCCCTGCACCTCGTCGATCCCAGGGCGCCCACCTTCAAGCCCGAGAACTGCACGAGCCTGCACGACCTCATGCGCTTCATCCACGAGAAGTCCTACAGCGAGATGTTCAAGCTCTCCGACTCCATGACGGACTCCTCGGACAGCGTCGCCTGCCAGTTCCGCGGCCCCATTCCGCTCGACCTCTACATCATCGACCTCGGCAATGGCCTTGCGGATCCGGAGGCCCGCACCGTCGAGCGCAAGGACGTTTTGAGCGTGCCCTTCGGCAAGGTGCTCGACGGCATGCTCAACCCCGACGTGCAGGCCAAGGGCCCGCGGCCCGTGGACATGCGGGGCCTCATGTCCGTCATGGGCAACACCATGATGGGCGGCAGCAAGGCCGGCGGCGACCGCTTCGGCGACCACAGCTACGCCATCATCTCCAGCCGCTACCTCAACTTCTCCTCGCGCGTGGGCTACCACTACGCCATTCTGGACTGCTGGTGCGGCCAGACCCTGAGCAAGAACTACATCCGCTTCGAGTTTGCCGGGGGCGCGGCCGGCTCCGTGCAGCGCGAGCGCCGCGTGCGCTGCATAGGACTCATCCTCAAGGAGCTCGGCTTCCGCACGGACATCGTCGGCGACCGCATCCAGGCCCGCTTCCAGAAGTACCCCAAGGAGGAGATGCTTCCCCGCCTCGACCAGCTGGGCAGGCTCCTTATCATGACCCGCCAGATGGACATGCTCATGCGCACCGAGTCCTCGCCCGCCGAGTACGCGACCAAGTTCCTGGCAGGGCAGTACCACTAGGGCTGCCACTCCATGCCAGCAAGAGTCCCCGAGCCGGAGCGCCTCTGGAGCCGTGACTTCGTCCTGCTCTTCCTCCTGCTCGTCTGCGCCAACTGCTGCATGGCCGTCTTCTACTGCTTCGAGCAGTGGCTGGATCGCATAGCCGTGTCCCCGAACTGGCGGGGAATCCTGCTCGGCGCCATGTTCGCGGCCGTGCTTGTGGCGCGCCCCTTTGCCAGCGTGCTCCTGCTCAAGCGCAGCAAGCTCGCCGCCATGGTGCTCTCCATTCTGGCCACAAGCGGGGTCATGCTGGCCTACATGCTCCTGCCAAGCGCCAGCCCCTGGTTCGTGTGGATGGCGCTTGGCCTGCGCGTGATCCAGGGCCTCTTTCTGGCCCTGTTTTCCTCCTGCACCGTGGCCCTGATGGTGACCTGCTTCCCCAAGGGCCAGAGCGCCAAGGGCTTTGCCATTTTCAGCCTCACGGCGCTGCTCCCCTACGCCCTCATGCCGAGCGCAGGCGAGTACCTTCTGCCCCTGGTCGGTTCGGAAGCCTGCCTTTTCGCCCTCACGGGCCTGCTCGGCCTGCCGGCGCTCTGGATGACTGCCCTGCTCGCCCCCAGGCTGCGCGTCCCCGAGGTGTCGACCGAAGCCGTCCGGGAAGGCAAGGGCGTCAGGCACATCCTTGCCTGCGTACGCAGTTCGGGCCTTGGCCTGGCCTTTCTGGCGCTCCTGCTCTCGGGGCTGACCGTCAGCACGCATATCTTCTTCATGAAGGGCCTGTGCAGCGTCACGGGCGAGGATCCGGCCCAGTTCTTCTACGTCTACACCACGGTCATGATCGTCATCCGCCTGGCCGGCAGCGCCCGCATCGACGGCCTGCCCCGCTGCCGGGTCGTGCCCGTCTGCGCCCTGCTCATGGCGACCGGCCTGCTCGCCATCACCTGGGGGCCCTCCTGGGCCTACGTGCCCTCGACCGTCCTCTACGGGGCAAGCCTCTCCCTGCTCTACCCGCTGCTGGCCTCGGTCATCTACGAGCGCTCGTCGCCGGAGGCCAGATCCGTCAACTCCAACATCATGATGCTCATGTTTGACGCCGGGGGGATCCTCGCCCCTGTATTCGGCGGCCTTGTGATCAACTGTGGGTTCGGCTACCGCGGAGTCGTCACGGCGGCGGCCGGCATGATCACGGCCTGCGGGCTCTCCTGCCTTGCCGACTGCCTGCTCTACGCGCGACGCATGCGCAGGGGGGCCAAGACCAGGGCGCAGTCATAGCCAAAGGCAGTTCCGCCGTCCCATGCCAAGAAGGCAGGGACGGCGGAAGCAGGAGATCAATCCACGCACCCGCATGGGGAGCGACGCTTCAATCCACGCCCTCGCATGGAGGACGACTTTGGGCCACCATGACGCAAACAGGGCACGCAGGCCAAAGCCTGAGCGTACGATCTGAGACGGTGAGCGCGGGGAAAAAGCTGAACGAAACCGACGTGCTAGAACGAATGCCGCACCGTCGTCTGCGCCAGATCCAGACGCTTGTCATGGTGTCCAGCGGGCTTGGCGCCGGCAGCCGGATAGCCCATGGGGAAGATGGCCACGGGAACGATGCTGTCAGGCATACAGAAGGTCGATTTCAGCGTCTCGGGGTCGAAGTAGCCGACCCAGGTGGCGCCGAGCTCCAGGTCATGGATGGCCAGCATAAGGTGCGTGGCGACGATGGCTGCGTCCACCTCGCCCATGTCGTGCCCGTCGTAGGAACGCTTCCAGCTGACCGTCCTGTCGTAGCAGACCACAAGCGCCATGGGAGCGTGTAAGGTGTACTTGTTGCATCCGGCCAGCTTGGCCATGTCTTCGGCCGTGTCCAGCACGAGCACGCGCTGGGGCTGGTAGTTGACGGCCGTTGGCGCCAAGCGCCCCGCCTCGAGCACCTTGTCCACCAGTTCCGGCTCCACGGGCCGGGGATCAAACTGGCGCACGGAATAGCGCTCCCTGATCAGTTCCCTGAATTCCATGTCTTCCTCCTTGGGGCGCGCAGGCCCCGCCTGCGGGACAGCCTACTCGACGACCTGGGACGGCGAGGTGAGCACTATCTCGGGCACGCCCTTGTACTCCTTGACCGTTCCCGTCGTGCACAGATTCTGACCCGGGGCGAAATCGGCCAGATTGAACCGGCTCTGGTCGGACTTGAAGATGACGTTTGTGAAGCGGTGCTGGGGATAGTGGCCACCAAAGTTGATGAAGAAGGCCTTGCCGGCCTGCTTGGTCTGGGAAATCGTGCCGCAGAAAGTCACCCGCTGGCCAACGTAGAGGCCGACGTTGGAGACGTTGACCACGGTCTCCATGGCTTCGGCGCGCACGGCCAGCGCCAGCAGGGCCGCAAAGGCCACGAAGGCAAGCGCTCGCTGCATCATGTTGATCCTCCTTTGCGGGAGCCGCGACAGCTCTGGACCAGCTCCCCGCCCTCAGGACGGCAGCCTGCAGGCCGCTTCCCGTATGCTCCCTGATAGTACGGAGCGCAAAGCCCGTCAAACAAGACGACCCGATGCCCCACCTGCCAGAGACTCCAGATTGAAAAGGCGGGACAGCACGCCTGCGGCTTGGATTTCGGCCTCGCCGCAGCGGCCGTCTTCGCCTGTGGAAGAAAGGAGTTCATCGACGAACGTCCGGACTTGCCGGGCGATGGCATCCGTCAGTTCAACGGAGGCATCGGGATCGACGATGTCGCACAGCCGGACTATGTCGGCCTTGTGCTTTCTGATGTTTTTCTTGTCTCTGCCGTGCTTGACTTCCAGGGCATTCAGGTTGCTGCAGGCGATGATCTTCAGAGCGATCAGATGGCTGGCGGACACGACGGACAGCCCGTCAACGACCTGCTTTCCGGAAACGACAAAGCTGTATGCCTCGTCGTCCAGCAGGATGGCTGACAGATCCGACATGTCTCCGTCCATTGGGATTTTTGCGATTCTACCGCCGTCTGGAGCCGGCCCCAGCGAGTCGGGCCTGGGGGAGAAGATCTCGATAAGCTCCGGATACCCGGCAACCGCCGGCCGGCTAAAGCGGTACAGATGCGGCTTCTCCCCCTGTTTCAGGGACTGGTACCGTCCGTTCCCGATGAATTGCCAGAACCTCTCGCAGAAGCCCCGATCCAGCCCTTCGGAATCGAAGACGAGCACCAAGTCGACGTCCCGGGTTCTTCTGAAATCTTCGGCTCTGTCCCTTTTCGTGGGGGCGGGGCGGCTCCGGCGCCAGTCTAAAAATTCTCGTGAAGTGTCGTTGCCTGCTCGCCTCGCCCATCTTTGAAGACAAGCATGCCACGGCCTGCACGCTGCCGCGAGCGAAGAGGAGCTCCATGCGAAATGATGCATGTCGAAACTTTCGCGCCAGGCTCGGGCCTGCTCATGGCTCTGCCGTGCCGAAAACTGGGCGTGACAGGCTTCAGGAGCTGAAGGCTAGCCTTCTCCTGTTTCAGTGCCAACGCAAAAGAGCGTGGCAGCAACTACGCGGCTTCAGCGTCTACCCTGAATTTCATGCCGCCTTTCAATCTGAACAAAGGATGCCTGACTGATGTTCCTGCATTCATATCGAGAAGCTTGAGAAAAAAATATCTGTCGTCAGGTATGCCATACGCCATTCTTCTAATTGTTTTTATCTTGTTATTGACTCCTTCTATCTTTCCAGAAGTAAGATTAAATTCTGCATGTGTGACAATCCCATCCATATGATTTTTAATTAGTTTCGCAAATCTCTTGAGATGCCTGTCTTCCGACTCCTCGCATAGCTCGACAATCCAGTTTAGCTCCTCAACCATCTCTTCCCTTATCAATGTAGAAAAGGCACGCTTCAACGCTTCCTTGACGAAGTCGCACGTCATCAGCAGCCTGTTTTGCTGGATGAGAGTTTCGTAAATTTTAAATGGACTTTCTTTCTTGTTCTTCTCAGATTCTTTATTTTTTTTTGTGCAAGTCCCATCAATATGGATTGGTCTG
>JAEEPQ010000183.1 GCA_016284885.1 Desulfovibrio sp.
CAGATCCGCGACTTCACGGTCAATTCCTCGCATGGCGTGCTCCTTGGGTGCAGCTTTCGCGCTCTTGCGGGACCGTCTGCTACAGCGGCGCGTCCGTCTGGCTGAGGCGACCCTCGCTGGCGAGCTCTTCGACCCGGGCCTCGGCGTCGGCAAGCCCGAGAGCAGCCGCCCTGCGGTACCAGCCAAGAGCTTCGCCCCTGTCCCGGGGCAGGCCTTCGCCCTGTTCGCAGAGTTGTCCCAGACTGTACATGGCATCGGCGCTGCCCTGCTCGGCGGCCTTGCGGTACCAGCCGGCGGCGGCTTCGGGATCCCTGTCTACGCCTATGCCGTAGAGCCGGCAGTTGCCGATGTTGTTCTGGGCCACGGCGTTGCCTGCCAGGGCCGCGGCCTCGTAGAGCCTGGCTGCCTTGACCGGATCGCGCAGCATGCCTTCGCCCGTCTCGTACATGAGGCCGAGGTTGGTGACGGCGCCCCAGTGGCCGCGTTCGGCCGCCAGGGAGTACCACTTGACGGCCTCGAGCTGGCTGGCGGGAACGCCCGTGCCCTGGGCGTACATGGCGCCCAGCATGAACATGGCGTCCGCCGAGCCGAGGCGCGCGGCTTCCCGGCACCAGTGGAAGGCCTCCGCAGCGTCATGGGCCGGTCCGGCGCCGGCAAGGCAGCAGGCCAGGCCGTACATGGCGCCGGCGTGTCCCTGCTCGGCTGCCCTGCGGTACCAGACGGCCGCCTCCACGGGATCGGCGTCCACGCTCCAGCCCTTGAAGAGGCACTCGCCAACGTGGAACTGCGCTTCGGCTTCGCCCCGCTCGGCAGCGTCTATCCAGCGCTCCGGCGTGTCGGGTGCGCTGTCGGCCTCGTCGCGGCCCTTCTGCTCGCCGGCTTCGGCCTGTTCCAGCCAGTAGCTGGCCTGGGCTTCGTCCATGGGCGTGCCGTCGCCTTCCTGGAGGCACTGGGCAGCCTTGCGCTGGGCGCCGGCATGGCCCTGGCGGGCTGCCTTGAGGAAGCACTGGAAGGCCTGCTCCCGATCTTCGGGTACGCCGTCGCCCTCCTGGAGGCAGAGGCCGAGGCAGTGCAGGGCTTCGGCGTTGCCCTGCTCGGCCGCCCTGGCGTACCAGGCGCAGGCCGCCTCGCGGTCCTCTTCCACGCCCACGCCGTGCTGCAGACAGTAGGCAAGCTCCTCCTGGGCCTCGGCATGGCCCTGCTCGGCGGCCTTGCGGAACCAGCGGACAGCTTCGGCTTCGTCGGGCTCCGCACCCCGTCCGCCAAGCAGACAGACGCCGGCGTGGTACTGGGCGCTGGCATTGCCCTGGTCGCCGGCCCGGCGGTACCATTCGAGGGCCTTTTCGGGATCCGCCTCCACGCCGTTGCCGTAGCTGTAGCATTCGCCAAGGCAGAGCTGGGCTTCGGCGTTCTCCTGCTCGGCAGCCAGCGTATACCACTTGACGGCCTGCTCCAGGTCCTCCTCGACGCCCGTGCCGTAGTAGCAGCAGTCGCCCATCTTCAGCTGGGCTTCGGGGTGCTCCTGTTCGGCTGCCCGGCGGTACCAGAGGGCCGCTTCGTGCATGTCCTGGGGCACGCCGGTGCCTGCGGCAAGGCAGGTGGCCAGCGCGAACTGCGCCGGCGCAAAGCCCTGCTCCGCCGACTTGCGGCACAGCTTGGCTGCCATCTCCAGGTCCTGCCTGTGCACGCCCTGGCCTTCGGCGTAGAGGTTCGCCAGATGCGCCCATGCGCCGGCGTGGCCGGAGACGGCAGCCATGCGGTGCCAGCCGGCAGCCTTGCGGGCGTCCTTCGTCACCCCTTCGCCAAGCTCGTAGCACAGGCCAAGGCTGTATTCCGCCTCGGCGTGCCCCTGGCGTGCCGCCTTGAGGTACCATCTGGCCGCTTCGGCGCGGTCTTCGGGCACGCCCCGGCCGTAGTAGAGGCATTCGCCAAGCTGGTACTGCGCCTCGGCCTCGCCCTTCAGGGCCCTTTCGCGCCACTGGGCAGCCGTGGTGGGGGACTGCTCCGGCACCTCGCTGGCGCCTCCGCCGGGGCCTTCTTCCTCCTCCCACTCGGAACTGTCATCGCGCTCTCCGCGCTTCATGCCGGAGAGCATGCCGACGAAGGAAGAGAAGATGCTGGCCATGCGCAAACCTCCTGGGAGCCGTCCGGCGCCACCGGACGTATGCCTGAGGTATAGCCTTGAAAATCGCCGATCCGCAAGCCTTGACCTCGTTCTGCTGCGAAGCCATCGGCACCCGGCTTCAGCCGTGCAGGCGCTTTGGCCTGGGGCAGGCACGTTCTGCCCTGACGACTTTGGACACGAGGGCGCCCGTCGGGCTGGCAAGGGCATGTGCAGTGCGGCGGCCTGGATTGCAGGCGTCCGCATTGCGGCAGGGGGCGTCTGCCTGCTGGCGTGCTGGCGCTGCCCGCCGGAGAGGTATCCCTGAGCTCCGGTGTCGAGGCGTCAAGGGCAAGCGGCGGTGCAGGCATATGCCCGCGCCACCGCCATGCCAGGTCATGCGAGCGTGGGGACGAGGGCTAGGGAAGAGAGCAGCCGTCGGGACCGCAGACGGCGCCTCCGGCCACGTTCAGGGGCTGGAGATGCTCCTTGGCCATGACTTCCTTGAGGATGTCGATGAAGGTCTCCAGGGGGACGGCGCCTGAGAAGGCGTACTTCTGCCCGAGGACGAAGTAGGGCACGGCGTGGATGCCGAAGCGGGCAGCCTCGCGCTCGTCGGCGAGCACGGCGTCCGCAAAGCCGCCGCCGTCGAGCATGGCGCCCGTTTCGTCCGCGTCGAGACCCGCTTCGGCGGCAATGGCCTGGAGGGTCTTTCTGTCGCCGAGGTCCGCTCCGTCCTTGAAGTAGGCTTTGAAGAGCCTGGCCGGCATGTCCGTCACGCCCTTGCTGGCGCCATACTTGGCGAGCCGGTGGGCGTCGAAGGTGTTGGCGGCCTTGGCGTTGAGGTAGTCCCAGTCAAGGCCTTCCCCGGCGGCCGTCCTGCTGGTCTTGAGGATCCAGTTCCGGGCCTTCTCCTCGGTCAGGCCGTACTTGCGCATGTAGCTCTCCACGATGGGCGGAGACTGGGGCACGGGGCTCGGGTCAAGCTCGAAGCTTTTCAGCTCGATGGTGAAGAGATGCTCCGCGTGGAGCGCCTTCAGCGCGTTTTCAAGGCGCTTTTCGGCAATGCGGCAGAAGGGGCAGCCGAAGTCGGACCAGATTTTGATGAGCATGGGGGATAACTCCCGGGGTTTGCCTGTACGGTGCCGTGGCAGGATAGCCTTGGCAGAAGGCCACGGCAAGACAGTGCGGGCGCCCCTGCCGCATCCAGCCTGCAGGACGCGCGAATGCTTCCTGCGCAGCTCCTGGCTGGCTTCGCCGTCCTTTGCCGCTCGTTGCCTATGCCTTTTCCCTGGACTATTCTCTCCGCGTGGCCTGCCTCCTTCTTTGCAGGCACGGGAGAGATGCCAATGACCAGATCTGCGGTGGCAAGTCCGCCGGTGTCCCCTTCCTCCATGCGCATTCCTGGCAGCTGGAACCGCGAAGCACACAGGCTGTATCTTGCTGGCAGGCTGGAAGAGGCCGTGAATCTGGCTCTCCGGGATGCCGGCATGCACGTCGAGCGCTTTGTGCAGGCCATGTACTACGTGTACATGCACGGGGACTACCGGGCTGGGCTCGTGTTCTGCCGCGAGTACCTCAAGCGCCGGCCCGGCGACGTGGAAATGCTCAACAATGCCTGCGCCTGCTGCACGAAGCTTGGCAAGTACAGGGAAGCGGTCGGCTATGCGGAAAGCGTTCTTGCCGTCGATCCGGACAACGCTGATGCCTGCGACATCCTCGCGCACGCCTATGGCCGCCTGCAGGACATGACCAAGGCCAGGGAGGCCGGCACGCGGGCGCTTGTGCTCAAGGACAGGGCCGTCTCGAAGGCCTCCGCCGAAACCTCCCTGCACCAGCCGGCCGGCACCGAGGTCTTCCTGCGCGAAGCCAGGCAGAAAAAGTCCGTGTGTGCCTTCTCGCTTTTCGGCGCCAGCCCCCGCTACCTTCGCGGCGCCCTCTACAACGTCCTTGTCGCCAAGGAACTCTACCCCGGCTGGGTCATGCGCTTCTATCTGGACGAGACGGTGCCTGAAGATTTCCGGCGGCTCCTGCGAGGCCTTGACGCGGAAGTCGTCGAGCAGGACGCTGGGGCTTCCAGAGACAGGAAGCTCTGCTGGCGCTTTCTTGTCGCCTCGGATCCCGAGGTCGGGCGCTTTGCCGTCCGCGACTGCGATTCCGGCTTCAGCCTCAGGGAGGCCGTCGTTGTCGGCGAGTGGCTGGCCAGCGGCAGGCTCTTCCACGTCATCCGCGACTGGTATACGCACACCGATCTGATGCTGGCTGGCCTCTGGGGCGGGTACGCCGGCGTCCTGCCAGACATGCAGAGCCTGCTTGACCGCTTTTTTGCGGACAACAGAACCTTGACGCCCAACATCGACCAGCTTTTCCTTGGCAGATGCGTCTGGCCTGCCGCGCGCAGCTCCTGCCTCGTCCACGACCGCTTCTTTGACGCCTTTGAGCCCAGGCGCCCGCCCATGCAGTTCTTCCGAACGCGGAACGACCATATGGGATCAGATCGCAGCGTCGTCGACCGGGCGTGGCAGGACAAGGTGCTGGCGGCGTGGGCTGAGCAGTGTCCGTGCCTGCGCTGGCCGTGAAAGCCCTTTCCTCGGCGCGGGGCGTAAAGGGGCCTGCTTGCAGTCCAGCATGGGCAGGGCAGGGGGCGTGAAACGCCGGTCACGAGTCCCTTCTTATTTGCCCCTTGCTCTCTGGCTTGGCGCCGATAGCCTGCCTGGTGCATGGCCGGAGCCAGGAGCCGCCAGATGCGCGGGAGCCTGCGTTGTCTTGCCCCAGAGAGGTT
>JAEEPQ010000184.1 GCA_016284885.1 Desulfovibrio sp.
CGGGGCTTCGGCTGGAAGGAGGTCACCCTCTACGTGGGCTACGGCACCTTCAGCCCCGTGCGCTGCGAAAACATCCTCGATCACGCCATGCACGCCGAGCTCGTGGAGGTGCCGGAAGAGACGGCCGAGGCCGTGAACCAGGCCAGGCGCGAAGGCCGTCCGGTCATCGCCGTGGGCACCACCTCCGTGCGCTCCCTGGAAGGCTGCCGGGTCGCCTGCGGAAGGCTGCAGGCCTGGAAGGGCTTCACGGACATCTTCCTCTATCCCGGCAAGGAGTTTTGCGTCGTGGACGGGCTTGTCACCAACTTCCACCTGCCCAAGTCCTCGCTGGTCATGCTGGTCTCTGCCCTGGCGGGCCGGGAGCGCATCCTCGAGGCCTATCGACAGGCCGTGGCCGCAGGCTACCGCTTCTTCTCCTACGGCGACGCCATGTTCATCAGGCCCTGAGGGGCGTGAGCGGCCGGACTCCTGGGGCCGGCCCGGCTCTGCAGCCTAGTCGTAGTCGAAGTTCGTGAGGCTGCGGCGCATGGCCACGTTGAGCACGATGCCGATGAAGATGAAGTTGACGATGGTGGCGGAGCCCCCGTAGCTGATGAAGGGCAGGGGAATGCCTACCACGGGCATGATGCCGACGACCATGCCCATGTTGATGAAGATTTCCCAGAAGAAGTAGAAGAACACGCCTGCGCACAGGAGGCTGCCGAAGCGGTCCTTGGCCTGGGCCACCGTTGTGAAGATGGAGAGCAGGAAGAAGCAGAAGAGGGTCACAAGGCAGGTGCAGCCGACGAAGCCCCACTCCTCGCCAAAGACGGCCACCGCGAAGTCGGAGTGGCGCTCCGGCAGGAAGCGGAGCTGGGACTGGGTGCCCTCGGTGAAGCCCTTGCCCCACAGCTGGCCTGAACCTATGGCGATGCGCGACTGGAGGATGTGGTAGCCCGAGCCGAGCGGATCCGCGCTGGGATCGAGGAAGGTGAGGATGCGCTGGCGCTGGTAGTCGTGCATGCCGAAGTTCCACATGACGTACAGGACGGCGGGAACGGCGAGGACGCAGATCTTGAAGATGCTCCCCTTGATGCCGTGGAAGAGGATCATGCAGCCCAGAATGAGGACGATCATGATGGCGGTGCCGAGATCCGGCTGCTTGACGATGAAGGCCACCGGCACGAGGCCCATGGCTGCGGCCCCGGCAAAGCCCTTCCAGCCGAGAGGTTCGCCGTCCTTGGCAAGCAGGCGCGCGCCCAGCAGGAAGACGGAGATCTTGGCGAGCTCCGAGGGCTGGATGCTCATGGCACCGAGGGAGATCCAGCGCTTGGCGCCGTAGACCGTTGTGCCGATGAGGGGCACGAGCAGGAGCAGGACCAGCGTGACGATGTAGAAGGGCCAGGCCACGGCCTTGAGCTTGCGGTAGTCGAAGCTCATGACGGCCAGCATGCTCGCGAGGCCGCACAGGCCCCAGACGGCCTGCTTCTGGTAGAAGTTGGAGAGCGTGGAGCCGGTGCCGAGGCGCGCTCCGCTGGCCGAGTAGAGGTTCATCTCCCCGACGAGGAAGAGGGCCAGGGCGAAGAAGACAAGGCCCCAGTTGATGTAGGTGACGAGCGGTTTCTTTTCCATGGCTTCTAGCGCGGCAGCTGGTGGCGGTGGCGGAGCTTTTCCTGTTCCCTCTGCCTTGCCCGCTCCATGGCGGGTGGGAGCGGCGGCCCGATGAAGGGCTCTTCGGGCTGGGCCTTGGCAGAGACGGTGTATTCGGGATTGCGGAAGAGGTAGTCGTAGACCTTGCGGGCAACGGGGCCGGCGACCTTGCCGCCGCCTCCGCCGTGCTCGACCATGACGACCACCACGTAGGTCTTGTCGTTCTTGTGGCCCCAGGTGGCTATCCAGGCGTGGTCCTTCTCCTTCCAGGAGAGGGCGCGCCCGCGGCTGCGCAGGCGCACGACCTGCGCAGTGCCGGTCTTGCCGCCCATGTCGGCGTCCCGGCGTCCCACGGCCTTAGCCGTGCCGCCGTTGGCCGTGCGGCGCATGGCGTTGACGATGAACTCGAGAGTCGAGCGCTTGGCGGGCACCCTGCCCGTGACGGTCCTCGGCTCCGTGTCCACGAGCTGGGGCTTGAGGAGGTCCCCGCCGTTGAGCAGGGCGCAGACGTAGACCGCCACCTGCAGGGGCGTGGCCAGGACGTAGCCCTGGCCGATGGAGGCGTTGTAGGTGTCGCCCCGGCCCCAGCCGCGCTTGAAGCGCCGGCTCTTCCACTCCCTCGAGGGCATGAGGCCGGACTTTTCGTGGGGCAGGTCTATGCCCGTGGGGCGGCCGAAGCCGCAGGCCTTGGCGAAGGGCGCGATGGCGTCGATGCCGACGCGCTCGGCCATGCGGTAGTAGTAGACGTCGCAGGAGTTGACGATGGAGTGCAGCATGTCCTGGCCGCCGTGGCCGCTGCGCTTCCAGCAGTGGATGACGTTTTTGCCGAGGCGTATGCCGCCGGCGCAGCTGACGTAGTCGTGGGGCGAGACGTGGTTTTCCAGAAAGCAGGCCGCCATCATGAGCTTCCAGACGGATCCCGGCGGATAGGTGCTCTGGATGACGCGGTTCTGCAGGGGGAAGCGGGGGTTGTTCCTGAGGGCGTCCCAGTCGCGCTGGGAGATGCCGGCCGCAAAGAGGTTGTTGTCGTAGGAGGGCGTTGTGACGAGGGCCCGCAGCTTGCCGGTGTCGGGCTCCATGACGATGACGGAGCCGGCCTCGCCGCCCAGGGCGTTGAGGCAGGCCTGCTGGATGTCGCGGTCGATGGCGAGCCTGAGCTCCTCGCCGTGCTGGGGTTCCTCCTTCAGCACCTGGCCGAGCATGTGTCCCGAGGCGTCCACCTCGATGTCGTAGAGGCCCTTGCGGCCGCGCAGGCGCTTGTCCAGAGTGTACTCGATGCCGGACTTGCCCACGAGGTCGCCCATGGCCAGCTCCGGATCCTTCGCCAGCTCGGCCTCGTTGGCTTCGGCTACGTAGCCCAGAATGTGGGCGAAGAGGTTCTGCTCGGGGTAGCTGCGCTTGGTGAGGACCACGACCTCGAGGCCGGGCCAGGCGTAGAGCTCGGACTCGATGCGCACGACGAGGCTGTAGTCGAGATCCGTGACCAGCAGGAGAGGCTCGAAGCTCTTCACCTTGTTCTTGCTCTGGCGGAAGCGCTCCTGGACCTGCTCCAGGGGCACGCCAGTCCACTCGGAGACCTGCGCCAGGGTGGCCGGCATGTCCTTGATGTCGTCCCTGATCAGAGAGAGGCCGTAGGCCGTGCGGTTGTCCGCAAGCACGCGGCCCTTGACGTCGAAGATGCGCCCCCGGGGCGCCGAGATGCGCTCCTGGCGCCAGTGGTTCTCCTGCGCCTGGCGGGCGAAGTCGGCGCCGAGGTGCATCTGCAGGAACCAGAAGCGGGAGACGAAGGTGCAGAAGAAGACGAGCACGAAGCCCTGGATCATCCACAGGCCCCACTTGGGGGGCTGGTAGCGGTCCGTGGTTTCCTTCTTGATGCGGATCTTCGGCTCGTCCTTCTCCGCCTCCTTGGCGGGGCCTCTGGCGAAGAGGCGCTTCCAGGGAGGGCGCGGGGCGTCAGTCTTCTTCTTGTCTGTCGTCATGGCGCTGCCTTGGGCGTCTGAGGGAGGAGAGGAGGAGCCAGGCGCAGGGCAGGTAGCAGGCCTGCACGCAGCCTATGTGCAGGGCTTCGGCCGGATCGTCCGGAAAGCCCTGCAGAACAGCGAAGAGGCGCCAGAGCAGGAGCCTTGCCGCCCCGAGGGCAAGGGAGAGGGCGCAGATGAAGATGAGCCTGGAGGCGGAGTGGAGCACGCCGAGGAGGAAGTATGCGGCGATGAAGGCGGCATAGAGGGCCACCGAGGCGCCGAAGTGCGTGGTGCCCATGCCCTCCTGGAGAAGCACGGCGAGGGGAAGGAACCACACGAGGGTTTTGTAGTCCTTTTCTTCGAGCATGACGAGCAGGCCGGCCGCAAGGGCGTCCAGCCTCGGCACGTAGAGCTCGGCCACGACGCCGGCGCAGGCGAAGGCCAGCCACCACAGGATGCCGCGGAGCTTTGCCATGGCGGTCTAGAAGCCTCCCCGGCGGGAGGAGCCAGACTGGTCCTGGCTCTGGCGGGCGCGCTCGTCGCGCAGGCGGTCGGGCAGGGGCGGACCGACGAAGGCCTCCTCGGCCTCGAGGGGCATGGGCGGCCGGATGATGCCCGTCGCCTCCAGCAGCATGACCTCCTCGATGCTGTGCATGTCCACGAGCGGCTCGGCGTAGATGGTCATGAACTCCGTGTAGTTGGAGGGGGCGATGGAGAGTATCCTCGCCACGGGAATGCCCTTGGGGTACTTGCCGTCGAGGCCCGAGGTGATGAGGATCTCGCCCTGCCTGGCCTTGGTGGCGCGCTGCATGTAGCGCACGGCCAGCGGCTTGGTGGCGCCTTCGCCGGTGAGGACGCCGGGAGAGCGGCTCTCCTGGGAGAAGACGGCGATGCGCGAGCCCGGATTGGTCAGGAGCAGGGCCGTGGAAGTGTGGGGGGAGGCGCGCAGCACCCGGCCCACGAGGCCCTTGTGCGTCACGATGGGCGTGCCCGGGCTTGCGCCGGTGGCGTAGCCGCGGTTGATGGTGATGGAGTCCAGCATGGAGTTGGGGCCGAGATGGGCCGCCAGCACCCGCGCGCCCACGGGTGTCCATGAGTCGTCGACGGGCAGCTGCAGGAGCTCGCGCAGGCGCGCCAGCTCCGCCATGTCCTCCCGGTGGCCGAGGATCTGGGCCTCGAGTTCCCTGACCTTGGCCTTGAGCCGCTCGTTCTCCTCGCGCACGTCGACCAGATCCACGTAGCGCTTCCAGGCGGCAACGCAGGCCTCTTCGGCGTCGCGCATGG
>JAEEPQ010000185.1 GCA_016284885.1 Desulfovibrio sp.
CTCGCTCCCGCCGGCAGGGACGGCGCGCCTTGTCGCTGAGACCGGAGAGTCGGGAAGGGAAGGGGGATGGAAGGGATTGCGCCTTCAAGTAGAAGTTGAAGAGCATGAGTGCAACGGAAGCAAGCCCTGCCTTCAGGTGCACACGAACGGATGCAGGGTGAAGGCCCGAAGCGCTGCCTCGGGCCGTCCCTGAATGCGCCTACGGAGATGGCCGGCCTAGTCGGCCAGCAGGCCCGCCTTCTTCCAGACTTCCGCCCGGGCGGTAGACGCCTGCGCCAGCGTCGGCGCAGCCGCGGAGGCCCAGGCATTGAAGGCGCTCATGGCGCCGGCGGAGGCGAAGA
This sequence comes from Desulfovibrio sp., assembly GCA_016284885.1. Lineage (GTDB taxonomy): Bacteria > Desulfobacterota > Desulfovibrionia > Desulfovibrionales > Desulfovibrionaceae > Desulfovibrio. Next base: position 342 of record JAEEPQ010000185.1, read on the forward strand.
CCACGCTGTGCGTCTCCGCGTTCCAGCCGTTCACCGTGATCCTCTGCATGCGGTCCGCGCTTCGCGAAGGTCATGGTGCAGTCCTTCAGGCTGGAAGCCGCGTCGGCCTTGGAGAGGCCGCTGAAGACCAGGGCCATGGTGCCGGACGTGGTCGCCACGCTGTCCTGGCCACAGTACTCGGAGCCCCAGACCGCGCAGTCCCTGTCGCCCCTGGCGGCAATGCATTCGTTCCCGCCGGCGGAGACGGCCGTGCCGTCCAGCTTCGCCTACACGGTGCTTCCGCCGGCAGAGACGGTCCTGACGGCGGAAGTGGCCTGCTCGAAACCGGAGACGACCGTAGAAGCTAGGGGCCTGCGTGGCCACGGCGGAAACGGCGAAGATGCTTCGCTTCTGCCGTTCCGCGCCCCCAGGGCCAGCACGGGCGTCTCCTGTCCGGGCGCATGACGGACACGCCGAAGGCGATGGATGCCTTGCCGTCCAGCTTGACGGACCCCAGCCAGTTCCCTGCGCCGGCGCAGGCAGAGAGAGCCGGACTCGAGGACGATGCGGGACTTGGCGGCCCCGCCGGACACGGCAGCGTCGCTGAAGGAATTCGCGCCCTCAAGGACAATGCCGGATACGAGCCAGACGCGCCCAGCGGCGGAGACGTCCGTGGCCCTCCCGCCGGAGCAGCCGACGAGCAGGCCGCACCGGCGCTGACCGCCTTGCCATCGGCGGAACCTCCGGCGAAGACCGTCTGCCAGCCTCCGGACGGGAGGACCGTTCAGCAGGCGTTTCCGCCGCGTGCCCCTGTCGCTTGAAGATGCCCTGCGCCGGCAGAAAGGTCGTGCAGGACGTGCTCCTGCTTGACACAATGGCCGAAGTGTAAATTGACGGCGCCAGCCCTGTAGTCTATGGGAGAGAATAGGCCTGTTTCCTGTCTGCCGGCATGGCGGCCGGGAAGGGGCCTTGCCAGGGCGGACGGTCTGCCCTGCCGCAGGATGCCAAGGCGTACAGGAGGTTCGATGGAGTCGCGACTGACGACGAAGAAGGCGCTGGCACGGGCGCTGCAGGACCTCTCGAGGGCGAAGTCCGTGGCGAAGATTTCGGTGCGGGAAATTGCGGGACGCGCCGGCGTGACGCCGGTGACGTTCTACAACCATTTTAGCGGCAAGTACGAGCTGATGGCCTGGATCTACAACATGGAGATTGCGCCGTGCCTGCAGAACCTTCTAGCCGGCCGCACCTGGCGCGATGCCGTCTGCGGCTTCGTCGGGGCGCTGCGCGGGAGCCCGGAGTTCTACAGGAATGCTCTGCGGAACACCTCGGGCGCGAACTCCTTCCGCTACGCGACGAACAACTACGCCATAGGCGCAATTGCCGAGCGGATCCGCCTCCGCCACGGGCCCCATGCCGCCGGCGAAGAAACGCTCTTCTACCTCAAGTACTACATGCGCCTCGTCGCGGAGGCCGTCAACGACTGGTTCCTCGGCGGAGAATCCATTGATCTGGCCGTCTTTGCTGACAGGCTTGTGGCCTGCATGCCGGATCCGCTCCGCCCCCTGCTCGAGCCGAGTCCGGAGCGCGGCGGCAGGGATGCGCGGATCTAAACATGCCCTGGCCTGCAGCAGGGGAAGGCCGGGAAAGGAGAGAAAGACAGTGAAGATACTGGCAGTCAAGCTCTACGAAAACGGCTTCGTGCGGGAGCCCTTCTTCATGGGCGGCGAAGGCAGGGAGAATGAGTGCCGGCCGGACGCGCTCTACCGCCAGTCGCTCCAGAACTATCTCATCGACACGGGAAGCGAGATCATTCTCGTGGACACCGGCATGCCCGCCGAGATGCCGGACGCCGTGCCGGACGAGAAGACCCAGATACACATCGGCGCGCGCATCCGGGACTACGTGTCTGCCCTCAGGGAGCTGGGCTACGAACCGGAGCAGGTTTCCCGAATTCTCGTCACCCATCACCACGTCGACCATACGGGCGAGCTTCGGGCCTTTCCCAATGCCACGATCCATATTGGCCCCGAGGATGCGGACACGCTCGGCCTGCAGGGTCCCAACGTCGTGCGGGCCGCCTACAGCGACGGACCGTACTTCAACTTCGATGCCCACGACAGGATTGCTGAGGGCATAGCCTTCGTCAAGGCCAGGGGGCACACGAAAGGCAACAGCATCGTCATCGTCGAGGACGGCGGACTCTTCTATATGATGCACGGCGACGTCACCTATTCCGACGAAGCCCTCTATGCCGGCAGGCTGTCCGTGGTCGCCGAGGACGAGAAGGCCGCCAGGGACACGCTTGACCGGGTCCGCAGCTTCGTTGCGGCGCATCCGACCGTGTACTGCTCCACCCACACGCCGCTCGGCTACGAAAATCTGGAGGCCAGGAGAACCGTCGATCTGAACAATCCGCCGGCCCCTGTTCCTCCGGAGCAGATTGCCGCAGGCAAGGCAACGGGCCGCTACGTCTGCCCGGTCTGCGGCTGGTGCTACGACCCTGCGGAAGGCGACCCCGCCCGAGGCATCAAGCCGGGAACGCCCTTCGAGGATCTGCCCGGCGACTGGACCTGTCCGCGCTGCAGGCGCCCCAAGAACATGTTCGGCAAGGCATAGCCGCCTCTGCACAAGGAGAAAGCGACATGAGCATGCACAACTACGCCGCCGGCTCGAAGTTTGCCGACAAGATCAAGCAGATGCACAGCGCCGAGACCAGCGGAAGCCAGCTCTACTTTGTGCTGGCCTTTCTGGCGAAGGAGAAGGGGCTGGACGATCTGGCCGACGCCATGCTGAAAAACGCCATGGAGGATTCCCTGCACGGGGGCATGTACGGCGCCATGCTCGGCAAGGGCCGCGTGGACGAGGCCTCCTTCTGGAAGCAGGTGGTCAACCTCTACAGGCTCGAGGCCGGCGCCGGGGAGCCCCTGCAGGCCATGGCCGACGAAGTCCGTGCAGGCGGAGAGGAGGATCTTGCCCGCGCAGTCGAGTCGACCATAGGCGAAGAGCTTGAACACGCACGGCGCCTTGAGGCTGTCTTCGAGGCAAGGGGCATCGACTTCAGCAAGTAGCCGGGCGCCCTAAGGCCAGCCTCCCGCCGAAGCCAGACGGAAGTTAGCCTCCGTCCTGCATGGCTTGCCTCCTCGAGCGGATTCTGCAGGATTCTTTCGGCTTGGCTAAGGCGGCCCGTCTGGAAAGGGATGAAGAAGTTCAACGTGCTGGCGCATGGCGCCGGCAAGGAGATTAGCTATGAAAATTCTAGTTTTGAACGGCAGTCCGCGTCCGCACGGCAATACGAAAGGCTTGATCGAAGCCTTTGCCGACGGTGCTTCCTCGGCCGGACACCAGGTCGTCGTCCTTGATGTCTGCAAGCTTGACATACACGGGTGCATGGCATGTGAACACTGCCACTCCAAAGGGAAAGGCCAGTGCGCCCAGAAGGACGGCATGCAGGAGGTCTATGAGCAGTACGGCGCGTCCGACATGCTCGTGGTGGCGTCCCCTATCTATTTTGGCAGCATTCCCGGACCGCTCAAGAGCGTGATCGACAGGATGTACGCCCTCTTCAATCCTCAGGCCGCACCCGGCACGGGAAAAGCCAGAAAGTTTGCCTCAATTCTCAGTTCCGGCATGCCAGGAGCGCATGAGGCGGCGAAGGCCATCCTTGAAGGGTCCCTGGCTGCAGGCTTTGGCTTCGAGGTCGTGGGGATGCTCTCTGCAGGCGGCGAGGAAAATGGTTCTGAAGCGAAGCTGAAGGAAGCATGCGAGTTCGGAAAAAGCCTCTAGACCCGGGCGGCATGCCATGCTTTGCGGTTAATGCCTTGAAAGGGATTTTCGGGGCATGGCAAAAATGCCGACTGAGGGCAGGCCCTCGTCTGCCGTCCGCCGTATCCACGATGCCGCGGATGGGGACGATGTGGCCTGCTCGATCTCAATAATGCCGCGGAGTCAGCAATGGTCATGAAGCGTCTCCTTGCCGCCATTCTGCCCTTCCTTTGCCTGGCCGCCCTGCCGGTCCGGGCCGATTCAGGCTTTGGCCGGCCGGCCTTCCAGGAACAGGCATCCAGCGTGAAGCCCGCTGCGGCCGCCATGGCGGAGCCGGGCTGCGTCAGCATGAATGGAGAAAGAAACATGAAAGTTTACGACTTCACCGTCGAAACGGACTCAGGCTCAATGCAGTCCCTCGCCGCCTACAGGGGCAAGGTGCTGCTTGTCGTCAACACCGCCAGCAAATGCGGATTCACGCCCCAGTTCGGCGAGCTTCAGGAACTCTACCTGAAATACAGGGACAGGGGGCTTGAGATTCTGGGCTTCCCCTGCAACCAGTTTGCCGGACAGGAACCCGGCACGAGCGAAGAGGCAAAGACGTTCTGCAGCCTCAACTATGGCGTGACCTTCCCGATGTTTGCCAAGATCGACGTGCGCGGCGAGACGGCGCATCCGCTGTTCAAATACCTCTCCGAAGCCAAGGGCTTCGGGGGCTTTGACGAAAGCCATCCCCTTGCCAAGGTTCTCAGGGAGGCGCTTGAAAAGAACTTCCCCGAATAT
>JAEEPQ010000021.1 GCA_016284885.1 Desulfovibrio sp.
GCAGACCTCGTGGTGCAGATCGCGCAGGGCCTCGAAGGCCTCGTCCTTCTCGGGCGAGAAGAGGTAGCCGTGGAGCACGCCCGCCACCTTGCCGTAGAAGTCGTCGGAGTAGTCGATGATGCGCCGCTGGTGCTTGGAGAGCCAGTAGCTCAGCACCTTGAGGCGGTTTTCGTCGTGGTCTGTGGACTCGATGATCTCGTTGCGCCTGTAGACGATCCGTCCCTGGTATTCGCCCCGGACGATGTCGTTGAGGCGCAGGTACATGTTGGTGGCGTCCCTGATGATGTTGAGCCCCTTGAGGACCTGGCCCGTGAGGGGATGCACTATCTCCTGCCCGGCCACCGAGAGGGCGCGGTCCTGGCGGACGTTTTCGGGGTTGTAGCGGTGCTGGCGGTAGCGCACGCGCAGGATGACGACGCGCTTCTCGGCGTCCAGGAAGAATCCTTCGCGGGCTATGGCGTCGATGGCCTCCTGCTGGTCGCTGTCCACGGCGACCAGGGCCGTCTTGTCGATGCGGGGGTAGGTCTGGGCTGTGGTGCCGTCAGCCTCGTAGGTCGTGATGGTCCTGTCCGTCTGGCCGAGCACGCGCAGGAGGAAGCGCTCGCCCCTGCGGTTGAGCATGCGCGCGAACATGGCCGCCGAGGTCCTGCGCTCGCTCACCACGGGAAAGCCGTAGAGCTCCATGAGGAACTGGTACACGAACATGCGGTTTTTCGCGTAGAGTTCGCTGTCGCCCAGGGCGAACTTGCCGATCTTGAGGCCGAAGCGCTTGAGGGCGCTGTCGATGTCGTTGACGAAGGAGGCGTAGATGCCGGCCAGATGGAAGCCGCCGGCCGAATCTTCGGCGAGCACGTGGCCGCGGTCGAGGTTGGCCAGATAGGGCATGAGCGCCGGGTAGTTGGCGATGTACGAGACCCCGTCCCTGGCGAACTGGCTGCGGAAGATGTCCTGGTGCACGCGTGGCACCCTCGAGAGCATGGTCTGGAGGTTGGCCTGGTTCACGGCGCGCAGGGCGGCCTGGTCCGCGCCGGCGGGCGCGGGCAGGATCTGGTCGTACTGGAAGCGCTCGCTGAAGTAGCTGAGGGGCCGCTCGAAGGCGACCAGGGAGAAGCCCGGCAGGTTCTTGTACTCGAACATGGCGTTGTCGAAGGAGGGCAGAAGCTCCCTCGACTCCACGAGCGGGTAGTTGTCGCCGTTCTCCTGGTAGGGCTTGGCGAGGCAGAGGCGGATGTGCACGGCGTCCAGAAAGCGACGCAGTTCCTCCAGGCCGCGGATCGGCGTACCGGGAGCGAGGTGGTCCTCGTCTGTCCAGTCCAGTCCGTTCTGGGAGAGTATCTCTTGCCATTTCACCATGCATGGGCTCCTGCGCCGGGCTTCGCCGGCCCCGTCGCGCTGCGCGGGCTTGCGGCCCTGCGGTTCGCTGACCGCAGGACGCCATCAAGATAAGGATCTTGTAGGACATTTCTAGTCCTCAAGCAAAGATTTTCCTGGTCTTCGCGCTTGTATCGGACGGTATCGGACAGCTACCGCATGGCCTGCGACCGCGCTGCGTCATGGCGCAGGCAAGCGCTCGCAAGTCCTCCGGCCACAGGCCCTGCGGATCCGGCGTGCAGGCAGGGCAAGGGGAAGGCGCTGGCAGCTGCAGGCCGGCAGCATGTGTGGGGAAGGCGTGGGCGCGTGCCAGCCAAGGGCAGGGCAGGCGCAGCTGCGCCGAAGATGCCTGGCCTCCTTCTACGGGAGCCTCCTCGACGGAAGCGGCCATGGCTGCAGCGGCAGTCCTTGCCCCGCATCAGGCGAATCGGACAGCCCCCGTTCAACGGGGTGCAGGGGCGCTTCCTGCTGGGCCTGGGACAGGACGCGGGACGTGCCGCAGGCATTGCGGGAGAGGGCTGCCTCTGCTACCCTGCAAAGTCGCCGGAGCCTCCCGGCGCCTTTCCCCCGCTACCGCGCGCCAGCCCGTCTGGCGCCAAACCCTGCCGGAACGTGAGCCCATGTCTGCACTCTCCTCCACGCTTGAACAGCAGATGCTCGGCCTTGCAGCCAGCGTCTTCGATGCCAATTCCTGCGTGCTCTTCCTCCCCGACGCCAGGGAGGGCGAAGAGCCCGAAACTTCCCGCCTCGCCGACTGGTTCTCCATGGGCGACGGCATCCTTGCCGGTGCGCGCCTTGCACCCGGCCAGGGCCTTGCCGGCTGGATTCTGCGCAACCGCAAGCCCCTCATGGTGCCTGACTTCGACGGCGAGCACAGCAAGCTCGACTACTACAAGCCTGGCGAAGAGGCCCGCGTGAAGGCCTTCATGGGCTGCCCCCTGCCCACGGGCGGCTGTCTGTGCGTGGACACCCTCGAGAAGCGCTCCTTCACGGAGAAGGACAGCCGCCTGCTCCAGCTCTTCGCCGAGGTCGTCGACGGCCTGCTGCGCCGCCGCGGCGCCGAGGAGGCGACGAGCGAGATTCCCGGCTACTTCCTGCAGCTCGGCCTCATCGGGGAATGGCTCAGCCAGTACAAGCACTGGTCGGTCTTCATACGCAGCTTCCTGGCGAGCGTCTCGGAGGCCACGGGCTTCGAGTACTGCGCCTTCGCCTCCGTGGTGGTGCAGGGCGAGTCCTACTGCATCGAGGCCGAGAACGCGCCCCTGCTCGTCCAGTCGGGCGAGCCCTTCTACCAGAGCGTCTCGAGCGGCCTGGCCGGCTGGGTCTTCCGTAACGGCCAGCCGGTGGTGCAGACCGGCTTCGACGGCCGCGCGCCCGCCCTCTTCGGCACGAGCGACAACCTGCCCTGCGACTTCGAAGCCGTCATCTGCCTGCCCGTCACCATCAGCAAGAGCACGCGCGGCGTTGTCTGCCTGGGCAGCCGCCAGCCCCGCGAAGTGGGCGAGACCATGCGCACCTTCCTGCGCCAGGCCCTGGTCCTGCTCTCGCTGCACCTCGAAAACCTCTATCTCAAGACCCGCCTCAAGAGCTCCATGGAAAAGGCCCAGATCTACCGCAAGGGGCCCAGGCTCCACGATCCCGACACCTCTCCCTACCAGCCGCCGCGCACTGGGGAGGAAGAATAAGCAATGGGCCTGTGGCAGCGCTTCCTCGGCCTCTTTTCCCAGGACATCGCCATGGACCTGGGAACGGCCAACACCCTGCTCTACACCAGGGACGGCGGCATCGTCGTCAACGAGCCCTCCGTGGTCGCCCTGGACGCGCAGACCCGCGAGGTTCTCGCCGTCGGCGCCGAAGCCAAGCGCGCCCGCGGCAGGACGCCCGGCCGCATACGCACGGTGCGCCCCATGAAGGACGGCGTGGTGGCCGACTTCGACGTGGCGAGCCTCATGGTCGTCTCCTTCATCCGCAAGGCCATAGGGCGCCTCGGGCTGGTCAAGCCCTCCATGGTCATCTGCGTGCCCACGGGCATCACCCAGGTCGAGAAGAAGGCCGTCATCGACGCGGCCCTCTCGGCCGGCGCCGTCAAGGTCTCGCTCATAGAGGAGCCCATGGCCGCGGCCATCGGCGCGGGGCTTCCCGTCACCGAGCCGAAGGGATCTCTGGTGGCCGACATCGGCGGCGGCACCAGCGAGGTGGCCGTCATCACCCTGTCCGCCGTGACGGTCTCCCAGTCCCTGCGCGTTGCCGGCGACCGCATGAACGAGCTCGTCCTGCGCATGCTGCGCGACCGCTACCGCCTCGAGGTCGGCGAGAACACCGCGGAGCGGATCAAGATTGCCGTCGGATCGGCCTTGCCGGTGCCGGATCTTGCCGACATTGAGGTGGCGGGCAAGGACCTTGTCGCCGGGGTGCCGCGCACCTTCACCATCAAGGCGGAGGACGTGCGCGAGGCGCTGGCCGAGCCCGTCCAGGAGATAGCCGGCGCCGTCATGCGCACCCTCGAGCGCACCCCGCCGGAGCTGGCTGCCGACATCTATTCCTCCGGCTTCTGCCTTGCCGGCGGCGGCGCCCTGCTGAGGGGCCTGGCGGATCTGCTCGCCGAACGCACCAGGCTGCGCGTCTTCGTGGCCGAGGATCCGCTTACGGCCATCCTGCGCGGCACGGCCAAGGCCATGCTCGACAGGAAGACCTACCGGGACGTCTTCATCGCCTAGGAGCCTTCCGAACCTACAGGACCTTGCCGATAGGCCGGACCTTCCCGCCTTCCCCGCCTTTCCCTGCCTTGTCCCAAGGAGGACGCCATGCCGCTCGCCCACGCCCAGACGGTGCAGGCCCTGGACTGCCTTGCCCGCTGCGCCGGGCTCATGCAGGACGCCTGGCACGAGCCGCGCCGCTTTACCCGCAAGGGGCCCATCGATCTCGTCTCCACCATGGATCTGCGCCTGCAGGAAGAGCTTGCCGCAGGCCTCAGGCCCATCGCGCCGGGGGCAGCCCTGCTCGGCGAGGAGGGCGCCGATCCCCACGCCCTGCCTCCGGCAGGTCCCTGCTGGGTCATCGACCCTATCGACGGCACGACCAACTTCGTCCACGGCCTGCCCATGACCTGCATCACGGCAGCCTTCTGCGAGGACGGCGTGCCCGTCTTCGGCATGACGGCCTGTCCCATGATGAACGAAACCTGGTGGGCGGCCAGGGGCCAGGGCGCCTGGCTCAACGGCAGACCCATCCATGTCTCGGCCGTGGACAGCCTCGCCGACGGCCTGGTGGCCACGGGCTTTCCCTACGACATCAGGCAGACCTGCCCCGCAATCTGCGCCCGGCTTTCGGGCGTGCTCGTCCAGGCCCAGGGCGTGCGCCGCATCGGCGCGGCCTCGCTCGATCTGGCCTATGTCGCCATGGGACGGCTCGACGCCTACTACGAAGGCAATCTCAAGCCCTGGGACTACATGGCAGGCTGGCTCCTCTGCCTTGAGGCGGGCGGGACGGTCTCCGACGACGAAGGGCGCCCCTACCAGCCGGGCCGCGTCATCTGCGCGAGCAACGGCCGCCTCCACGCCGAGCTTCTTGCAGCCATGCACGCGGGCGACAGGCTGCTGGCCGAACGCGATCCCGAAAGCCGCCCTGGGGCAGACGGCGTGCCGGCAGGCAGGGCCTAAGCCTTGCCCTCTGCCAGATCTGCCGCTTCTGCCGTCAGTTCTGCCAAGTCTGCCGCTCTTGCCGGTCTTGGCGCTGCTGGCGTCCTCAAGCCTGCCCTGTCCGCAGGGCTTTCGCCGGCTCCGTCCTGCCGTCCCCGGACGGCGCGGAGCCGAAGGGCGCCTGAGGCGACGGCCAGGGCAAGCCTTGGCGAAACGGCGTGGATCAGGCTGTCAGCTATGCCGGCGCCCTCGCCTTGCCCTGCGGCCTTGGGCCGCGACAGGGGCTTGCGGCCTGGACGGCCCCGCGGGGGCTTGCGCGGACGGCCCCGCCTGGGCTTTTCCTGCGCCTGGACGGGCATGCTGGCAGGCGCTTGGGCTGCCGCTTCCGCCTGCATCGCGCCGCGGGCCGCAGCTTCCAGCCAGGCCGGCGACACCACGGCCCAGTGGCCGCGCAGGCCCGGGCCGTTCAGAAACGCTTCCGGCAGGTCGCAGGCCCAGATCGCAATCCAGCGCCTGCCCGTGGCTGCAGAGGGCTCGAGCAGGCCCTGCGGGCGCAGAGCGAAGGCGTTGCGGCAGAGTTCCGGGGCGCCCCGCTCCAGGGCTTCGAGGGAGGATTCGCCGGGCCTGCGCAGGGCGAAGCCCGCAAAGTCGGCCATCCCGCCGGCATCGACGGCAACGAGGATGTCGCCGTTCCAGCCGAAGCCGAGGCAGGCCGAGGCATGGACGGCACGGTCCTGGCCCTGCCAGTCCTCCTCCCTGCCAAGGGCGAGCAGGCGGCCGTCGGCGGTAAACACTTCAACGGCGTCGCCGGGCAGGTCCTCGGGAAGGGGGCTGGCCGGGGGTGCACCGAAACCCGGGCTCTGGGCCCGGCGGCTTCTGGAGGTGCGTCGTGGAATCGGATCAGGCTTGCGGGCCACGCTTCGTCCTTCGCCGGCTGGACCCCGCGGACGCGGAGGCCGTCAGCCGGCTTGAGCAGGCATGCTTTCCCTCAGGCTGGAGCGCCGGGGCCTACGCTAGGGCGCTGGCGGATCCCGCCTTTCTCGCCTGGGGAGCGTTCGGGGAGCAGGGGGGCCTTGCGGGCTACATCGCCTGCCAGACGGCTGCCGGCGAGCTCGAAGTGCTCAACGTCGCCGTGGACCCCGCCTGCCGGGGGCGCGGGACGGCCAGCCGTCTGCTGGCAGAGGTCTTGCACGAGGCAAGGGAAAAGTCTATAGAAAAATGCTGTCTGGAAGTCAGGCCGAGCAACGCTCCCGCCCTCAGGCTCTACCTGAGCGCCGGCTTCGAGCAGGCCGGTCTCCGGCGCCGCTACTACAGCGACGGGGAGGACGCGCTCGTCATGACGCTTGAGCTCGCCTGATCCAGGCTTTCCCCTTGCCCAGACCCCTCCGCCCGGGGTGCGTCCCCGAGGGAGGCTGCTCCGCAACCTTCAACTTGCCGGGAGATGACGTATGAAGACCATTATGGCCGCCAACTGGAAAATGAACAAGACCCGCTCCCAGGGCGAAGCGCTGGCGAGCGAGGTGGCCGCCGGCCTCGAGAAAGAGCCCGAAGGCAGGGACGTGCTCATCTTCCCGCCTGCCACGGCCCTGAACATCGTGTCCCAGTCCTCCATGGGCCGCTTCGAGACGGGCGTGCAGAACTTCTATCCTGAGGAGAACGGCGCCTACACCGGCGAAATCTCCGCCTCCATGGTGCACGAGTGCGGGGCCAGCTGGGTGCTCGTCGGCCATTCCGAACGTCGCCACATCTTCAACGAGCCGGACGATCTCATTGCCCGCAAGGTAAACTTCGCCGTGGAGCACGGCTTCAAGGTCATGCTCTGCGTGGGCGAGACTCTCGAGGAGCGCGAGGCGGGAGATCTGCGCAAGGTGCTGACCCGCCAGCTCACCAGCGCCCTGTCCGGCCAGTCCCCCGAGGCCGCGACCTCCGTTCTCGCCGTCGCCTACGAGCCCGTGTGGGCCATCGGCACCGGCAAGACCGCGACGCCCGCCGACATCGCCGAGGCCCACGGCCTCATCCGCGACGTTTTGCGCGCCCTCTTCGGCTCCGCCTGCGAAGAGCTCCCCATACTCTACGGCGGCTCCGTCAAGCCCTCCAATACGGCCCAGATTCTCGGTGTTGACAACGTCAACGGTGTTCTGGTAGGTGGTGCCTCTTTGGAGGCGAAAAGCTTCCTCGACATCGTTTTCGCCTAGTTACGACCGCTTAGCTGGAGGCTTGACTGTGGAGTCGATTATCCTTGCCCTGCATATCGTTGTCTGCGTGCTGCTTGTCATTCTTATCCTGCTCCAGGCAGGCAAGGAAGGCATGGGCGTCATCTTCGGCGGCGGCAACACGTCCGTCTTCGGCAGCTCCGGCGCGGGCGGCCTGCTGGCCAAGATGACCGCCTTCATGGCCGTCATCTTCGTCATGACGTCCCTGAGCTACACCTACGTCACGGGCAAGCACGAAACCAAGGAGTCGGCCGTCGTCAACGTCAAGATCGAGGATCCCGCTCCCGCTCCCGCCGTCCAGCCCGAGGTCGCCAAGCCCGAAGCCAAGCAGGATGCGGCCAAGCCCGCCGAAGCGAAGCCTGAAGCCAAGCCCGAAGCCAAGCAGGATGCGGCCAAGCCCGCCGAGGCGAAGCCCGAAGCCAAGCCCGCCGAGGCGAAGCCTGAAGCCAAGCCCGCCGAGGCGAAGCCTGAAGCCAAGCCCGCCGAGGCGAAGCCTGAAGCTGGCAAGTAGCCTCCAGCAATTCTCCACGCAACGCCTATTCCAAAGCCGCGGGCCCTGCCTGCGGCTTTTTTCATGGAGCATGCCATGGCCGATCAAAGCAAGTTTGCCAACAATCCCTTTGCCGGGCTCGATGCCGGGAGCTATCCCAAGAAGAGCGTTGCCGGCAGGGTGGCCGAAGAGCTCGTGAAGCAGGCCCGCAAGGCCAGAAAGGCCGTGCCGCCCGAACTCCGCCGGGAAAGCGAGCTCTTTTTGAGCGCCATGGAGGGCGTCGAGCAGCAGGCGCCCAGGAGCAGGGCGGTCAAGGGCATGGCTGGGCCAAAGCCGGCAAAGCCCGACACCGGGGGCTTTGCCATGGCGGATGCGTGCGGGCTTGCTGGCGCCTTCCCCCTGAAGCCCAGCAGGGCGGAGCGCCGGCGCGAGGCCAGGCTGCACCGCCAGGAACTTGCGGCCAGGGCCGGCGGGGGCAAGGCAGGCGGAACTGGAAGCGGAACTGGGGCTGAAGAGGACATGGACATGGCGGCGCTCCTCAGGGAGGAAGGCGCCGATCCTGCCTTTGCCAAGGCCATGCAGGGCGTGAAGCCTCTCAGCGCCACGGGGCGCGAGGTGAATCCCGCCGTGGTGCCCCAGGCCGCGGCCCCTGAACCCGGCAGCAATCCCCTGCAGGATCTCCTGGACGGCAAGCTCGAGTTCGCCCTCTCCTTCACCGAGGAGTACTGCGAGGGCTATGTCGTCGGTTTGGACCAGCTCACCGTGGGCAAGCTGCGCCAGGGCGCCTTCAGCCCCGAGGCCAGCATCGACCTGCACGGCCTCAACGTCCAGCAGGCCTTCGAGAGCCTGCGCGGCTTCTTCAAGTCCAGCTGGTACCGCGGCATGCGCTGCGTCATCGTCGTGCCCGGCCGCGGCAGGAACTCGCCCGACGGCATCGGCATTCTGCGCGAGAAGCTCAAGCTCTGGTTCACCCAGGAGCCCTTCAAGCGCGTGGTGCTCGCCTTCTGCACGGCCAGGCCCCACGACGGCGGGCCCGGCAGCCTCTACGTGCTCCTGCGCAAGTACAAGAAGAAGGGCCGCGTCTACTGGGACCGCATGCCGGCCGACGAAGACCTCTTCTAGGAGGCGCTGGGCAAGGGCCTTTTGCAGCGGCAGGGCTGGAGCCTCATCCTTGCCTTGGCAAAAGAGCGGCTGCCGCGGCGTCTTCCACTCGCTTCGCTGGCGTCCTTGACCTTGCGTCGACGCTTCTGCCTGGCCGCGTCAGGAGAGGCCGTGTCCTCGCAGCGCATGTCTTCCTGCGGAAGGCTATGCCGAAGCGCAGGATGGCGTCCTTGGGCAGATCGAGCTCGACGCAGCAGCGCTTCGTGCCGATCTGCGGCATCGTGGCGCGGCCTGCGGCAGCTGGCTTGACATGTTCGGGCCTCCCTTAATGCGGCCTTGATGCGGCTTGACAGGGCCTTGACAGGGGCTTGCTCTGGCCTGGATGCGGGCGCCTTGCTACGTCCTGGATGCGGGTGCCTGCGCCGGCAGGGCGTCCTGCCCGCGGCGCAGGCGTGCGCGGGGATGCCTGCGCCCTTTGCCTATGCGCCATGGCCTGTGCCGGCGGGGCCAGAAGGGGCGGTCCATGAGCATCGCGTCCAGGCGGTCCGGCGTGAGCTCCTTCATGAAGGCCACAAAGTCCTCGTCCTCGTCGTCGCCCCACATGGTCTTGTCCGCAAAGTCGCGCAGCGGATCGTAGCGCAGGCGCCGTCCCTCGAGGAAGATGGTGCGCGGACAGGCTATGCCGGCTGCCATGAAGGCCGTGATGAGCGAATCGTCCTGCGTGATGTCGGGAATGGTGATCCGCCGGGGGTGGAGCGTGCAGGCGCGCAGATGCTCAAGCCGCTCCGCAAGGTGCTCCGGGTCTGATTCCCACGAGTTCTCCATGCTGTGCGCCATCAGACCCCAGGCAACGAGGCCTATGGCGCTGAAGAGGTTGTGGCCCCGGCGCAGGACAGCCGTCGTGCCCGCAGGGCTGCGCTCCCTGACGGGCGAGCTGTCGCAGAGCTCGGCAGCCTTCTGGAGGGCGTAGTATTCCGTGAAGGCTTCCGGACCCGTCATGCATGCGCCCGTTACGATGCCAAGGCGCCAGGACTGCCACCAGTCCCGGAGCTCTTCGGGCGCAAGGTCTGTGCCGGCTGGGCGGGCTTCTCCGTCGCCATCCTGCCCTGCACCCTGCTCTGCAAGGGACTCTTCATCGGGGGGAAGGTAGAACCAGCCCACGTGGAGCCAGGCGGGACGGGAGTCAGTGCCGACCTGGACGGGGCGCGTCGTGATGAAGAGCAGGCCCCCCTCGTGGGGCATGCGGCTGCCGGAGCGCAGAAGCTCCTCCAAGTCGGCGGCCTCCACGGCCTCCTGCAGGAGGGGATCGCTTTTCTTGACCATGGCGATGTAGGGCAGGGCAAGCCTGCCTTGGGCATCGTAGAAGCGGTCGAGGCTGGGATCGGCAAGCAGGCGTCCGCCAAGCAGGCAGGACTGCGGCGCAATGCCGGCCTCGGCAAAGAGTTCGAAGGCCTCCCCGAGCCGGCCGCAGTCAAAATTGTCTTCCGGCGCGTCAGGCCAGCCATCCTCGCCGTCTTCCTCCCAATCTTCCTTTTCGTCATTCTGGCCGTCGTCCTGCCCGTCTTCCTCGTCGACGTCCTGCTCTTCGCCCTCCTGCCCGCCGCCGTGCGCCTCGTACCCGGCTTCGCCGTCCGGCGCCTTCGCCGCGTCCTCCGCTTCCTCCGGGTCAGGCACAGGTTCTGCACCGCCTGCGCGGCCGCAGCTGGCTTCGCCGTCTTCGTCGTCTTCGTCGTCGTCATGCGATGGGGCGTTGAACCACATTCCCCTGGGCAGCCCCATGAGGTTCCTGGACCACATGTCCTCGAGCTGCTCCTCGGTCAGCGAGACGGGGATGCCGGGATTCCTGATCTCGGCAAGGCCCAGGGGATGCCCCGTGTCCCTGCGCACGGCAAAGAGGAAGCGGCTGCGGAGCCTAGGCGGCAGGAAGAGGCTGGGCAAGCCCTGCCCGTTTTCGGCGTCCACCGCAGCGGAGTCGATGAAGGCTATTTCGCCCTCGGACCAGTAGATTTCGTCTGCCAGTGCCTTGAACTCCCTCAGAAAGCGCGCGTGCATGCCAGGCTGGCCAGCGGCCTTGAGCAGCCCTTCCGCAATCGCCTTGGACTCCGGGTTCCCGGAAGCGTCGTCATCTTCCGCATGCAGGCCCGAGGCAGGAAAGAGGAGCCGTGCGACGCTCTCCTCGAGCCATTTGCCGGCATTCTCAGGATCGGTGTATGTGTCCGTCGCGTAGAGCAGGCTCATGGCGCGCGCGGCGTCCCTGCGGCCAAGGCCGAGGCCGTCGATGACCTTGACGAGGTTTTGTCTGGCCATCACGGCGTAGGTCAAAAAGCTGAGGCCGAACTCGACCCAGACCTCGCGCGCCTTGAGGCTGTCGGAATCATGGCTGTCGGGCGCTGCGCGGAAGGCCTTGGCCTTCCAGCCCCTGGCAAGGATCTGTGCGGCGCCGAAAGCCCTGGCGTCGCGGGGAAGGGGGCCGGCCATGGACTGGATGCGACGCAGGCGTGCCTGCGAGGCCTGTCTGCCGGGCTGTTTTGCGGCCTGTTTGGCTGAAAAGTGATGGCTTGGCATGGACTTATGCTCCCTCGCTGTGCGTGCCAGCGGTCTTTGAATCTGCATCGGGCGCGTCTGCGGCTGGTTTGCGGCGCCTGCCGGGCAGGGGGCGCATGCGCCAGGGCCTGTGCCGGCGGGGCCAGAAGGGGCGCAGCAGAGGCTGGCAGCCCAGATCGTCCGGGGCGAGCCCGGAGAGATAGTGCATGAAATCCTCGTCCTCTTCGTCCCACGCCGCGTGCAGGGATAGTCGTGCAGGGGGATCATAGCGCAGACGCGGCCCGTCGAGGAAGAGGGCGTGTGGCAGATCGAGGCCGCAGGCCTCGAAGGCAAGGCGCAGTTCCGGATACCTCCGGCAGTTCTCCAGGCTGATCCACCGGGCGTGGAGCCGGCAGCGCAGCCCAACTTCCATGAGCTCCATGAGATCGGGCAGGCAGACGACGTCGACGTCCTGCATGGCGTCGGCCAGCAGGCCCCAGAGGGCAAAGCCCATGGCGCAGAAGAGCTCGTGCCCCCGGCGCAGGGCAGGGCTGGCCTTGCGGGGGCTTGCCCGCCGCCGGCACGGCGCCTGGCTGGCTGTCTCGGCTGCATCGAGCAGGGCAAGGTACTCCTTGAAGGCCGCTTCGGCCGTCATCCTTTTGCCTGTCGCAAGGACGAAGAAGCTGTCTTCCTCAAAGGCGAGGCAGTCTTCCGGAGTGCAGAACTCGGCTGGACGCCGGGCCCTGGCCTGCGCTTCCTGCTCCGGGGTCGGGCTCCCGCAGAAGAGGCCGGCGTGCATCCAGACGGGGTGTCCCAGCGAGCCCGTCTTGACGGGCCACGAGGCGGCGAAGATGCGCGTGCCCTTGAAGAAGAGGTTGGCGGGGCGCTTGAGATCCGCAAGGCTGCGTGCCGCCAGCTCCCTTTTCCGAACGGGGTCGTCTGTCCTCACCTGGCAGACGAAGGGGACAGCCAGCTTCCCCCTGCCGTCGTAGCAGTCGTTGATGCCGGGATCGTCCAGGCGGTGCGGACTGAGCAGGCAGGACTGTGCCCTGAGGCCCGCCTTGGCAAGGACGCCGAAGCTGGCCTTGAGGCGGCCCGTGTCAAAGAGGCTGCCATAGCCTCTCCTGTACCAGTCGTCCTCATCGTCGCTGCCGTCATCATTGCCGCCGCCGTCGCTGGGGGGCCAGCCCCCGCCTTCGGCCTCTTCAGGAGCTTCGGCCGCTCCCTGGCCGTCGTCTGGGCCGTCTTCCTGGCCCCGTCTGCGCCGCAACGCCAGTCCCCGGTGCAGGGTACAGTGCAGGCTTCCTCCTCGGCTTCTCTGTCTTCCCCGTCTTCCCCGTTCTCCCAGATCGCCACGAGCCCCAGGGGGAGTCCTGTGTCCTTGCGCACGGCGTAGAGCCAGCGGGGCTCATGCTCGCCGCTCCCCAAGGTCGCCAGCTCAGGACTGGCGTTTTCGGCGTCCGCGGCCTCGGAGTCGATGAAGGCTATCTCGCGCCCGGAGCGGTAGACTGCGTCTGCCAGAGCCTTGAATTTCTTCAGGAAGCGCACGAGCAGGCCTGGACGGCCAGCTGCCTCGAGGAGCTTTTCTGCAAGGCCAGCCTCCTTGGCGGCAAGGCCCGAGGCGGGGCAGAGGAGCCGGGCTGCGCTGCGCGCAAGCCATTCGAAGGACTCCCTGGCTTGGGGATATCGCTCGGTTGCGTGGCATCCCGGCGGCCCATGCCGATGTCGAGGCCAAGATCGTCCACAAGCTTGAGCAGACCCTGTCTGCCTGCCGCGGCAAAGGCCAGGAAAACCTTGCCGAAGTCGAGCCGCTGCGTCTGGCGCATCTGGCGCTGGAAGGCTTCGTCCTTCGTGGGCGTTGCGCGGAAGGCTCTGGCCTTCCAGCCCCTGGCCTGGACAAGGCCTGGCGCCAGCGCCCTGGCGTCGCAGGGGATGGGGCCGGCCATGGACTGGATGCGCCGAAAGCGTTTCCTTGTCTGCATTGCGGTGCCTGGTTTCGTTTGCGGCATGGGGGACGATCCTCAAGAGGGTTACAGTTTAGGGCGCTGTGCGGGATAAGGGTGTGCGTGATGTGCCGTGCGGGACGGGGACGCGGCCTTAGGCCTTCCTCGGCCTGGCTTTGCGGCAGAGCGCATGGCGGGGCGTCAGCAAGGGACTATGGCAGGTCCCCTTGAGCCTGCGCCGGCGCGCCTGGCCTCTGCCCTGGAGGGCGTTCTGCGGACGCGCTGGGCCTTCCAGCTCCGGGCCAGGGCCTGGGGCGCCATCGCGGGAAAGGTCATGGGGGACATCATGGAGGGCTACATGGAGAGCTTTGGGCGAAGGCAGGACCCGGGGCGCCCGGCGTTCTTGGCCTGTGCTTGCATTTGGCTTCATCCCTCTGCCTAAGCCTGCGCCCGGCCGCTACTTCTTCTTTGCCACGTGGATGCGGTCCAGCAGCTTGTCGAAGTAGGCGTCGTTGATTTCGGCGAGCCTGAGGCTTCGTCCCTGCCGGGTCTTGGCCCTGAAGATGAGAACCTCGAGCTTGTGCATCTGCCTCAGCCTCGTCTGCTCGTCCGAGCAGTGCTCCACCATCTCGGCCAGGGAGGAGATTTCCTTGCGCTCCTGGATTTCCGGCGGCAGGCAGCCCGAATTCTTGAGCACCTTGTAGGCCATGCGCAGGTCCTCCGGGATGCCGCTGTCGTCCTCGTACTGCAGGGGCCTGCCCTTGCCGGGCAGGTCGTCGAAGGCGCCCTCGGCCTGGGCCTCGCGTATCTTCTCCTCGGCTATGCTTGCTATGACCGCAAAGGGATTGAGATTGAGCTCTCCCATGACGCACTCCTTGGCCTCAAGGCCGCTGCTCCTGTCCGGCCTGTCCGTTCCGGCAGGCCTGCGCGTCCTGGCAGTCGCAGCCTTCGCCTTCCGCCGAGCCCGCGAAGAGTTCCTTCCACTGGCTCACGAGCTTGAGCGCCTCCAGGGGCGTGAGTGCCTCGGGCTTGAGGTCGGCAAGGATCTGCACCAGCGGATGGGCCTGGGGCCGGGCCGCGGCTTCGGCTGCCGGATCGGCCTGCACCCGTCGGGCTTTGGACGCATCTGTCTTGGCCGAAGCCTTCTCCAGCAGCTCGAGTCCCGGCAGCAGGGCCGGCTTGAGGACGCTTTTGAAGTGCCTGCGGCTGGCTTCGCGCAGCTCCTCGAAGCGGTTCAGCAGCTCCCGGGCCCTGGCAACGACGGAGCGGGGCACGCCGGCGAGCTTGGCCACCTCGACGCCGTAGCTTCTGTCCACGGGGCCGGGCAGGAGCTTGTGGAGGAAGAGTATGTCCCTGCCGCTTTCGCGTATGGCAACGTTCATGGTGAAGACGCCCGGAATCTGCCCCTCGAGCTGGGTGAGCTCGTGGTAGTGGGTCGCAAAGAGCGTGCGCACGGCACCTCCGAAGCGCTGGGCGAGGTCTTCGGCCACGGCCCAGGCCAGGGCCAGGCCGTCGTAGGTGCTGGTGCCGCGGCCTATCTCGTCGAGGACGACGAGGCTCCTTTTCGTGCACTGGCGCAGGATGCGCGCCGTCTCCATCATCTCCACCATGAAGGTGCTCTGGCCCTGGGCCAGGTTGTCCGAGGCGCCGACGCGGGTGAAGAGGCGGTCAACGATGCCGAGTTCGGCGGCTTGAGCCGGCACGAAGGAGCCCATCTGGGCCATGATGCACAGGATGGCCGTCTGGCGCAGCACCGTGGACTTGCCGGCCATGTTGGGACCAGTCAGCAGGCAGAGGCGGCGCCGCTCGTCGAGCGTGAAGGAATTGGGCACGAAGTTCGAGCGCCCGAGGCTTTCCTCCACCACGGGGTGGCGGCCCTCCTGGATGCGGATCACGGGCTCCTGGACCAGCTTCGGCCTCGTCCAGCCGCAGGCGCGGGCCTTTTCGGCCAGGGACTGCCAGTAGTCGATGGAGGCCGCGCGGCGGGCGGCCTCAAGCAGTCTCGGCCGCCAGGCGGCCGCCTTGGCGCGCAGATCCTGGAAGAGGCGGAACTCGAGCTCCCGGCGCTTTTCGGCAGCCTCGAGTATGGCCTGCTCCAGGGCCTTGAGGCCCGGGGTGGTGTAGCGCTCGCCTGCGGCGACGGTCTGGCGGCGCACGAAGTCTTCGGGCAGGGCTTCGGCCTGCTGGGCGCGGCTGACGGCGTAGTAGTAGCCGAAGACCCGGCTGTTGCCGAACTTGAGCTTCACCTGGCATCGTGCCTGGTCGGCCTCGAAGAGCTCCTGCAGTGCCTGCTCGCTGTGCTCCGTGAGCTCGAGCAGGCGGTCGAGCTCGGGATTCCAGCCGGCCTTGAAGATGCCGCCCTCGGTGATGGTCTGGGGCGCAGGCTCGGCAAGGCAGGCTTCAAGCTCTGCCGAAACGTCCTCCAGATCGTCCCAGCCGGCCATGGCGAGGGCGAGGCTTGGCGGAAGGCCCGGGTGCGCCGCGTCCTCTGCGCCCTCCCTGCCGTCTGCGCCGAATGCCTCGACGCAGGCCTTGACCTGGGGGAGGCGTCGCAGGGAGTTCGCCAGGGCCATGAAATCCTTGGGCATGGCGCGCTGCAGGTGGATGCGCGTGGAGAGCCGCTCGAGGTCGAAGACGCCCTCGAGCGCCTCGCGCAGGGCACGGCGCTTCCTGTCGTCGGCCAGAAAGCAGGCGCAGGCGTCCTGAATGGCTTCGATGGCCTCGATGGAGCGCAGGGGGGAGCGCAGCATGCTTTCGAGCAGGCGCCCGCCCATGGGCGTTGCCGTGGCGTCGAGGGCGTGGAGCAGGGTGCCCCGGCCTTTTGCGCCGTTGAGCCGCTGGAAGAGCTCGAGATTGCGCTCCGAGAGCTCGTCGACCACGAGGCAGGCGCCCGTGTCCAGGGGCCGGAAGGGCAGCATGTGGTCTGGCTGGCGCTTCTGGGTCTGGACGAGGTAGCTCGCCAGGGCGCCGGCGGAGCGCGTCAGCAGGGGGCTTGCCTGGAGGCCGAGGGCGCCGAGATCCTTGACGTGCTGGATCTCGAGCAGCCGCGCTTCGGCCTGGCGCAGGTCGAAGGCCTGGCGGCGCCGGCGCACCACGCGCATGGCGGAGAGATCGGCCGAGCGGGGCGGCTCCACGCCTTCCTGGAGGAGCAGCTCGCTGGGCGCGTACTTGCCAAGCCACTGCCAGCAGGCGGATTCGGCGGACTCGATGCCGCTCCACTCGCCCGTGGAGACGTCGGCCCAGGCCAGTCCTGCCCGTCCCTGGTCTGCGCAGAGGCAGGCCAGGTAGTTGTGCCGCTTGCCGGCAAGATGCTCGTCCTCGAAGACGGTGCCGGGCGTGATCACCCGGGTCACGGCTCGCTTGACCAGGCCCTTGGCCTGCTTGGGATCCTCGGTCTGCTCGCAGACGGCGAGGCTGTAGCCCTTGGCCACGAGCTGGGAGGCGTAGGTCTCCATGGCGTGCCAGGGCACGCCGCACATGGGAACCGGATTGGCCTCGCCCCGGCCTCTGGAGGTGAGGGCCAGCTGGAGCTCGCGGGCCGCCGTTCTGGCGTCCTCGAAGAAGAGCTCGTAGAAGTCGCCCATGCGGTAGAAGAGCAGGGCGTCCGGATACTGGCGCTTCAGCTCGAGGTACTGCTCGAACATGGGCGTGATGCGGTAGCCCTCGCCGGGACTTTCGCAGGCCCTGGCTTCGGACTCGGGGCTGTCCTCGCTGGGGGCGCCGGCATCGAGCACGGGACCCTCGGCAAACTGGCTGCGGTCCGGGCCCTTTGCCTTCTGCGGCCTGTCGGCGTGGATGCCGCCGCCGGCACCGGGCGTACCGGGTGCATAGGGCGTACCGGGACCATCGTGCGCATTGGGGGCGTCTGTTGCATCGGCCTCTGCGGCCGCTCTGGGGGACAGCTTGTCTTCTGCTTCGCTCATGGGTGCAAGGAGCCTTTACCTGCCTGAGCTGCCTGGGGTGTCTGGAGTGCCTTGGGCGCCTTGGACATCGTGGAATGCCGCGTCCGGGGACTGTGCCTGGCAGGGGGCAGAAAAAGCGGCGGCCGGCAGGTGGGGCTGCCGGCCGCCGGACAGGAAAAAACGGGTGGTCTCGAAAGCGCTACTTTGCGGGCTCCTCGTAGGAGGACGCCGGCATTGCGTCGGCCTTGGCCTCGGCTGCGGCCTGCTCGCCCAGCAGCTTCCTGTTCCTGCCCTCCCTGGCCTCGATGTACTGCGCCTTGATGCGGGCAAAGAGGCCGGGGCGCTCCTCCTCCTCGATGGCCGCAAGCTTCTCCATGCTGTCGATGAGCTTCTTGTTTTCGCTCTCGAGGTTGCTGATGCGCCAGGTTTGGTTGAGTATGCGCGCGGAGAGGCGCATGCGGTCCCAGAGCAGGAGCACGAGGGTGATGCAGCAGCCGGCGAGGAAGGACGCCAGGATGAGGTAGTAGAAGGGCAGCTCGATGGAGGTCATGTTGGGAATGGCCAGCAGGTTGAACTGGAGGGTCAGCTTCTGGTTGAGGACGGTCTGGTTCTGGAAGAGGAAGACCAGGCTCAGGAAGAAGAAGACGGCAAGCAGAAGGACTTTGACGTAGCGCATGGCTTCTCCTAGCGGGTGGTGGGGGCGTTTTCGAAGTACGGCTTCAGGCTGGCGTACGTGGAGCCGAGCGCCTCGGGCATGGTGCGCACCTCGTCCATGACGGCCATGAACGAGGAGTCGCCGTTCCAGCGGGGAACCAGGTGGAAGTGCAGGTGCTCGCGTATGCCCGCTCCTGCGGCTTCGCCCAGATTGAGGCCGACGTTGATGCCCTGGCAGCGGAAGTGGCGCTTGAGCACCTCGGAGCAGAACTGGAGGTAGTCCATCATCTCGTGGGCCTCGTCCTGGCTGAGGTCGGTCAGGCGCATGACGTGGCGGTAGGGGCAGACCATGATGTGCCCGTTGTTGTACGGGTACTTGTTCATGATGACGAAGCAGCGCTTTCCGCGGTGCAGAACGAGCCGCTCCTCGTCCTCCTCCCTGCTCTCGGGCAGGCAGAAGACGCATTCGTCCGGCTTGGGGCCGAGGATGTAGCTGATGCGCCAGGGCGCCCAGAGGTGTTTCATGGATAACCCGTCCTTGCTCGCTGAACTGGTTTTGATGTTAAAGCAGAGCTTGAGCCTTTGTTCCAAGGTCCTGGCGGCCAGGCCCGCGAGAGGCTCGACGCAGGGTTCGGCAGGGCCTTGGCGCGCGGCAAAAGCAGAAAGGACAGTACCCCCTTTGCCAGACGGGGGCAAGGCTTTCCAAAAGAAGCGCGAGCATTTGGAGGCCCTGATCCGGCATCAGGGCTGGGCCTGCCCGGCGCCGGCCGCTTCAGGTGCAGGTGCAGCTTCAGGTCCGGCGCCGGATCCAGCATCAGGTTCAGCTCCTGGGGCCGCGGCCGTGCCAGCTTCCGGTCCCCGGTCCTTGCCGGCTTCCTGAAGGGCTTCCTCCCGCCGGCGGGCGGCTTTGGACCTGAGCCGTTTCTTCTCGGGCCTTGGGATCTCGAGGCGGCCGTCCTTGGCCATCTGCACCAGTTCGGCCGCCAGGGCCTCCTGGGCCGCCGGATCGGGGGCCTCGCCGTCGAGCTTGGCCTGGAGCAGGCGCCGCAGGATGACGCCGTAGGCAGGTCCTGGCGCCAGCCCGGCCCGCTCGAGGTCGTGGCCGTCGAGGTCGGGCTTGGCAATGCGCCAGGAGGTGATGTAGCGGGAGATGGCGCGCCTCGTCTCGGGCTCCTTGGACTCGGCCATGAGGTAGAGCGTGCACTCCAGCGGCAGGGGATGAAGTGCCCGGCAGAGCTCGGAGACCTTGAACTGCCCCTCGCCCTGCTTCATGAGGCGCCTGAGCTGCTGGCGGGCGTAGCGCATCTTCTCGCGGCCGCCGATGAGTTCCTCCTTGAAGGAGAGGGGGATGCCAAGCTTCATGAAGCACTCGAGGGTCTCGGCGTAGGAGGCCTGGCCGGCAAGGGCGAGGAAGTAGAGCATCCAGGGACGCATGGGCTCCTCGAAGTAGAGCAGGCGGTACCAGGCCACGACCTTGGCCACGCGGCTGAGGCTGTATTCCTTCTCCGGCGGGGCCGCGAGCAGGGGGTGGATGGCCTGGAGCAGACCCAGATCAGAGAGTCGCATTAAGGCCTGGCTGGCCGTCTCTTCGGCGCAGATGTGCTCGAATTCGTTGAAGATTCTCGAGGGAGAGAGCTTGCCGGGCAGCTTGAGGGCCACGGCGTTCTTGATGAGCTTTTCGGTGCCTGGACCGATGCGGAATCCGTAGCGCTGCTCGAAGCGCACGGCCCTGAGGCAGCGCGTGGGATCCTCGACGAAGCTCAAGGTGTGCAGGACGCGGATGAGCTTGTCCTTGATGTCGCGCTGGCCGCCGAAGAAGTCCACGATCTGGCCCATGGGGGAGACGTCGAGGCGTATGGCCAGGGCGTTGATGGTGAAGTCGCGGCGGTAGAGGTCCATCCTGATGCTCGAGTGCTCCACCGTGGGCAGGGCGCCCGGCTGCTCGTAGTACTCGAGCCTGGCCGTCGCCACGTCCACGCGCTCCTCCCGGCCCCCGGCGCCGGGATAGACGACGGTGCAGGTGAGGAACTTCTGGTGCTCGCGCACGCGGCCGCCGAGCCGGGCCGCCAGGGTCCTGGCGTAGGATATGGCGTTGCCGCGGGCCTCGGGATCGGCGTTTTCCACGACGAGGTCGATGTCGTAGTTGGGCGTCTTGAGCAGCAGATCACGCACGAAGCCGCCTACGGCGTAGACGTGCATGCCGAGTTCCGTGCCGAGACTGGCCGCGGTCTTGAGCAGGTTCAGGAGCGCTTCCGGCAGCCGCTCCTGCAGGGCCTTGGCGACGCTGCGGCTGCGGGGGCTGCGCTCCTGGGACTCCATGCGGCCGGGTTCGCGGGCGAAGATGTTGATGAGGTCGGTGCGGGTCACCACGCCCACGACCGCGTCGTCCTCGACGATGGGGACGAGGCGCTGGCGGGAGCCGACGATGACCGTGGTGATGTCGCGCAGGTCTGCCGTGGGCGGCAGGCTCTTGGCCCGGCGCAGCATGTAGTCGTCGACGAGGGCGCTCCCCAGGCCGTGGGCAAGGGCCTTCTGGGTCACCTGGACGTCCAGGACGCCGAGGCAGCGCCTGGTTCCCTTGGCAAAGATGGGCACGCCCTTGAGCCCGAAGTGGAGCATGAGCTCGTCGGCCTCGGCGATGGAGTGGCCCTCCTCGAGGCCGATGGCGGGCGAGGACATGTAGTCGCGCGCCCTTTTCTCGTCAGGCTCCTGGAGCCTGAGCTGGCGCAGGATCTCGTCGCGCACCTGGGCCAGGGACTTGTCGCGCACGCTGGCCGAGGCCGCGTAGACGTGGCCGCCGCCGCCGAAGGCGGAGCAGATGGCGCCCACGTTGACGGCGTTGGAGCGCGAGCGCGCCACCACTTGGATGCGGTCGTCCATGCGGCCTATGGCGAAGAGGATCTCGAACTTCTCCATCTCCATGAGCCTGTGGGCGAGGTAGGCGAAGTCGCCGAGGTAGTGCTCCAGCGTCGCCTCGGCCAGCACCACCTGGGCGCCGTTGCAGGCAAAGGTCTCCGCCGACTCGAGCAGGCTGTTCAGGGCCTGCACGTGGGCCTTGGTCATCTCGAAGGATGCGCGCTCGTTGATAGCGTTGATGTCCATGCCCTGGCCGAGCAGCCAGGCAGCGGCCTCGAAGTCGCTGCTCCGGGTCGAGGAGTAGGAGAAGGAACCGGTGTCGGAGTAGATGCCGAGCCCCAGCAGCGTCGCCTCCTCGGGCGAGAGATCGAGGCCCCGCTCGCGTATGCGCTCCACGAGCATGCTCGTGGCGGAGCCGGAGACGGCGACGTGCACCGACTGGGCCGGAATGTCGTCTGCGGTGTCGGGATGGTGGTCCCACACTTCGGTCTCCACCTGGGGATTGTCCAGCAGCGGCCAGACGTGGCGCAGGCGGGAGCGCTGGCGGGTGTCCACCACGACGAGCCGGCGGTAGCGCGTCCAGTCGGCCGCTGACGCGTCGATGAAGGCGCAGCCGCTGCCGAGTCCGCGATTGCCGGCCTTGAGCTCGGCGTAGAGGGCGTCCAGGTTCTTCTCCTGGGTGCCGGGGAAGAGCAGGTCGCAGGGGGCGCTGAGCCGGGCTGCCGCCAGCATGGCCGCCAGCGCGTCGAAGTCCGCGTTGGAGTGGCAGGTGACGAGGGTTGAGTTGGCCCCGGACTGCGGGGCTTGCGGGGTGTTCACGACCGGCTCCTTGGATGAAACTTGCGGTGCAGCTCGGCAAGGCGCCGGGCCTGCACGTGGGTGTAGATCTCCGTGGCCGCGATGTCGGCGTGGCCGAGCAGGGTCTGGACGGCGCGCAGGTCCGCTCCGCCCTCCAGCAGGTGCGTGGCGAAGCTGTGGCGGAAGGTGTGGGGCGAAACTTCCCTGGCGATGCCGGCCTGGCGGGCCGCCTCCTTCACGAGCTTCCACACGTACTGGCGCGTCAGGCCAAGGCCCCTGCGGCCGACGAAAACGCAGGGGCAGGCAGGGGAAAAGCGCGGGCGCACCTCGGTCAGGTAGGCCTGCAGATCGCGCTGCATGCGGGCGTGCACGGGCACGGTGCGCTCCTTGCGGCCCTTGCCGAAGACGCTGATCGTCCCTCTGGCCAGATCCACGTCCTTGAGCTCAAGCGTGACAAGCTCCGAGACGCGCAGGCCGGCGGCGTAGAGCAGGGCCAGCATGCAGGCGTCGCGCCGGCCCCGGTCCGTGGCGGGATCTGGGGCTGCCAGCACGCGCGCGATCTCTTCCTGGGAAAAGAATTCCGGCAGATGCAGGGGGAGCTTGGGATTCTCGCAGTCCACGGCCGGATTGGCGGACACTTCGCCTTCGTCCACGAGGTAGCGGAAGAAGGAGCGCATGGCCGAAAGGCGTCTGGCCAGGGTCTTCGGCGCGTCGCCCTGGGCCCTGCGCCAGGCAAGAAAGCAGTCTGCCGAGGCGTCGTCGAAGCTGCAGGCTCCGCTCCCGCCTCCCCCGAGGGTCTCGAGAAAGGCCAGCAGGCAGCCTATGTCCTGGGCATAGGAAGCCTCCGTGGCAGGCGAGAGCCCCCGCTCGGCGAGCAGGGCGTCTTCCCATTGGCGGGCAAGGCCCTGCAGGGTCTTGAGATCGGGCAGAAGCGCGGCTGGCATGGGATCCTTCAAGCTGGCTGGGAAAAAGGGGGTGGAAGCGGACGCCGTCCAGCCTCCTGTCTGGCATCCTGACTGGCAAGCATGGTAGTCCCTCTCGCGCATGCGGGCAAGGGAGGCTGGCCGGAAGGTCTGGGCGACGGGACAAGGGAGACGGGGACCATGGCGTGGCGATGGCGCGACGGCGCCTTTGACGCTGGCAGGGGCTCCCGCTATGATATTCGCGCTATGGAAAAGCATACCGTCTACCTCGGCCTTGGCGCCAACGAGCCCCCAGCTGCCAGGCGCATTGCGCAGGCCTTCGAGGAGCTTGGCCGCATCCCCGGCCTCGTTCTCGACGAGGCCTCCCCCATTTACCGCACCGAGCCCCAGCTCTATGCGGACCAGCCCTGGTTCTCCAACCAGGTGGCGCGCTTTTTTGCCGACGCCTCCTGGGAGCCCGTGCCGCTCATGCAGCGCCTTCTCGAGCTCGAAACCGCCCTCGGCCGGGTCAGAAGCACTGATCCCAATCTGCGCTACGGCCCCCGGGCCATAGACATCGACATGCTGCTCTTCGACGATCTGGTCTCGGACCACCCCGTCTGCACCCTGCCGCACCCGAGGCTCAAGGAGCGGGCCTTCTGGCTTGTGCCTCTGCGCGACATTGCGCCGGACATCGCGATCCAGGGCACTCCTGTGGGCACGTGCTTGGAAGCGTTTCGCTGGTTCTCGGACGGCGACCGCATCTGGCAGTAGGTCTGGCCGCTTTCTGCCAGGCGCCCCTTTTTTTCCATGACGCGGAGCCGGCTTCGTGCTAGCGTCCCTTTCTGCGCGCCCCTGCGCGCCATAGCCTCAGCCTGTCGCCATGCCCGTCCATGCCCGTCAAGGAGTCTTTCGATGATCAGATGGATAGTCCTCGCCCTCGCCGTATATCTGCTCTACCGCCTTTTCGCCAACGACTTCCTCAAGAAGCGCAAGAAGGACGAGCAGGAGGAGAGCAAGAACATGAAGAAGAAGATCGAGGCCGGCGAGATGGTCAAGGATCCCGAGTGCGGGGCCTACGTGCCGGTGGACGACAGCGTCACGGTGCGCGACGGCGACAAGGTCTACCACTTCTGCAGCTACGACT